>CAYUSO010000004.1:0-128187 GCA_964447395.1 uncultured Rhizobium sp.
GGTTCCGATGTTGACGTGAGGTTTGGTGCGTTGGAAGGTTGCTTTGGTCATAAAAGTTTTTTTACAAGTTTAAATTCTTGCCAAATATTAACGATAATGAATAGCGACAGACTTCATTTGAGTGCGTCACTATAAAATTTTTTTTGATCAACTCTAAAAAAATTTAGCAAAAAAACTCCTTACTTCGAAAATTTCTTTTCGAAATTTTTTTGCTAAATTTTTTTACTTAGACTCGTTATGACACCTAGAAAACCAAGGCTTCACGGGCTATGCTACAAACACCCTCTTCCAAACAAGGTCGCGCATCTTTCGAATGGCAAAATATTTTGCAAGCAAAAGTTTTATGCGAGGTTAATGGAATTACGGCAAGTATCCCATGCAGACTAATTTTAGTCCCAGTTCCCTACACTGCGCTGAGAGATGAGGGTCTTTTCTCTACCTCTTAACTTCACTCGAAAAACTGAGAATTTTTAGTTTGTCGCAGAAGTTGATACCTAAGGGCATATCGCAAATCTGCTTTTGCAAAAAAATCTTAAGATTTCTTAGCTTTAATTTCCTCTGCGACTGCTGCTGGAACTGGTTCGTAGCAATCAAATTCCATCGCATAGCTGGCACGACCTTGAGACAATGAGCGCAAGCTATTCACATAGCCAAACATTGAAGCGAGAGGGACTTTGGCGGTGATTACTTGCGTGACATCACGCGCTTCAACATTTTGAATTTGTCCGCGACGTGAGTTGATGTCTCCGATTACGTCGCCCATATAGTCTTCAGGGGTGACGACTTCCACTTTCATGATTGGTTCAAGAATGATCGGGCCAGCTTTTTCCATAGCTTCGCGGAAGGCAGAACGAGCTGCAATTTCGAAGGCTAAAACTGATGAATCCACATCGTGATAAGCACCGTCAAGCAAAGTAGTTTTTAATCTAACAACTGGGAATCCAGCCAAAAAGCCAGTTTCTTTTGCTGATTTCAAACCCTTCTCAACACCTGGAATAAATTCTTTCGGAACGCGTCCGCCCACAACTTCGCTGGTGAAAACAAAATTTTCTGGAGCGTCTGCTGGCAATGACTCAAATGCGATTTTAACTTTCGCAAATTGACCAGAACCGCCAGATTGTTTTTTGTGAGTATAATCGATCTCAACTTTTTTGGTGATGGTTTCGCGATAGGCCACTTTTGGTTGGCCGATATTGGCATCAACTTTAAATTCGCGCTTCATGCGATCGACGATGATTTCCAAATGCAACTCGCCCATACCTTTTAGAATGGTTTGGCCAGATTCTTGATCTGATTCGATGCGAAGTGATGGATCTTCCGAAGCCAAGCGCGACAAAGCCATGCCCATTTTCTCCTGATCCGCAGTTGATTTCGGCTCAACCGAAACTTCGATTACCGGCTCAGGGAAAACCATTCTTTCCAAAATAATATCATAACCTTGCTCGACGAGAGTATCGCCAGTTGTAGTGGCCTTCAAGCCAGCAAGGGCAACGATGTCGCCAGCATATGCTTCTTTGATGTCTTCACGATTATTGGCATGCATCAACAAAATACGACCGACTCTTTCCTTGCTGTTTTTGGTGGTATTAACAACTCCCGTTCCGCCTGACAAAGTGCCGGAATAAATACGCACGAAAGTCAATGAACCGACGAAAGGATCAGTCATGATTTTAAACGCCAAACCAGCGAATTTTTTATCGCCGCAATTGATGGTGATAGGTTCATCATTATTGCTGTTCATTGCCGGAATTTCTTTGATATCAACCGGACTTGGCAAGAAGTCTACAACCGCGTCTAACAAGGTTTGAACACCTTTATTTTTGAAAGCAGTGCCATTTAAAACTGGAACGAAAGCGCCAGCAATTGTCGCTTTACGAATGCATTTTTTGAGATTTTCTTCGGAGATTTCTTCGCCGTTTAAATATTTTTCCATCAGGGCGTCGTCTTGCTCAACAGCAGCTTCAACCAATTGTTCGCGATATTGTTTTGCTTTGTCGAGAAGATCGGCTGGGATTTCTTCCAAAGTGTAATCCGCGCCCATGGTTTCGTCTTTCCAAACTACGGCTTTCATTTTGATCAAATCGATCAAACCGCCATAATTTTCAGCTTCATGAATTGGCAATTGAATTGGAACCGGACGAGCACCCAAGCGGGTTTTCATCATATCAACACAACGATAAAAATTAGCGCCGGTGCGATCCATTTTATTCACAAAACACATTCTTGGAACTCTGTATTTATTAGCTTGGCGCCATACAGTTTCTGATTGCGGTTCAACGCCAGCAACTGCATCAAACACACAAATTGCGCCGTCAAGCACGCGAAGTGAGCGCTCAACTTCAATCGTAAAATCTACGTGTCCCGGAGTGTCGATGATGTTGATGCGATTATTTTTCCAGAAGCAGGTTGTGGCTGCAGAAGTGATTTTTATAACTCGTTCTTGTTCTTGCTCAATCCAGTCCATTGTAGCTGCGACGTAATGCACTTCGCCGATTTTGTGCGATTTTCCAGTGTAAAAAAGGATGCGTTCGGTGGTGGTAGTTTTACCAGCGTCGATGTGAGCCATGATACCGATATTGCGGTATTTTTCGATTTCGATTTGACGAGACATAAAAAATTTTGAGAAAATTTTTAGTCGTAAGTCATGAGTCGTAAGTCGTAAGTCAAACCGAATCCGGCAGCAACTTACGACTTACGACTTACAACTTACGACTTCTTAAAAAGGCGGCGCAAAGTATTTTTCGATTTCTAATTCACAAGAAATTTCTTCAGGAAGCGGAGCGCTGCGATTAGCGGTTTATGAGGTACAAAAGTGATTTTTTTACCGTCAACTAAAGTGAGATTTTTTCCCAAAGTTGAAATGGTGTGAATGCCATCAGGCCAAGAACTGAGCTGATTTGGATAGATTTGAATTTCTTCCAATTCTGAAAAATCTTCTTCACTGAGCGATAAAATTCGATTAAGAACAATCGATCCACCGTAAGTTTTTGAGCAATTTTGTGACGGGCGAAACAGCGCGCCATCATGCGAAAAAATTTCTCCACCGCATCGCGCTGAGGCCAAGTCAATCTTGACTGGATTGCGTGGATGCATTTTCCATTCTCCGCTCAAACTTTCACTAAAAGCGAGGTGAAGTTTATCATCACCTTGATCGCTGAGCGTGAAAAATATCCACCATTTTCCGCCATGTTTTACAATTGACGGATCGACAATTTTCATGCCTTGGAATAAATCTCGAATAGGCTTTAGAGACGCGTCATCATTGACTTCGTAAAGAGTCAGTTTTTTTTCTTTATAGCTTTCAACTAAAGCAAATTTTTGATTTCCGTCGCAAAAAATGTAAGGATAAGAGAGATGTTTTTTGTGATTTAAAATTTCTTTTTCGGCAGTGATTTTGAAATTTTCATCAATTTTCAAATTGCAGATTTTTCCCTTGCGCGACCAATAATCGTAATGCTCGAACAAAATATTTTTTTCGCCATTTTGCGAAATAAATCCAAAAGGATCGGCGCGAAAATTCATAAATTTCGGACGCGATAACCATTCAATTTTTTGATTAGGAAAATTCAAAAAATCGGCGATATTTTTGCGCACAATTCCGATATTCCAAATTTCCTGATAGAACATTTTTGCCAAAAATTTTTGGGAAAATTTTTCTGCACGAACACGAAGTGAATCACTTCTCGTGCTGCGCAAATAGGAGTGAAACGAGCAATAGTGATATTTGAATCTGCGGCGATATTTTCTGATATTTACGTCGGCAGTATTTTTATAATTCAGCTTTCTGATGCGAATTTTTTCGCGATGAAAAACTAATAAAAAATTGAAATAAATTTGATATTCTGAAGCCGAATGTTCGCTATCGGCATGCTTGAGAAAAATTTTGTAAAAGGGATCGCCATCAGCATCATGGGCTTCAGCCTTGGCAAAAAGATCGCGCATAATTTCGCGGTTAAACATCATGTTGTGACTGATACCAGAAATTTCGCGAAATTCCGACGGAAGATTTTCAATGGCAAGAGCTGACAATACTGCTTTGGCGTGCTTTGCAACTCTGATGTCAAAATCTCTGCATCGCACATTTTTATCTTTGCTGATATTGTAAAAAGACCGATTTTGCTCGTCTAGCATTGCAACACGACGAAAAAAAACCGTGTCACTATCGAGAATCATCACATTTTCGCTGATGCCAGGAATCACCAAGGGAGCGTAGAGTTTCAAAAGTTGCTGAAAATACCAACCAACCGAACCACCAACATAATCGCGCACCAACTCCAAAGAAAATGGAAAAAGCTTTTCATCAAACCATTCAGCATTGTCGGAATAACGCTCTTTTGAAACCACGATAATACGGCGCGCATTAACAATTTTTTTCTTCGCCGCCTCGATGCAATATTCGAGAATTTGCAAATCTTTTTTGTGAACTGGAATTACAATATCGATTGGTAAATTTTGCGCCATTTGCTGAATTTTTTACAAAAAAAAGGCGAACCTTTTTAGAGGTTCGCCTCGGATAAAATCCATTCCAGGAAATTACCAGCGATAATGTGCAAAAGCTTTGTTGGCTTCGGCCATTTTGAAAACTTCTTCTTTCTTTTTTGCTGCCCAGCCTTTGTTTTCCAAAGATTCTAGAACAACCGTGACTACTTTGTTTGAAAGCTCTTTTCCTTTGATGTTTTCGATTGAAGTTTTCAACCATTTCAAAGCAAGAGCTGAACCGCGACGTGGAGAAACTTCTACCGGAATTTGGTAAGTCGCACCACCAATACGACGCGATCTAACTTCAACCTTTGGCGTGATATTTTCCAAAGCTTCTTTGAAAATCACGACTGGATGTTTTTTCAATTTTTTTTCTAAATTGTCGAAAGCTTCGTAAATTGCTTTTTCAACAACTGATTTTTTTCCGTCATCCATTAAGCGGTTAACGAATCTAGAAACGATTACTTCGCCATATTTGGCATCAGGAAAAATTTTTCTGATTTTTGCTGCTCTTCTACGCATTTTTTAAAAAATTATTTAGGTTTTTGAGCGCCGTATTTTGAACGGGCTTGTTTGCGATTTTTAACGCCTTGAGTATCCAAAGAACCGCGCACGATATGATAACGAACACCTGGCAAGTCTTTTACACGACCACCGCGGATTGCTACAACCGAGTGCTCTTGCAGGTTGTGTCCTTCACCAGGGATGTAAGCGATTACTTCGAATCCGTTGGTTAATTTCACGCGTGCAACTTTACGCAAAGCTGAGTTTGGTTTTTTTGGAGTTGTGGTATAAACACGAGTGCAAACGCCTCTTTTTTGTGGGCAACCCTTCATCGCTGGAACCTTGTTCTTAGCGGTTTGCTTGACTCTTGGCTTTCTGATTAATTGGTTAACTGTAGGCATTGAAATGCTCTTTTGAAAAGTTAGTAAATTTAAAATTTTTGGGAGATTTTCCTAAAAAAGGGTCGCGCTTTCTATGAATCGAGAATTGTTAGTCAACAAAAAACTAGTCATTTAACTTGGGCAATTATTCCTTCGCAAACTCTCAGGTAATACTGAGCTTGCGAAGGCATAATGGCGCTGTCGTAAATCCGCTTTCGTGCTTAAACTTACGACTAACGCTTTCTTACAAATCCTTCGCGTTTCCTGCTAAATATTCCGCCACGCCTTTGGCATCAGCTTTCATTCCTTTTTTTCCTTTATTCCAGCCGGCTGGGCAAACTTCGCCATGTTCTTGGAAAAATTTAAGCGAATCAACCATGCGCAAAGCCTCGTCGATATTGCGTCCAAGTGGTAAATCATTTACAACTTGGTGACGCACAATGCCTTGTTGATCAATCAAGAAAGTGCCGCGCAACGCTACAGCATCGCCAGTTAAAACATCGTAATCGCGAGCGATTGATTTAGTTAAATCAGCAACGAGAGGATATTGGATTTGACCAATTCCGCCTTTTTCAACTGGAGTATTTTTCCAAGCCAAATGTGTGAAATGAGAATCAACTGAAACTCCGATTACCTTAGCGCCACGGCTTTCAAATTCTTTTAAACGATTATCAAAAGCGATAATTTCGGACGGGCAAACGAATGTGAAATCAAGCGGATAAAAAAACAACACGCCGATTTTTCCTTTGAGATAGGAATGCAAGTTAAATTCTTCGTTAATCACAGGAATTTCGTTGCTTGACATAACTGCTTTTGCAGTGAAATCCGGAGCTTTTTTTCCAACAAGAACTGACATATTTTTTAAAAAATTTAATTGAAAGACCGAGTAAATTACTCGGGTTTTAAACTAGAAATCATCAAACGAAAATCAATGGAGAATTTTTTAATTTGGCACTGTCGTAAAGACAGATATTTGGCTATTTGGCAATCATCCCTTGATGGATTAATTTTCTAACTTCAGCTCCCCGAGCGGAGTCGAGGGGTAGGAAAGCAAACTCCCAACCCCTCGACTTCGCTCGGGGAGCTAAAAATTTTTGTTCATCAAGAAATAATCGCCAGAATTTAAAAGATTTTAATTTGCAATTGTTGCGACATAAATTTAGTTTTTGCCGCTCCTAAATCTCTTCTTTTTCAAATCTTAATTCCCTCACGAAACCATGTCTCTCCTAGATGCAAAGCCTATTTACAAACCGTTTAATTATCCTTGGGCTTACGATGCTTGGCTTAAACAACAACAAGTGCATTGGCTGCCGGAAGAAGTTCCTTTGGCCGACGATGTTCGCGATTGGAAACACAATTTAACCGCCTCTGAAAAAAATCTTCTCACACAAATTTTTCGCTTTTTTACGCAAGCTGACATCGAAGTGAATAACTGCTACATGAAGCATTATTCACAAGTTTTCAAACCAACTGAAGTGCAAATGATGCTCGCAGCTTTTTCCAACATGGAAACAGTTCACATCGCCGCTTATTCGCATTTGCTAGACACCATCGGAATGCCAGAAACCGAATATTCCGCCTTCATGAAATACAAGGAAATGAAGGATAAATACGACTACATGCACAAATTCGGCATCGGCACCAAAAAAGACATTGCCACTACTCTCGCAGCCTTCGGCGGCTTTACCGAAGGTTTGCAACTTTTCGCTTCTTTTGCGATTTTGTTAAATTTCCAACGCTTCGGAAAAATGAAAGGAATGGGTCAAATCGTGGCTTGGTCGGTGCGCGATGAATCTCTCCACACCGCGTCAATCATCAAACTTTTCCGCACTTTCGTTCAAGAAAATCCTGAAGTTTGGGACGAAGAATTAAAAGGCCGCCTCTACGAAGCATGCGCTACAATCGTGCATTTCGAAGATGCTTTCATTGATCTCGCTTTCGAAATGGGAAATGTTGAAGGCCTAACTTCGCGCGAAGTTAAACGCTACATTCGCTACATCGCCGATCGCCGTTTGAGCCAACTCGGCCTTAAAGACATCTACATGATCGACGTCAATCCGCTACCTTGGCTCGACGAAATTTTGAACGGAGTTGAGCATACAAATTTCTTCGAAAATCGCGTCACAGAATATAGCAAAGCCTCTACAACCGGAACGTGGGAAGAGGTTTTCAGCGAAATCGATTCTGATCGTCAAAAAATGCTCGCGGTTTAAAAAATCAAAAATGAAAAAATTTCCGAAAAAATTTATTGGAATTTTCCTTTCAATATTTTTTTTCGCGCAAATTTCTGCCGCATCAACTAGCCGGAATCTCACAATTTTCGCCGAGCAAAACATGGCTTTGGCGCTAACAAAAATCGCTCGCATTTATTCGCAAAAATCCAACGTAATTGTCTCGGTTAATTTCAATTCTTCTTCCGAATTAATTTCCGAAATTGATTCCGGCGAACCCGCTGACATCTTCATCTCCGCCCATCATGGCTGGATTGAATCTTTGCGCCAAAAAGGCGTGGTTGATGTCTATAATGTTGGCTATATCGCCAGCGATGAATTGGTTTTGGCAACCTCAAAATCAAACCCCAACATTCCTGCAGAACTTCAGAATAAAAAAATTATTTTGGCAGATGCTTTAGCCGTGCTCAATCGCGAAAGATTAACTCTAATTCTCGACAACGAAAATAATTCTTCGGGAAATGCCTCCAGCAATTTCATCAAACATTTTTCCTTCGAGAATTTAAAATTATTTCACAAGCTCAACGAAGATAAATCACCATTCATCAGCATCATCAAGAGCAATAGCGAGAACTACGCCTTACTACTCGCAAGCCAGATTAAAAATGAACCAAATTTCCAAACTTTGGCCAGCAAAAAAGATGAAAATATTTTTTATCAAGCTCTAGTAATCGCCGGCGACAACATGGAAATCGCTCGCGAATTTCTAAAATTTTTAAAGAGCGATACATCAAAAATAATTCTACGCGAAAGTGGTTTTGTTGTGAACTAGCCTCGATGCACAAAAACAGATCGCAAAACAAGTTCGCAAATCTTCATCCCGAACTTGTTCGGGATTCGCGTTTTTTTAAGCCCCCTTTTTGATCTCCTTCACCTTCACCAAAATCAAATCATGTCCGCGTTTTTTTAGAATCTGAAAATAAAAACCGCTGATTACAAAACTCTCTTTTTCATCAGGAATTCTTCCCAAATTATTAATGATGAAAGCCGCTAGGTTGTAGGCGTCATCACCCTCTTCTACTTCCCATTCCAATTTCTTATTAATGTCGCGAATTAAAGTTTTTCCGGCGATTTTGTAGCCTGATTTAGTTTTGATAATATTCATTTCCGACTCTTCATCTTGCTCTTTTATTTCGCCGACAATTTCTTCGAGAATATCCTCCAGAGTCACTAAACCAGCGAGCGAGCCATATTCATCAACCACCAAAGCGAAGCGTTTTTTTCTCTTTCTAAAAGCAAAAAGTTGCGAGCGTAAACTATTGCTAGATGGCGTAAACCAAGGCTCGGAAGTGGCTGGCGTTAATTCAAATTTTTCCAAATCGCCTTGATAAAAATGCAGAGCTTTAAGCAATTTTCGCACGTTTAAAATCGCCACGATATTTTCCTTATCTCCGCTCCAAAGCGGCATTCTGGTATAATTTCCAGCAGTCGCTCGCTTCACAATTTCAGCAATCGGCAAGTTGATATTGATCGATTCGATATCTTTGCGATGCACCATAATTTCGCTGATTTCGGTGTCGGATAAATCCAAAACTCCGTCGAGCAAATCCTTGTCATATTTGAAAATCGAACCTTCTTTGGCCTTGAGATCAACGGCGTCGCGAATTTCTTCTAATTCCGCTTCTTGAGTTTTTTTGTCAGTTTTTTTGAAAAATAAGTCGGAAAATTTTTGAACTACAAAAACTATCGGGGAAAAAATTCTAAACAAAAATTCAATCGCTCCTGCGAAAAATAATACGATTTTTTCCGAAGATTTTATCGCATAAGTTTTTGGCAAAATTTCTCCAAAAACTATCACCAAAATCGTCAATAAAATCGTCGCGTAAACCAATCCAATTTCACCAAACATTTCGAGCAAAACTTTTGTGGTGACTGCAGAAGCGACAATGTTGACGATGTTATTGCCAATCAGCATCACGCTCACAACTTTTTCGCGCTCTTTGAGTAATCTTTCCAATCTCTTTGCCCTTTTATTTCCCTCGCTCGCGAGCCGATGAATCTTCGCACGCGAAACTGCTGTGATTGAAGTTTCAAAACAGGAAAGTAGCGCTGAAAAAATCAGCAAAAGCAGCACGATAATCAGATTAATTTCTATGTCGTTTAGCATTATTTTTTCGCGTCAAAATTAATTCGTGGATCAACCATTTTGTAGGTTAAATCGCTGATGAGATTCATGATTAAACCAAGCAAGGTGAAGATGTAAAGCGAGGCGAACATCAGCGGATAATCGCGGGAAACCGCGGCTTCGTAGCTCAACAAACCAAGTCCATCGAGTGAAAAAATAATTTCGATGAGCATTGAACTGGTGAAAAAAATTCCAATCAGCGCCGCAGGAAATCCGGAAATTACGATCAACATCGCATTGCGAAAAACGTGACGATACAAAATTTGACTTTGGCTCAAACCCTTGGCGTAAGCGGCTAGAACGTAGTTTTTATTTATCTCTTCGAGGAAAGAATTTTTGACGAAAAAAGTTAGCGAGGCAAATCCGCCAATCACCATCGCAAGAATCGGCAAAGTTAAATGCCAAAAATAATCGAGAATTTTTTGCGCGAAATTTAACTCGGCAAAATTCGATGAAACCAAGCCGCGCAAGGGAAAAATGTTGAGAAAATTTCCGCCGCAAAAAAGCACGATGAGTAAAATCGCAAATAAAAAAGATGGAATTGCGTGAAAAAAAATCACCAGCGAACTCGTCCAAATATCAAATTTTGAACCGTCAAAAATTGCTTTTTTTATGCCAAGCGGAATTGAAATTAAATAGATCAGCAAAACCGTCCACAACCCTAGAGAAATCGATGTTGGCAGCTTTTCTGCAATTAGGGTTAAAATCTTTTTATCCTGATAAAAACTTTCGCCAAAATCGAAGGTAAAATATTTTTTCATCATCAAAAAAAAGCGCTGATGAAGTGGCAAATCGAAGCCGTAAAGTTTTTCGATTTTTTTTATCAACTCTTCATCAACACCTTGCGAACCCTGATATTTCAATGCTCCATCGCTAGTGATGTTTTTTATTTCGGAGAAATTTTGCACTTCACCACCAACTTTTGTCGTATGATTCATCTGCGCAATAAATCGCTCCACTGGCCCACCCGGCGCGGCTTGGATAACCAAAAAATTCACCAGCATGATGATGAAAAGCGTGGGGAAAATCAGGAGGAAGCGTTTGAGAAAATAGAGATGCATCAAGTCAAAAATTTGTACCTAGAAAATCGGTTTGTGGATTTATTCCCATTCTCCCACACGAGCTCAGGCGCAGCCTTCGCCCGTTTGAAGCTAAAAACGACCGTTGAGGTCGTTTTTCCTGCTGCGCCGTCGCTTCAAACCCAATCTGGATCCGTCGCGCCCTCGCCTACTGGCGTTGGCACTTCAAATTCAAAACCGGTAATGATGTCGATGACATAGAGGCGCGGAAGCGAATCACGTCCGTAAGGACCCTTCTTTTTTGAATAAATCAGATAGCGCGAATTTGGTGACCATTTGGCGCCTTCAACCAAATATCCGCTGGTTAATAATTTTTCACTTTTGCCGTTTGGCAGCATCACGCCGATAAAAAATTGCCCACCTTTTATTCTGGTGAAGGCAATTAATTTTCCATCTGGCGACCAAACTGGCTTGGAATAAGAACCATTTCCGGTGCTGACACGCTTGACCGAAGAGCCATCCGCATCCATCACAAAAATTTGCTGACCACCTTCGCGATCGGAAGAAAAAGCGATAAATTTTCCGTCGGGAGAATATGATGGAGTAGTATCAATCGCCGGATTTTTGGTTAATTTTTTAGCCAAATTTTCAGCGATATTCATTTCGTAAATATCGCTATTTCCGTTATCAATTGCCGAAAGTAGAATCACGTTCGGATCTTTGGGATTAACGCTTGGGGCCAATGTCGTGGTGCGAAATCCGCCAACTTTTTGGCTGCGTAAATTTTGTAAATTCATCGAGAAAATTTGCGGCTTATTTTGGAAGTAGCGCAGATAAAAAATCTCGTCGCGTTTTTTGGAAAAAATTGGCGTCAAAACTAAATCGCGTCCATCGGTCAAAACGCGATTATTTTCGCCGTCAAAATCAATGAGATTAATTTTTTTTATGCGCTTGTTAATCGCGCCAGATTCAGAAACGTAAAGAATCTGCGAAGTGAAGTGGCCAGATACTTCGCCACTGATCGCTTTAAAAATTTCATTGGAAATTATGTTGGCCATTTTGCGATGATTATCGCTCGATGCCGTGTAAAATTTTCCAAAAAGTTGACGCTGGTCTAGCACATCCCACATGCGAATTCTTGCTTCGAGATTGCCGCTCAAATCGTAGTTAAATTGTGCGACAACAATCGCGCCGATTCCGACTTTTAAATATTTTTCAAAATTGGGAAGTGACTCAACGGTGAGATTTTCCTGCGCTAAATTCTGAGCAGCGGGAACAGCATTGTCGCGGCTTGGAGATAAAACTTCCATCTGACCGCTTTGTTTAACAATTTCAAAAAGATCGGTGGTTTTTAAATTTCTTCTGATGCGCTCGAGAATTTCGGCGCTGTCTTTTTTTAGTCGCGGATCAGCAGAATCGAAACCGAAAAATAAAATTTTTGTTTTGGGAATTTCTTCATTTTTTATTGAAAATGAAACAGCTGCGAAGGCTTGATTTGAAAGGGTTAAAAGCGCTGCTGTGAGGAAAAAAGTTTTTAGGAATTTCATTTTTTATTTTGTAAATCCCCGAGCGAAGTCGGGGGAGAAAAACAGTCTAAGAACCCCTCGACTCCGCTCGGGGAGCTGAGAATTCACAAAGTCTCGATTACGATGTTGTTATTCGTATAAACACACAAATCCGCTGCGATTTTCATTGATTTTTTTACCACTTCCTCAGCGGATAAATTATCAATCGAAACTAATGCCCGCGCTGCCGCGAGAGCAAAATTTCCGCCCGAACCGATTCCGGCAATTCCATCTTCCGGCTCAAGCACATCGCCATTTCCAGTGAGCACGAGTGAAATATTTTTATCGACTACGATCATCATGGCTTCGAGGCGACGAAGATATTTGTCGGTGCGCCAATCTTTCGCGAGCTCAACGCAGGCGCGCATCAGCTGATTCGGATATTGTTCGAGTTTTTGCTCAAGACGTTCGAAAAGTGTGAAAGCATCGGCCGTCGCACCAGCAAATCCGCCGATGATTGAGCCATCACCAAGTTTGCGAATTTTCTTTGCATTCGATTTTAAAACAGTCTGTCCCAGCGTCACTTGGCCATCGCCAGCAATTGCAACTTTGCCATTTTTGCGCACCGAAAGAATTGTTGTGCCATAAAGTTGAGAAGGATTTTTGTGATCGAGCATGAAAAAATTAAGAATTAAGAATTAGGAATTAGAAGTTAGGAATCTGTCTGTAATTTTTTATCAAAAAACAAAACTTGGAACAAGTTCTAAATTCCTAATTCTAAATTCTTAATTCTTAATTTTTTCATGTTCCAGAAATCCTACAAAAACCTCGCCATAATTTTCTTCCTCGGCATCTCATCGGGACTCCCAATCGCCCTAATTTTATCAACTCTCAAGGCACTTCTCTTGGACAAGGGTTTTGATTTAAAAACCATCGGATTTTTTTCACTCGTTAGCTTGCCTTACTCGCTGAAAATTTTTTTCGCGCCGATTATCGATTCTTGTCGCGTGCCTTTTTTAACAAAAATTTTTGGACAAAGAAAATCGTGGATAATTCTCACGCAATTGCTTTTGGTGATTTTTATTTCGGCGCTTGGAATCGCGGGAATCCTTGCCAATATTGGCGCCATCGCGGTCTTTGCTTTTTTGGTCGGATTATTTTCCGCCAGTCAGGATATCGTAATTGATGGCTATCGCATCGAATTAATCGAAAAAGAAAATCAAGGAATCGCAGCAAGTTTTTACGTTTATGGCTATCGTATCGGCATGCTAATTTCTGGCGCACTCGCTTTAGTTTTAGCAGAAATTTTTTCGTGGGATGCCGTTTACTTCCTGATGTCAGCAACAATGTTTTTTTGCATCGCAATCGTTTTTTTTGCCGAAGAAACAAGAAAAAATTGGCAACCGCAAAAGCAGGATTTTTTCTCCTGGTTTAAAAGTTTTGTTATCGAGCCGCTAAAAGATTTTTCACGTCACGATCGCTGGTATGTCATTCTGGTTTTTATAATTTTATTCAAACTCGGAGATGCTTTTGCGGGCAATTTGACCTTGCCATTCCTACTCGAAATCGGTTTTAGCAAAATTGAAATTGCCAGCATCGTAAAAACTTTTGGACTTTTTGCGACTTTGTTCGGAGTTTTTTTTGGCGGCGTTTTGGTAAAAAAAATTGGATTGATAAAATCACTATGGATCGCAGGAATTTTACAAATGTTATCCAATTTAACTTTCGCTTATTTGGCGAAAATCGGCCATGATTCAAACTTGCTTTATCTCACAGTTTTTGCCGAAAATTTTAGCGGTGGAATTGGCGATTCAGTTTTTGTCGCTTACCTGAGTGGCCTTTGCAGAGTTGATTTCAGCGCCACACAATATGCGCTTTTAGTTTCACTTGCATCATTAGCGCGAAGTGTTCTCACGTCAAGCGCTGGGGTCGTCGCGCAACTTTTTGGTTGGTATGAATTTTTTATTTTCTCAACTTTTTTAGCCGTTCCTGGACTGCTGTTTTTATTTTGGTTGACCGCGAAAAAAAATCATAAAGATTAATCCTCGTCTCCCACTCCTTATCGCCTACCGCCTACAACAAAATGCGCTTCACAACCGTCAAACCAGAAAAAGAAAAAATCGCTAAAGGCGAAGTTTCTGCAGCGCATTTTATTCCCTATCGTTGCCACTGGAACTCCAACACAATTCTCACTCACAAAGAGGAATTAGTTCGCGTGATAAAAATCAAAGGCTTCGCTTTTGAAACTGCTGATGACATCGATATCGATCTCAAAAAAAATGCCCGCAATAACTTGCTGAAAGGCATGGCCTCAGGCAATTTCTCGCTTTATTTCCACACGATTCGTCGCAAAGAAAAAGGCTTTCCAGATGGCGATATGCCTGATGCTTTCTCGCAAAGAGTAAATGATGAATGGGCAGCAAAACACTCCGATGCCAAGTGCTTTATCAATGAACACTATCTCACAATCATCAGAGGCGCAGACACTTCTGGCGCAGCGGTTTTGGAGCATATGGCAAAAAAATTGCAGCATAAAACCGATAAAACCGCTTGGGAAAATTACATGCGCGAAGCCTTCGATGAGATCGACGAAATGACCGAACGCATTTTAAATGGTTATGGAAATTACGGTGCAACTTTGCTCGACATCTCCGAAGGCGAAGATGGATTCACTTCCGAACTTTTAGAATTTTTATCACGCTTGGTGAATTGCGGATATTCGCAACCAATCGCCATTCCGCTTGGGCAAATCTCGCATCATTTGCCAATTAGCCGACTTTATTTTGGCAATAAATCCATCGAAGCGCATCATGCTTCTGGCGTGAAATATGCTGGAATTGTTTCGATCAAAGAATATCGCCCATCGACTCACGCCGGCGTGTTTGACGGTTTTATGCAAATGCCTTTCGAGCTTGTCATCAGCCAATCATTTTCTTTCATTAACCGCATGGTGGCGATTAGTTCGATGCAGTTGCAACAACGTCGCCTCGTACAATCAGAAGACGTCGCGGTTTCGCAAATTCAAGAAATTGACCAAGCACTTGATTCGGCAATGAGCGGTGAATTCGCTTTCGGCCAACATCACATGACGGTGATGTGTGTTGAGGACACACCAAAATCTCTAGAAAGCGCTTTATCTCTTGCAGTTGTTGAACTTTCCAACGCCGGCATTACCGGCGTTCGCGAACGCATGAATTTGGAACCAGCTTTTTGGGCGCAATTGCCTTGCAACTCCGAATACATGGCGCGTCGCAGCGTTGTAAATACTCTCAACATTGCCGCTTTCGCTTCCTTCCACAATTACCCATCTGGCAAAAGAAAAAAGAACCATTGGGGCGATGCTGTCACTGTGCTTAACACTGTTTCCGGCACGCCATATTTTTTCAGTTTTCACGTACGCGATGTTGGTCACACCATGATTATCGGCCCGACTGGCGCGGGTAAAACCGTGTTGCTCAATTTCCTCTGTGCCCAAGCGCAAAAATTTAATCCGCGTTTATTTTTCTTCGACAAAGATCGCGGCGCAGAAATTTTTGTACGCGCTGTACGCGGTCGCTACATGATTCCAGATGCGGCAAAAGTTTCGGGGTTTAATCCTTTTCAGCTCGAAGACACTAACGAAAATCGCTCCTTCCTCATCGAATTCATGAAAGCCTTGGTGATGGTGAATGATTCTCCTCTTCCAGCGCATGAAATTGATCGCATCAACGAAGCAGTGAATGGCAATTACAAACTCCCGAAAGAGCAGCGCCGCTTGCGCAACCTAGCGCCATTCATGGGTTTAAGCGGCCCAGGAACTTTAGCAGGAAGATTGGCAATGTGGCACTCTGACGGTTCTCACGCCAAACTTTTCGACAATGAAGAAGACGTGATCAACTTCGAATCAGCTCGCACTTTCGGCATCGAAATGGGTCGCATGTTGCAAGATAAAATGGCGATTGCGCCAGTGCTGCTTTATCTCTTCCATCGCATTCAATCTTCGCTGAAGGGTGATCCAACAATGATCGTGCTTGATGAAGCTTGGGCGCTCATCGGGAACCCAGTTTTCGCACCGAAAATCAAAGATTGGCTCAAGGTTTTGCGGAAACTGAATTGCTTCGTAGTTTTCGCCACGCAATCGGTTGAAGATGCCGCGAAAAGCAGCATTTCCGATACTCTGGTTCAGCAAACTTCGACACAAATTTTCCTACCAAATCTGAAAGCAACTACGATTTATCGCGAAGTTTTTATGCTTTCAGAACGCGAATTTAATCTGGTAAAAACCACTGATCCTTCGACGCGATTCTTTCTGGTTAAGCAAGATAATGACGGCGTAATTGCTCGTATTGATTTGGGCGGCATGGATGAAATTATTCGCGTACTCTCCGCACGAGCTGAAACCGTGATTCTAATGGATGAAATCATCGACCAAGTTGGGGATAATCCTGATGATTGGCTTCCAATCTACTACGAAAAATCAGGCAAAAAATAGTGACAACTTTCCAGAAAAATTTTTTACAAAAAACTTTTTCCGCGCCGCTTTTCTTTGTTGTTTTTTTCACTTCAATTGTTGCGCCGATAAGCTCTTACAGCGCAGTAGATTATGGAGCGGGAAGAGTTCGTGAATGCGGCATCGTAAACGGAACTCCAACTCCTGCGGACATCACTCGCAACAGCAGCGGGGTTGTCACCGCGACTAAAACTGGACTTGATTTTAATCCAACCGATGCTGGAAAGGATATTGAATTTGTTCTGACAAATCCAGTTTGTGTCACGGTTATTGCGACATCATACGCATTGGTAAAGGGCACAATTGCTACAATGAATGGAGTTTGCGGCAGCGGAAGCGTTGTTCCTCGCTTAATTCCATCACCATTTCTTGATGCGATAGACATCGCAAAAGCAGCACCACATCTTTCCAATCCAGCCTGCGCTGTCGCGGCAAGTGTCGCGGCGGCGGCATTTGGCGCAGCAATTGCTCAACTTGGAATAATTTACGCAATTGCCAATGGCACTCCGGAATTACCTGGGGTTTACCAAAAAACCAAAATCTGCGGCGCTAATTGGATGAAGCCAAGCGAAACAACTTACAGCTTCAGCGCTGGCGATTACAAGCAAACAGTAGAATCGACGATTCGGGCCTATATTCGCAATAACGACACTTCCAACCTTTCTTTAACCAACAAAACCTATCGCGAATGGTATTATGGCGGAGTTGAAGTTGAGGATAATCCTGCTGATGGAGAAGTATGCTTGGATTCAACTATGGAAAAGGTTAATGGCCAATATCCCAAACAAAAATATTACCTCAAAGGTACCGAAACCGGAAATTACAATTGCAAAAAATATTGGATTTTGCCTGGCCAGAATGATCCTCTAGGCAGCGCCAGAATGATGACACCCGAAAGATTCAGAGATCTTCAGCAATCCTACAATTGCTGCATGAAACGCAGTCAGCAATTTGTCTGCATCGATTACGACAATACGAAAGTTTTTTGCCAAGGCGGAACGAGATGCACCATCAACGGCATAACTTTTTCCACCAAATCAATCGAGGATGGTCGCTTAATCTGCGCTGAAACCTACAGTCTTTGTCCTTATAATTTCACAATTGGCGGCGGCTCAGAAGTTTGTGATTATTATCGCGATGGCGTATGGAAAGCTTCGGAAGCAAGATGGATTCTAATCAAAGCCGAGGATCTTGAGGCAAAAAATTGTTCGCCAAATTTAACTAATTTTACCGGTAGCGAAATCAGAAACTCGGATTGCACCTACAACAAAAAAGCCGGCCAATGCCGCAATTATTGCCAATATCTGACTCACTGCACCAAAACTTCTAGCGAGGTTTATCGCTATCGCAGCAGCTTGAATTCGCCTTACTTCTCCGATGCCTGCATGAATTTTATTGGCGATTCGCAAAACAGAACCGCTCTTGTTGGTGGATTTGCTTTAGGCAGTCAAAAACATTTCAGCGCACCAATCGCGCAATGCATCAAAGAAACTCTGGAAAATCTTTTCTACAATCGAGCTGGTCACAGCGTTTGCTACAACGTCAACGAATATCCTTCCGCCAACGGAACTTGTCCGAGCGGCCAATATCTTCTCGATGGCGATTTTGAGTTTAAAAAAGGCAATAAAGTAAAAGAAAAATCCTTTTTCACCATCATACAAGATAACTTGCGAAACATTGTGAAGTTGGTGCTGATGCTCTCCATCACCTTCTACGGCATGAATATTCTAACCGGAAAAGCCAATCCTGGCAGCAGAAAAGAAGTCGCTATTTATCTTTTTAAAATTGCCACCGTGCTCTACTTCGCCACTGGCGATGCTTGGCAAACGGTGTTTTTCAAAGGAGTTTATAACACCTCGACAGAGCTATCGCGCATGGTTTTCAAAATTGAGGTTCAGCCGCAAGAGGTAAAAAGAGACGGCTGCCAATTCGGCATAATTTCGCTCTCTGATGGATCAAAAGAATCAACAGGCCGAACTTATCCAGCCGGCAAAGAATATTTGGCAATATGGGATACTATCGATTGCAAAATAATGCGTTATCTCGGCTTCGGGCCAGAAGCATCAACGGCAAATATTGCCATGCTGATCATCTCCGCATATTTCACCGGACCGATAGGAATTTATTTCGCCCTCTCAGTTCTGATTTTTGGCATAATGCTGATTGCAACAGCGATTCGAGCTTTACACATCTTCCTCGCCTCAGCTCTTTCAATCATAATTTTTGTTTTCATTTCGCCGATAATTATTCCGTTAGTGCTGTTTGAAAAAACGAAAAGCATTTTTGACAACTGGCTCAAAGAACTTATCAGTTTCTGTCTGCAACCGATGATACTTTTCGCTTACATTGCCATTCTCATAATCGTGATGGATAAAACCTTGATTGGTAGCGCCACCTATCTCGGAACCGCTCCAGCAAAAACACTTTCTTGCGCTCAATATTGCATAGATTCAACAACCAAAGAAATCATTCCTTACACTGGCGACACTCCTCCTGCTTGCGGCAATGGTCAAGAATGGATTAACCCTCTAAATGACAGCGTGGCTTGTCTGCTAAACTTCAACAGTTTTGGCAAATTCCCTGGCTTTGAAATTATCGGCGTTTCGATTCCTATTCTTATCAATCTCTTCGAATCCAACGTTGTCGAAAGACTGCAAACCCTTTTGAAAGGCGCTTTGGTTATGTATCTGATTTACAAATTCATGGATGAAATTCCTGGCATCACATCGCAATTAATCGGCGGAACAAGACTGCCTTCAAGCAATGCCAACGCCTTCGAATACATGAAAGAACTCCTAGAGACTGCCAGAGCAATTCAGAAACGTGCAGCACGCGCTGGCAAAAAAGTTGGTAATAAAGCCAAGGAAGGTGTGAAAAATAGAGCTAACACCGTAGCAGAAAAATTCGGCAATAAGGGCAAGAGTGTCAAAGATAACGAAGGCAGCGGAAAAGATGGCGATAAATCTAGCAGCAGCAAGAGCGGCGACGGCGATCAGACCGGAAAAACTTAGAGCAATTTCAGGCTCCCAGAACGCTCTCAGCTCCCCGAGCGGAGTCGAGGGGGTCGAGAGTTTGCTTTCCCACCCCTCGACTCCGCTCGGGGAACTTAACAAATCCTGTCAGATTGACAAATTACCAAGCCGTCTCTTTAATGCGCGCCCTTCCCGCACTTCAGATAATCTCATTCACATCAAATTTTTAGCTGCCATAGCTCAGCGGTAGAGCACTTCATTGGTAATGAAGAGGTCGGTGGTTCGATTCCACTTGGCAGCACCAGGCGGCCTTTCGGGGCGGCTCACACCTGCAGCTACTAAAAACTGTTTGGACTATTTTTTTCCTACGTGAATTGCCGCCGCGCCGAAACTTAAATTTTTGTAAGAAACATTTTTGAAACCCGCTTGCTCAATCATTTTTTTGAACTGCTCTTGCGACGGAAATTTGCGGATTGATTCAACGAGATACTGGTAAGAAGCGCGATCTTTCAAAACCAGTTCGCCGATTTTTGGAATCACTTTGAAGGAATAAGCATCGTAAATTTTTTGCAGAAAATAATCGTTCACTTTCGAAAATTCTAAGCAGATAAATTTTCCACCCGGTTTTAAAACGCGATAGGCCTCAGACAGCCCAGCGTCTATGTTGGTGAAGTTTCTAATTCCGAAAGCAATCGTAAAAAAATCAAAAGTTTCATCGGCAAAAGAAAGTTTTTCGCCATCGCAACAAGTAAATTTCAGATCAGAAAAAAGATTCAAATCCACCGCCCGCGCTTTCCCAACATCAAGCATTTCCTGATTAATATCGACGACATCGATCAAAAAATTTTGATTTTCCGCGCGAAATTTTTTCGCCATCCGAAAAGCCACATCCCCCGTCCCCCCAGCAAGATCAATGATTCGTAAACACCTATCGCCTATCGCCTCCCGCCTATCACCTATCTCCTCCACCATTTTATTTTTCCAAACTCGATGAACTCCTGCGCTCATCAAATCATTCATCAAATCATATTTCTTCGCTACGCCGGAAAAAATTTCTTTGACAAGAGAGGCCTTCTGCTCACGATCCACCTGCTTGAATCCAAAATGCGTTTTATCTTTTTCCATGCTAAAAACTTCCGATTTTGATTTTGATTTACCTGAAAAATTAATCGCTCAAACACCATTTTTTCCCAAGGAAAAAACAAAAATGTTAGTGTTTGACGGCGCGAAAATTCTGGACGCGCAACTAATCAACCTCACCGATTTTTTGCAAGAAGGAGATGTGATGGTTTTCAACGATGCGAAGGTGATTAAGGCAAAATTAAATGCGAAAATTTTGCGCAATTCGGCGCGACTTGATTTTAATTTGGACCAGGAAAATCAAGGGGTTTGGAATGCTTTATGTCGTCCCGCAAAAAAAGTAAAAATTGGCGATGAGCTAGAAATTGCTGCGGATTTTTTTGCTGAAATTTTAGAAAAAACTGACGATGGATTTATTAAAATTAAATTCGATTGCGCCGGCGAAGAGTTGTGGGCTAAGCTTGAGAAATATGGCTCCACACCACTTCCGCCTTATATTAAACGAGACACTTTCCCCTCACTCCAACCTTCTCCTACAAGGGTTGAGGAGTGCAATGACCAAAAAAATTATCAAACAATTTACGCCGCAAACGGCACAGCAGTAGCTGCTCCAACTGCTGGTCTGCATTTCAACGAAAATATTTTTGCAACTCTGGCGGCGAAAAAAATTCAGAAAACTTTCGTCACGCTAAATGTTGGGGCTGGAACATTCTTGCCAGTGCGCAGCGAATTTTTATCGGATCACAAAATGCATTCGGAGTTTTTTTCAATCTCCGATGAAGCCGCGGAAATCATCAATACAGCGAAAAAGAACGGCAAAAAAATTATTGCTGTCGGCACAACTTCGCTGCGAGTTTTGGAATCAATTGCTGATGAAAATGGCTTGCTCAAATCAGCAAAAATGCACACGAAAATTTTTATTCATCCGCCTTACAAATTTAAAATTGTTGATGTTTTGATGACGAATTTTCACCTGCCAAAATCAACTTTGTTTATGCTAATCTGCGCTTTTGTCGGAAAAGAAAGAGCCTTTGAACTTTACAACCACGCCATCTCACAAAATTATCGTTTTTATTCTTACGGAGATTCTTCGCTGCTTTTTGGAGCAAAATAAAAAGCTAATAAGAGTTAGAAAGCCACGCTGGCACCGTGCGATCTTTTATAGGCTGAACCCGAATCAAAGAAGTTTGCACAGACTTAGGATGACCTTGGCTATATTGGTTGCGATATTCGGAAAGCAGTTGATCCATTCTGCGCGTCTTTCCTCCTAAATCTGGAGCATCTGAACTCACGATTTCAAGATCGCTCTGGTCGAAATAAAGTTGAACATAGTTGTAAGTCGTAGGATCAGCAAGGCTTGGCAGATTTTTTTCGTGAAAGAAAAATTCTTTTTTTACCTCATCGCCTTTTTCACTAACCCAAGAAACTTTTACTAAACCAAAAAAACGCGATGCTTTGTTGATGTAAAAAGATTGGCTTCGACTATCGCCCGGATTCAATGATGGCAAGGTCAAAACATTGCTAGCCCATTCACATCGAATATTTTTTATCGGTTCAGAACTAGCATTACTGAAATAAATTACGGGGCTTTCATGCGCGACTCCAGCGCAAGAAATAACAAAAAAATTTGCGAGAATGATGATTTTTTTTAGCATTTTTTTTCCTGAAAAATTTCGCGCGTTTTGATGGCTTTAGCAAAACGCGAAAAGGCGAAGAGATAGCTGTAGACAAGGCCGTTAAAGCCATAAATAAAATAACGGCGGACAAAATATGCCTTCAAAAAAGCGACGGTTGGGATGAAAAAAACTTTCAGCACTGACGGACATTTTCCTTTTTTCAAAGCGTCTTGCGCTTGCATTTGCGAATAGGAATTAATTTTTTCAATCCAGTGAGAATAAGAGCGAAAAGATTGATGAAAAATTATGTTTTTTAGCTGCAGAATTTTTGCAGAATTTTTGCTTTTTAATTCCACAGAATCGTGAATTGCGCTAGAGTTGAAGCCAGCAAAATCCTTGTTGTAGAGGCGAAACTGATTGTAAAAATATGCCCATTTTTTTGGCTGTTTCTCGAAGCGAAATTTATTGACAATTTTCACACGAAAACCCGCAACATCATCAGCAATTTTTTCAGCAAAAATTTTTTTAATTTCAGCGCTTAATTCTGGAGAAATTTCTTCATCAGCATCGATGTTCAAAATCCATTTATTGCGACATTGATTTTCGCCGAAAATTTTTTGCAAACCATAACCACGCCATTCATTGAACATAACTTTTGCGCCCGCTTGAACAGCGACTTCGCAGGTTTTGTCATCACTGCCAGAATCAATCACCAAAATTTCATCAGCGATTTCTTTGGCGGAGTGAATAATTTCAGCGATGCGATCAGCCTCGTTTTTTGCGATAATAAAAACTGAAATTGGTATCATAATTTAATTGATTTTTGGATGCAGAAAAATATTTCAGACGCCTTCTTTTTACTTATCCCGCCTCAACTCGACAAATTCAAGAATTATGAAAATAACTTCAAAAAAAGGCATTGTTATCGCTGTTGCGATTTTGCTACTTATCGGCTTTTCCGCACTGGTTGTGCATAATTACAAAACTAAAACTTCTTTCAAATTTGCTTCGCAAAATGCTGAAGAATTAAAGCCAGAACAAAATGCTCAAGATGCTGTCAGCGCCGCTGTTAACGCTGATGCGGAAAATCTTGCCGAAGCGCGCAAAAATAGCGAAGTGCTAAAAATTTCTGCACATGATTTTGTTTTGGGAGACAAAAATGCGCCCGTCACTTTGATCGAATATGCTTCACTTTCTTGTCCGCATTGCGCTGCTTTTGCTCGCGAATCTTTTGAAAAATTAAAAACTGAATTTGTCGATAGCGGCAAAGTAAAATTCATCTTTCGCAATTTTCCGTTAAATCAATCTGCGCTTACTGCCGCAATGTTCGCTACTTGCCAAGCTCACGATACCAAACCAGGAGAAACTGAAAAATATTTTTCTACCGTAAAAGTGCTTTTCAAAACTCAAGATAGTTGGGCCTTTGATGAGAAATTCACCGAAAAATTGGAAGCAATTGCCAAGCTCGACGGCATGAGCTCTGACCGCTTTAAAAGCTGCGTCAGCGACAAATCTCTGCAAGACAGAATTCTTTCGGAAAGAATGGAAGCATCAAAATCTTTACAGCTGCGCTCAACTCCGAGTTTTTTCATCAATGGCGAAATTTCCGAAGGTTATATCGATTACCAAACTTTGAAAAAAATGATCGAGAAGCATCTTTCTGAAATCAAAAAATAATTTTGTGTCAGCAAAACTTCTCATAAAAAATCTCACCAAAAATTTCGGTGAAAAAAAAGTTTTAACCGGCATTGATTTGCAGGTGAATCAGGGCGAGTCGATTGTTATTCTTGGCGGCTCCGGAAGTGGAAAATCTGTTTTGATTAAAATCATCGCAACCCTTATCAATCCTAGCTCAGGAAGTATTCAAATTGATGGAAAAGAAGTGGCGAATATCAGCGCTAAAGATCGCGACAAACTGATGGAAAAATTCGGATTTTTATTTCAAGGCGGCGCACTTTTTGATTCACTTTCAGTTTGGGAAAATGTCGCTTTTCGTCTGCTCTATCACAAAAAAATGAACAAAAAAGAAGCGCGAGAAATCGCGTTGGAAAAATTAAAAGCTGTCGGCTTGAGCGAAAAAACTGCCGATCTTTTTCCTTCCGAACTTTCCGGCGGAATGCAAAAACGCGCTTCACTTGCGCGCGCAATTGCCGCAAATCCAGAAATTATTTTCTTCGACGAACCCACAACTGGCCTTGATCCAATCATGGCCGATGTAATTAACGATCTCATCATTGCCAACTCAAAAAAACTTGGCGCAACTACAATCACCATCACTCACGACATGAATTCCGCGCGCAAAATTGCCGACAAAATTGCCATGCTTTATGAAGGAAAAATCATCTGGTTTGGCAATGTGAATGAAATGTATACATCAGGAAATGAATATCTTGATCAATTCATTCACGGCAGATCGACTGGCCCAATTAATTTTCTAACAACCAAGTAAATTTATGAAAAAACAGACGGCGTTTTCTTTGATCGAACTTTCAATCGTAATTCTAATCATCGGAATTTTAGTTGCAGGCATCACGCAATCTTCGCGATTGGTAAAACAATTTCGCTTAAAAACAGCGCAAACTTTAACTCAAAGCTCGCCAGTTCACAGCATTAAAGATTTGATGTTGTGGTATGAAACAAGCATGGAAGGCAGCATCGCCGAAAGCGAAATGGTAAATGGCGGAGCAGTCACCACTTGGTATGATTACAACAAGCAAAACGTGAATAAAATTAACGCCACTTCAAGCTCTACCGCTAGACCACTTTACACCGAAGATGCAATCAACAGCTTGCCAGTTCTGAGATTTGATGGATCAGATGACTTGCTGAGTTTTGATGGTTCTCAATTAATCGCCACGGCTTACACTGTTTTCATAGTCGAGCAAAGAAGAGCCGCTCTTGGCTCAACCGACTCACCTTTAATGGGCGGAACCACAAACTCAGCGCGAGAAAATCTCCACATCCTTTATCGTAACGAAACATTACTCAATTTTTCGGATTATGCTAATGATCTTGGCTACAGCATTGGCTCTTACACTACGCCAACTCCTCGTATTCACACCTGCTATCAAAGCACTTCTGACGGCAGAAAATATTGGCTTAATGGCGGAACTTCTGCCGATGCATCAGATGCAACATTTACCAATACTTTAATCTCTTACACCGCGGCTGCTCTTGGTCGTTATCACACCAGATTTTTCAATGGCGACATCGCCGAAGTAATCATCTTCACTCGCGCACTTAAAAACGAAGAAAGACAAGCCATCGAGACCTATTTGAGCAAAAAATATAGCATCAAAATCACTGGATAAAAATACCGAATGAAAAAGGCCTTTTCCTTGATCGAAGTTTCTATCGTAATTTTGATCATCGGAATCCTGATTTCTGCCATCTCTCAAGGCGGGGTTTTCATCAACAAATCCCGCCTTTCAAATGCACAATCCCTCACACAAAATTCTGTTGTTAATCACATCTCCGACTTAATCGCCTGGTACGAAACTTCACTAGAATCAAGCTTTCCTGTCAGCGAACAAAATAACCAAGGCGCAATCAGCACTTGGTATGACAACACTCCGAGCGCCATCACCAAAAACAACGCCACTCAAGGAACCAGTGCCAATCAGCCAAAATTTTATGAAAATATTTTTAACGGCGCGATTCCAGGAATCAGATTTGATGGCTCAAACGATTTGATGCTATTCGATGGCAGCCTGCTTGCAAACAGCTCTTACACAATTTTCGTAGTTGAACAAAGACGCAGCAATTCCAGCTCAAATTATTTTCTTGGCGGCACAACCTTGTCACAAAATCAGAATTTAGTTTTGGGCTATCGCGCCAATACCACTCTCACTCAAGCGCATTATTCTAACGATATGGATGTGACTGTTGCGGCCTACTCTTCTCCGCAACCAAAAATTCACACTTTTCAATTCGACACCACAAACGGCAAAAAATATTGGGTAAATGGCGGCACAACTCCCGACGCAACAAGTGCCGGACAAACCGCAGCCATAACCTCTTACACCGCTTCGGCTTTGGGACGATATAATGCTAGCTACTACAATGGCGATTTGGCGGAGGTGATAATTTTCAAGCGCATTTTGAAAGGTGACGAGCGGCAAAATATCGAGAATTATCTCAGCAAAAAATATGGGATTTCGATTAGCTAAGATGCAACAAACTGATCGTAAGCATCATTTAAAATTCGTGCGATTTTGCGATTTTTTCCTTCAGAAACTTTTTGTCCGTCAATTTGCGCAATCGGGCGCAGAATCAAGCTAGAGCTGGTTAAAAACACTTCTTTTGCATTCATCATTTCTTCCAAAGTAAAATTTTTTTCTGCGACTTTAATGCCTTTTTCTTTGGCGATTTTAATGAGACGATTGCGCGTGATGCCGCATAAAATCAGGTTGTCCGGCGCTTTAGTTGTGAGCACATCATTGGCATCAACAATGAAAGCATTGGCGAAACTTGCCTCGGTGACAATTCCATTTCGTACAAAAACCGCATCGTCAAAACCAGCATCTTTCGCCTTTTGATTAATCATTGACGAAGCCAATAAATTCACGGTTTTAATGTCGCATCTTTGCCAGCGAATATCTTCGTGAGTCATCAAAGAAAATCCTTTTTCAAACTCTTCAGCAGAAACTTTTTTGCGCGGAGAAACTGTTGCAGAAATTGTTGGTTTCAAATTTTTTGGAATCCAAGGAACACGATTTGTAGCACCGCGCGTCACTTGCATATAGCAGGTTCCGGCGGTCATTTTATTGCGCGAAAAAAGTTCAAATTGGATTTTTTTTAACTCGTCAGCAGAAAAATTATGTTCGATTTTTAACTCGCGAAGAGAGCGAAAAAAACGCTCAATATGCGCGTCGCCATCAATTAATTTTCCATTTTCGAAAAGCGTCACTTCGTAAGCGCCATCAGCAAATTGAAAACCGCGATCTTCGATGTGAACAAGACAAGATTCGTGGGGAAGAAATTCACCGTTTAGATAGCTAATGCGAGACATAATAAAAAAATTAAAGGTCCTCGAGCAAAGCGCTTTAGCGCGTCGTCGAGAGGTTCAAAATCGACTTGCCGGCATATTTCGCGCGGCTTCCGAGATATTCTTCGATGCGAATTAATTCGTTATATTTCGCAGTGCGATCTGATCGACAAAGCGAGCCGGTTTTGATTTGACCGCAATTTGTTGCAACTGCGATATGAGCAATTGTGGTATCTTCAGTTTCACCAGAGCGATGCGATAAAATGTTGTTGTAGCCCGCGGATTTAGCGAGATTAATCGCAGCTAAAGTTTCCGACAAAGTTCCAATTTGATTGAATTTCACTAACATCGCATTGGCCATTTTTTCCTTAATTCCCTTCGCCAAAATTTTTGGATTGGTGACAAATAAATCATCGCCAACCAGCTGAATTTGCGATCCCAAGCGGGAGGTAATTTTTTTCCAGCCGTCAAAATCATTTTCGGCACAAGCATCTTCAATTGAAAAAATCGGATAGTTTTTAACCAGCTCTTCGTAGTAAGAAATCAACTCATCGGAAGATAAAATTTTTCCTTCGCCATCAAGATGATATTTGCCGTTTTTATAAAATTCGCTTGAAGCGCAATCCAGCGCCAGCACTACTTCCTTGCCCAATTCATAACCAGCTTTTTTTGTTGCTTTGGCGATGTAATCCAGAGCCTCTTTTGTTGAATTTAAATTCGGCGCAAATCCACCCTCATCACCAACATTTGTGTTGTGACCATCAGCTTTTAGCAGCGATTTTAAATGCTGAAAAATTTCCGCACCCATACGAATTGCATCCTTAACCGACGCGGCGGAGACCGGCATTACCATAAATTCCTGAATATCAATTTTATTATCCGCATGCTTGCCGCCGTTGATTATGTTCATCATTGGTACGGGAAGAGTTATGGCGCTTTTTCCGCCGAGATATTCGAAAAGCGGAAGTTTTTTTGAGATTGCCACAGCCTTCGCGCAAGCCAGAGAAACCGCCAAAATCGCGTTCGCACCGAGATTCGATTTATTTTCTGAGCCGTCCATTTCGATCATCAAATCATCGATTTCTTTTTGTTTTTCCGCATCAAATCCGATTAATTTTGTCGCAATTTTATCAACATTTTTCACCGCTTGTAAAACACCTTTTCCTAAAAATTTTGTTTTATCACCATCGCGAAGTTCACAAGCTTCAAGCGTTCCAGTTGAAGCGCCAGAAGGCACGGCAGCGATTGCATTTGAACCATCAGTTAAAGTTATTTCTGCTTCAAGAGTTGGAAATCCGCGCGAGTCAATAATTTCGCGCGCCTTAAGATTGGCTATTTTGGTCATCGGTAATTTAGGAGATTGTGTTTCAAGAAAGAAATCGACAGGATTGTCGTCCGCCGCAAATTATTTTTTAACTCCCAAAATACAACTTCCCATGTTTCGCCTCATATTACTCATCGCGCTGATTTTGCTTGCTATTCCTTTCTACGACAAGGTTAAGAGCTATTTTAACGACAAAAAAAGCGAGGCAAAAACTATCGCTGACACCGCCACAAAATTTGTAAAATACAGAGCTGGAGAAAAAAAAGAGGACGAAAAAAAATAGCGGAAGATTTTCATCCTCCGCTAAAAAACTTATTCGAATTTTAGTTTTTATTCTTTTGAGCTTGATGGCTTTTCATCTTTGATTCCGATGATTTTATTCATCTCCTCGTGATGTCTTTTTCTTTCAGCTTTTACCGCTTCTTTTTGTTCAGGGGTTAGGTTCTTCATCATTTCACGACGTTTTGCCATACGCTCTTTTTTGTCAGGAGAAGCATTTTTCCACTTGTCTTTCATAGTCTCACGCTTCTTGGAAATTCTTTCCTTAGCAGAACTTTTTGTTGGAGAAGTGGTAGCGGTTTTTTCTGTTGGAGCTGCAACAGAAGCTGTTTCAGCAGCATTTGCTGCCATTGAAAAAATTGTTAGAATTGCAAGAGAAGTGATGATTTTTTTCATAATTTTTAGTTTTTAGTTGGTGGATAAAATCCCCGAAAATCGGGGCGAGAGACGAAATAAAATCAGCGCAAAAAATTCAACCAGAGATTCTTCGGCAGTTATCCCGCGACAAACTAAAACTTCTCAGCTCCCCGAGCGAAGTCGAGGGGTTGGGAGTTTGCTTTCCTACCCCTCTCGACTTCGCTCGGGGAGCTGAGATATTTTCTACGCTTTGCTCGGGGAGTTGAGTTTGTGAGTCAGGAAATAATTTCTGACTCCTCGGCCGTATTTTTCTGGAAAAAATCTGTAGCAAATTTATCGAAATTTTTCTCCTCAATCGCCGCACGAATTTCTTTCATCAAATCCTGATAATAAAAAATATTATGCTCACTCATCAGCATTGAGCCCAGGATTTCATTGGCTTTAACCAAGTGATGCAAATAAGCGCGTGAGTGATTTTTGCAGGCGTAGCAGGTGCATTTTTCATCGAGCGGCTTGTTATCATTTCGATGTTTAGCGTTGCGAATATTGATAATTCCATCACGCGTGAAGGCTTGTCCGGTGCGGCCAGAGCGCGTTGGAATGACGCAATCAAACATGTCGATTCCGCGCAAAACTGCACCGACGATATCACTCGGCTTTCCTACTCCCATCAGGTATCTCGGCTTTTGTTGCGGCAAGAAATCACAAGCATAATCCAAAACTTCAAACATTTCTTTTTGTCCCTCACCTACGGCCAAGCCACCTAAGGCGTAGCCATCAAATCCGATTTCGATTAATTTTTGCGCCGAAATTTCGCGCAAATCACGAAATGTCGAGCCTTGAACAATGCCAAAAATTCCATAGCCGTCGCGCTTTTGAAAAGCGTCTTTTGATCTGCGAGCCCAGAGAAGAGAACGTTCCATTGCATCTTTTGCTTGCTCATGAGTTGCGGGAAATTGCACACATTCATCGAAAATCATCGTGATGTTGCTGCCAAGTTTATGCTGAATTTCAATCGAACGCTCTGGAGTTAAAAAATATTTCGTGCCGTCAATATGCGAAGAAAACTCAACTCCCGCATCGGAAATTTTTCTGATTTTGGAAAGCGACATCACTTGAAATCCGCCGGAATCGGTGAGAATTGGACCTTCCCAACCGCAAAATTTATGCAGACCGCCAAGCTCTTCGATTAGCTCCGCTGTAGGGCGCAACATCAGATGATAAACATTTCCCAAAATGATTTCAGCGCCAGATTTGCGCACATCATCCATCTTGATTGCCTTCACCGTTGCCGCAGTTCCAACTGGCATAAAAGCCGGGGTTTGAATCAAGCCGCGCGCGGTTGAAATCTCTCCTCTTCTTGCTTTATTTTCGCTGGTTTTTAGTGTGAAAGAAAATTCCCTTCCCGTCATTTATGAAAAAATTTTTACCGTTTTTAACGCTGATTTTTTTGGTTGGTCTAATCGCCATTGCCACTTACAATCTGAAGCAAAAACAAGAAATCGCAACAACAGAAAAAAACTCTGAAGAGTTCGGCGTTCATTTCGTCAAATCTTCGTTAAATTTGCCAGAATTTTATCTCTCCGATCTCTTCGATGAAAATAAAAATTTCTCCAAAAAAGATCTCGTGGGAAAATTTTCCGTCATAAATTTTTTCGCTTCTTGGTGCACAACCTGCCGCGCTGAACATGAAATTTTACTGCGTTTGCGTGACGAAAAAATCATCGATATTTACGGAATCGCTTGGCGCGACATCGATAAAAACACCAAAGATTACCTAGAAAAACACGGCAATCCTTTCAACAAAACCGCAAAAGATAGCCAGGGACTTTTCACCAAAATCGCCGATATTCAGGCCATTCCCGAAACTTGGATCGTCAATCGCGAAGGCAACGTAGTCATGCGTTTTCGCGGCAATCTGCAAGATTTCTCAATCGACGAAATCAGAAATTTTTTAAAAAACTCAAAATGAAAATCACAGTAATCGGCAGCGGATATGTCGGATTAGTTTCGGGAATTTGTTTTGCGAAACTTGGACATGAAATTGCCTGCGTCGACAAAGACGAAGTAAAAATTTCCAAATTAAATTCTGGCGAAATTCCGATTTTCGAACCTGGTCTAAAAGAGCTTTTGAGTGAAGTTGTTGCGGCGAAAAAAATCTCTTTTACTACAAATTTGAAAGAGGCTTTGGATGGCTCCAGCGTTGTGTTTATCGCCGTTGGCACGCCGCAAGATGAAGATGGCAGCGCTGATCTTTCTTACGTTTTAAGCGCCGCAAAAGAGATCGCAGAAAATTCCGATTCTTACAAACTCATCGTCACTAAATCCACGGTTCCAGCTGGCACTGGCGCGAAAATTAAAAAACTGATTTCTGCCACAAACCCGTCGCTCGATTTTGCTGTCGCTTCAAATCCAGAATTCCTGCGCGAAGGCGCGGCGATTGACGATTTCATGAATCCTGATCGCATCGTCATCGGTTGCGAAGATGAAAAAGCACAAAAAATTCTCGCCGAAATTTACGCCAAATTTCCGCGCGAAAAACTCATCACCACCGAAATCATCACCGCCGAACTCATCAAATACGCCTCCAATTCCTTCCTCGCGACCAAAATTTCCTTCATCAATGAAATGGCGGATTTATGCGAAATTGTCGGCGGCAATATCAAACAACTTTCGTATGCGATGGGACTCGATTCGCGCATCGGCGAAAAATTTCTCAATCCCGGCCCGGGATTCGGCGGCTCTTGCTTTCCCAAGGATATCATGGCCATCCTCAACGTGGCGCGCGAAAATAAAGTTGAGCTGTCTTTAATCGAATCTGTCACCACTTCCAACATTCAGCGCAAACTCAAAATGGTGGGAAAAATTTCCGCAGCTTTGGATGGAAAAATCACCGGCAAAAAAATCGCGCTGCTCGGCCTCGCGTTCAAGGCCAATACTGACGACATTCGCTATTCGCCAGCAATCACAATCGCCAAAGAATTAGCCAAAAAAGGTGCAAAAATTTCAGCGCATGATTTCGAAGCGATTGAAAATTCGAAGAGAGAATTGGCTGAGTTTAGGGAAATTACTTTTTTTGATGATGTTTACGAAGCCGCGTCTGGCGCGGATCTAATCGTGATTGCAACCGAGTGGAAAAAATATCGCGAGCTCGATTTTTCCAAAATCAAAACCAAAAAAATTGTCGATTTACGCAATCTTTTTGATGAGAAGGAGATGCGGGAGAAGGGTTTTGAATATCGCTATGTTGGTGGGAGGAGTTAGTCGCAGATAACTTACCCCTCACCCTAACCCTCTCCCCGTAGCTCAGGGGTAGAAAACAACCCGAAACGGTTGTTTTCGGTTGCGGAGGTAATTCTAGCCCGAATGGTCAGAGTGCAACGCTAGCTCCCGTAGCTCAGGGGATAGAGCAGTGGTTTCCTAAACCATGTGCGCATGTTCGAGTCATGCCGGGAGCACCAAAGCGAAGGCGTAGTGGTTTCCTAATCCCGGGATTCGCTATCACTCATGCCCGCGTCTTGCTCAAAACAGCCGTTAAGGCTGTTTTGCCGGAGCTAAAGCTCCGTCGCGCGCGCCCATGTGCGCATGTTCGAGTCATGCCGGGAGCACCATTCGCTTAAGTTAAGGCTAAGCGCAATTTTTATTATGATTAAAATCGGTCAAATCACACTTGAGGATAACGTTCTCCTCGCCCCAATGTCAGGCGTCACTGACTTGCCTTTCCGTCGTTTGGTGAAGAGCTTCGGCGCGCCTTTGGTGATTTCAGAAATGATCGCTTCGCGTGCCATGATTTTGCAAACGCGCGAATCGCTGAAGAAATGCGAAAAAGACAAAACACATTTTCCAATGTCGGTGCAGCTCGCTGGTTGCGAGCCAGAAGTGATGGCCGAAGCGGCAAAATTAAATGAAGATCTCGGTGCTGATATTATCGACATCAACTTCGGCTGTCCGGTAAAAAAAGTCGTCAATGGCTTCGCTGGATCCGCGCTGATGAAGGATGAAGCGCTTGCGACAAAAATCATGGAAGCCGTCGTTAAAGCCGTAAAAATTCCCGTCACGATGAAAATGCGTTTGGGTTGGAATTACGAAAATCTCAACTCGCCAAGCCTCGCCAAAAAAGCTGAAGAATCGGGAATCAAAATGCTCACCGTGCACGGCCGCACTAGGTGCCAAATGTATAACGGCCAAGCAAATTGGGAGCTAATTTCACGCGTAAAAGACGCCGTAAAAATTCCGATAATTGCCAATGGCGATATTAAAAATTCTGCCGATGCAAGAAAAGCGCTAGAGCTCTCGAAAGCCGACGGAGTCATGATTGGCCGCGCTTGCTACGGAAAGCCTTGGTTGATTTCACAAATAAATTCCGAACTAAAAGGCCAAGAAAAAATCATCATTCCTTCGCTTGAGGAACAGAAAAAAATCGTACTCAGCCACTTCAATGAAATGATCGATCACTACGGCGAACAAATCGCCATCCCCCTCGCCCGCAAACATATCGGCTGGTACAGCGGCGGCCTGAAAGGCTCCGCAGAATTCCGCGCCAAAATCAACACAACTCAAGGCTCACAAAATGTGCGCGAGCTGATTGAAAAATTTTACGATTTGCAGTCTTAAATCTGTTTGTTAATCTAACAGCAAGAGTTGGATTAACAATCATCTATCACCCACAAAACTTATGCCAAAAATCATTAGATCTGCTGAACAAAAAATTCTTAAAATCATCGCCAACAATCCAAGCAACATCGTCTATGTCAGCGGACCCAGACAAGCGGGGAAAACAACTTTGGCTAAAGATTTTGTAAAAAAATTTGCGGCAAAACACAAAAATAAATTCGAGAAAATTTCCTATATTACATTCGATGATGGCAATGCACTTTCTTCAGCGAAATCTGATCCGGAGCGCTTTATTGAAGGATTGGAAGGATTTACAATTATCGACGAGGTTCAACTCGCACCAGAAATTTTTCGTCCATTAAAGAAAAAAATTGACGAGGCGCGCTACAAAAAAACAGCAATAAATTTTTTACTCACCGGATCAGCAAATATTTTGCTTTTGCCAAAACTTTCCGACGCTCTGGTTGGCCGCATGACTATTGTGGAGCTTCTTCCTATCTCGGTTGGCGAGGCGTTTAAAACTAACAAAAATTTTATTGAATTTCTTTTTGAGAAAAAAATTCTCTTTCGAGCAAAGGCTTCTTTGTCAACCAAAACTAAGGTGATAAAGGCGATAAAAACTGCGACTTTTCCGCAGATTTCAGCAAATCGTGAGATTGATCGTGAATCGTGGTTTCGCGATTATATCAATAACTTGATTAGAAGAGATGTGCGCGAAATTTCTGAAATAGAAAATATCTCTGCTATGCCTAAAGCGTTAAAAGCTTTGTCTGCAAGGGTTGGTGGCCTTATTAATGACGCTGATATTGCGCGTGATGTCTCGCTTAATCAAATGACTTTCAAGCGCTATAAAATTCTTTTAGAAAATGTTTTTCTGATTTTTCATTTGCAACCGTGGTTTCGCAATCTCACAAAAAGATTAATCAAAACTCCAAAAATTTATTTTACCGATAGTCTGTTGTTAAGCCAGGTTCTAGGGCTTGATTTAGATGATTTACACAAAAATAACCCCGAAATTTTCGGAAAAATTCTGGAAAATTTTATCGCAAGCGAGCTGCTAAAACAAACAAAATTATTCGGAAATTTTGATCTTTATCATTTTAGAACTTCAGATGACAAGGAAGTAGATTTTGTAATTGAACGCAAAGATGGCAAGCTGGTTGGGGTCGAAGTAAAGAGCAAAAAAACATTACAAGAATCCGATCTAATCGGCCTTAAAACCTTACAAAACCTAGTTCCAAAGAGTTTCGTCAAAGGCATAATTCTATATCAAGGCGATGACATTCTAACCTTCGGCAACAACATTTTTGCTCTCCCCATTTCTACTTTATGGGAGAGTTAATCTAACGCTTGATGTTGGATTAACAAACTTTAATAAAACTATGGCAAAACTAAAAATTCATCTTGCGCAGATTAATCCGACGGCTGGGGATCTCGAGGGAAATTACAAAAAAATTCTCCATCAACATAAGCTGGCAAGCGAGGAAGGGTGCGACTTGGTGGTGTTTTCGGAAATGGCGATTTGTGGTTATCCTTGCGAAGATTTGTGGCAGAAAAAATATTTTATTCGCGCGGTTCAGGAAAAAATTTTGGAAATTTTAGTTGCGACAAAAGACTCAAAATGCGCGATTTTGCTAGGTGCGCCAACTTTTGATTTAGAAAGAAAAAAAGAAGTTTTGCGCAATTCGGCGATTTTTATCGAGCGAGGCGAGATCAAAAAAATCATCAATAAAAAGACTTTGCCGAATTTCGGAGTCTTCGATGAACATAGGCATTTTGTGGCTTCGCAGTTTTTATCTTCAATTGAGTTTCGCGGTTTAACTTTGTCGATTTTGATCTGCGAAGATTTGTGGGATGCGAGAAATCTTTTTCTGCTGCAGGAGCAAATTTTTGATCTCCTAATCACAATTAACGCCTCGCCTTATTCGACAAAAAAACACGAATATCGTCAGAAACTTTGCGAAAATTTTGCTCAAACTCTCGGCAAGAATTTGATTTATGTGAATCAGGTTGGAGGTCAGGATTCTCTAGTGTTTGACGGCTCTTCATTTGCGATGAATAAAGCCGGAGAAATCGTCGCGCAGCTAAAAGAATTCGAAGAAGATTCGGCGATGATTGAGGTGGAGAAAACCGGAAAAATAATTCCACTTACGACTTACGACTTACGACTTAAGACTAATCACAAACGCAATTACCAAGCCTGTATTCTCGGCCTTCGCGACTATGTTTCGAAAAATAATTTCAAAAAGGTAATTCTTGGAATGTCTGGCGGCGTAGATTCGGCGCTGGTTGCAGCTATGGCAGTTGATGCTCTTGGAAAAGAAAATGTCACGCTTTATGCACTGCCGAGCCGCTATAATTCTGAGGAATCGATGATTGATGCAAAAAATTGCGCGCAGAATTTGGGAGTGGATTTGGAGATAATTTCTATCGAAGCGGTTTTTGAATCGATGCTTTTTTCAGTAAAAAATTCTTCGGATTTGGCGAAGGAAAATATGCAATCGCGCATTCGCGGAAACATTCTCATGGCAATCTCCAACTCAACTGGCGCACTTTTGCTTTCAACTGGAAATAAATCCGAACTCGCCTGCGGCTATGCCACGCTTTACGGCGACATGTGCGGCGGCTTTAATCCAATCAAAGATCTATACAAAACTCAGGTTTACGAATTGGCGCAACTCAAGAGCGACGTGATCCCACAAAATATTTTAACCAAAGCTCCAACTGCTGAATTGCGAGAAAATCAGAAAGATTCTGACTCGCTACCCGATTATGAAATTCTCGATAAAATTCTTTTTCAGCTGATTGAGGAACAAAAATCGGTTGAGGAAATTTCGCGTTTCATCGACGAAGAACTTGTAAAAAAAGTGGCAAAACTTTTTTACACAAGCGAGTATAAACGCAAGCAGGCTGTGCTTGGGCCAAAAATTTCCGATATGTCTTTCGACAAAGATCGTCGCTATCCAATCACTAATAAATTCAAAAAATGAGCGAAGAAAAATTTTACGCTGGCTTCTTTGTTCGCCTTTTTGCCGGCTTTCTCGATTTAATTTTTTTAGCGCCGATTTTTCTTGTAGCGATTTATCTGATCGGCAGCGGCGAATATGACAGCATAAGGCTTGGCGACGCTACGCAAAATTTTTTCGCCGCCAGTTTTTTTGCTAGCACAATGAACCCAACCTTGGTTGATCTCATCACTTACACAATCAGCATCGCCTACATCGTCACTCTTTTAACCAGCAAACAGCAGGCAACTTTCGGCAAAAGAATCATGGGAATTTATGTCGGAAATCCTGACGGATCGAAATTGAGCAAACTAAAAGCTGTGGCGCGCGCAGCAGCTTCTCTTCTAACTGCGGCAACTTGCGGCCTGGGATTTTTTATCGTAATTTTCACCAAAGAAAAAATTTCGCTTCACGATTTCATCTGCAACACTCGCGTCTTTCACGGTAAAAAAAATGGAAACTGAAAAATTAATTTGCGGCGATTGCAAAGGAATTACCGCTGTGCAGAAAGGCAAACGCGGCAGTGGATTGATCGAAATTCTTTTATGGTCGACACTGTTCTTTCCTGGAATTTTTTATTCAATGTGGCGCAAAGGATCGGCAAAAAAAACTTGCCAATATTGCGGCGGTAATTTTTTACTTCCCGCCGATTCGCACTACACCCACGAGCTTCTGAAGCCAATTACAAAAAAATAAAATGACTAAAATCTGCAGATTTGCGCCTTCTCCAACTGGATTTCTTCACGTCGGAAATATTCGCGCCGCAATCATAAATTTTCTTTACGCCAAAAAAATGGGCGGAAAATTTTTGCTACGTTTGGACGACACGGATGTTGAGCGCGTGCGCGAAGAATATCGCACGCAAATTTTTGAAGATATGAAATGGCTCGGATTATCTTTCGATGATTCATTCAAGCAAAATGATCGCCTGGCACGATATGAAGAGGCGAAAAACCAACTCATCGCAAATGGTCGGCTTTACGAATGTTTTGAAACTCCGGAAGAATTAAATCTGCAACGCAAAAACCAAATTGCTTCGGGACATACTCCCATCTACAACCGAGCAGCTTTGAAGCTCACCGCGGAGCAAAAAGAAAATCTGCGCAAACAAGGCTTAAAACCGCATTATCGCTTTCTTTTGCAAGATAAAAAAACCGAGTGGAATGACAAAATCAAAGGCCGAATTTCTTACGAAGGCCTGCATTTTTCTGATCCGGTTTTGGTGAGAGATAACGGCGTTCCAACTTACACTTTCTGCTCGGTGGTTGACGATGTTGATTACAAAATCACCGATATTATTCGTGGCGAAGATCACATCACCAACACCGCAATTCAGATTCAAATTTTTGAAGCGCTGGGAGCCGCAGCACCAGATTTCGCGCACCTTGCGCTGGTTAAGGCATCTGAAGGAAAAATTTCCAAACGCGAAGGTGGATTTGACGTAAAAACTCTGCGCGCTGAAGGTTATGAGCCAATGGCGGTGATTGATTTGCTTGCGCAAATTGGCACTTCTGAACCGATAAAAATTTACAAAAATTTTGATGAGTTAGTGGCGAATTTTTCTTTCGAAAAATTTTCGAAATCGGCGACAAATTACGACATTGGAGAACTCGCAAATATAAATCAGAAATTGCTGCAAGTGCTTGATTTAAGCTATGTAAGGAAGTGGGTAGAAAGAGGCGAAATGAATGTTATAAGAGCAAGCGACCCCGAATCAATCAGCGAGGAATTTTGGTTAGCAATGAGAAATAATATCCACCTTCTTGGAGAAATCAGAGAGTGGTGGACGATTATAAACACTGAATTCCGCTTCCCAAACGCAGAGAGTGATAAAAAATTTTTAAAAGATGCGTCATGGTATCTTCCGCAGGATACAAAAAATGAAAATTGTTGGAACGTCTGGCTTGAACAAATCAAGAAAAATCTCGATCGAAAAGGCAAAGAGCTTTTCATGCCAATTCGCTTGGCTCTAAGCGGCAAAGAACATGGTCCGGAAATGAAATTTTTGGTGAATCTGATTTCGCGCGAGGAGATTTTAAAAAGACTGCAGAACTGATTTTGAAAATACCGCTACTTCTCAATTCGCTTAAACTGACCATCAATCGAAGCGCCATCTTCAACACAGAGAGACTCATATTCGACTTCGCCGCGAAGCTTTGCTTTGCTAGAAATGTTAATGCTTCTTGCTTGGATTTTTCCTTCGAATGTACCGCGCAAACTTAGAGATTCGGCGATAATCGTGCCTTCAATTCTTCCCTCTTCGCGCAAAATTACGGAATTACCAACCAAAGTTCCTTTTATTGAACCTTCAATTTCGATTAAACCAGCGCTGTTAATTTCACCCTCAATTTTCAAATCACGAGCAATGATGGTTGGGGTTGATTTGAAATTTGAGCTAATAACTTCAAATTTTTTAGAAATTGAATTGTCGTTTGAGCCGCTTTGCGCGATAGAAACTACTTTCGATTTTAAATTAGCTATTGGCATATTTTGGAGCCTTATCGTTGTTGAACAAGGCTTCGCCGGCCTCGAGGAATTTGCGCGGATTTAACGGAATATTTCTGTAGCGCACTTCGTAGTGCAAGTGGGAGCCAGTGCTGCGTCCAGTGCTGCCTTGCAGTGCGATTACTTCGCCTTTTTTTACAATTTGCCCCTCTTTCACTTTCACCGCGGATAAATGGCCATAGCGTGTAGTTATGCCAAAACCATGATCGATTACAACGGCATTTCCGTAATCGCTGAATTTACCAGCCAAAATCACCCTTCCTTGCGACGGGCTGATGATTTTTTCGTTATTAACTCCAACAAAATCCAAACCGCGATGCATCGCCATTCTTCCAGTGATTGGATCAGTTCTTCTGCCAAAACCGCTGGAGACGTAGTAATTCTTCATTGGACGAGATAGCGGCATAACAAAAGCGAGCCTTTCCAAAACCATCAAATAATCGATTTCGCTGGTAAATTGGATTTTTTCTAAGTGACGCTCGAGATAATCTTCATCTGAAATCGAGCCCGATTCCGCCAAAGCGCGATCGATAGAACTATTTTCCTCATCTTCCTCAAGTGGACCACCTTGAGCCAATGGTCTTTTGCCATTCAGAGAGAAGGTCTTGATTGGTGCGCTATACCTTTTTTGCAGCTCTTTCGACTGAGGTTTTTTGATATTTAGACCAGTTAGAGAAAAGGCGTTTTCAATTTTTTTGATACGCTCTTGCGCAATTGATTTGATGCTGGCGAGCTGCTCTTCCGCTTGCTTAACTTCCTTTAGAGTGTGCTTGTCGCGCTTAGAAAGATCGTCTTCCTTAAAGCTTTTTGGCTGCTTGAAGTTATTTTGATCGCTGGCCTTAACCGCCTGAACGCCACTGGTGACGGAAACGAGATATTCGTTAACCTTTTTTAGCTTCTCATTCACATTCTCAAATTCATCAGCGAAGTAGGAATTGACTGACTTGAGCTTGTTAATTTCTTCGGATTTGGCAGCGATAACCTCATCATATCGCAATGACTGCATGAAAAGGTTTATTACCCAAGCGAAGAAAATGAACAAACCGGCCTGCAATAAAGGCCCGAAGGTAATGCTTTGGATTTTCTCGTTAGTGACAAAAAGCACGGTTCTTTTGGTGAAAAGCAAAGCATAAAAACGACGCAATCCTTTTAGCAGGATAGCACCTAGAGCAGAAAGACTGTCGAAGATTTTCTTTTTGAGAAAAAAGCCTCTTTTCATTAAAAAAAATTTGATTCCTAGGAAGTGGGGAAAGACTGGTAAAAACTACAGAGTCGGGATTGATGAAAATCAAACCGAACTAACAATTTACTAAAAAATGAGCCGGCATTGTTTTAATGCGAGTCAGCATTGTCAAGATTTTTATGCCTTAAATCCAAATGCCATATTGACAAAAAAACTTGCCTACCTAGCTTGCGCGCCCATTTTTAACTCAAGAAAATTCAGTTATGTCGAAAGCAAAATCGCCGAAAGCTCAAGCGGCAGGAGTTCATCCAAAACAGCATTTGGTTAACGTTGTTATGACCAACAAAACTACCTTCCAAATCCTTACTACATGGGGTAAAGAAGGCGATACTCTAACCCTCGACGTTGATCCAAAAAATCATCCAGCTTGGCAAGAAAATGCACAAAACTTTGTCAATGCTAACGACGAAAGATTGAACAAATTCAAGAAAAAATTCGGCGATTTCAAATTCTAGTCGCATGATCAAAAAGATTCTCTGTCTTTCAGGATGGGGTCAAAAATTCGATTCTTTGGAATCAGTTTTTGATCCCATTTTTTTTGCTGGTGCGGAAGTGAAATCGGCTAATTATTCGCGCTGCAATTCCGTCGAAAATTTTTTTGCCGAGATGCAGAAGGAAAATTTCTACCCAGAAGTTGTGATGGGCTGGAGCCTTGGCGGACAACTCGCCATTCGCTTAATCGAGAAAAAAGTCCTTCAGCCAAAATTACTGATTTTGCTCGCCCCACCTTTTCAGATGATCAAAGATTCGCGAATTCAAGCCGGCATGGCCAAAACAACTTTTGACGAATTTTACAAAAATTTTTCGCAAGCACCGACACAAACTCTCAAGCAATTTTCAATTCTTGCCGCGATGAATGATCGCCATGCCGCAGAAATCGCGCGCACTCTCGATGTGAGCGAAGAAAATTTTGAAAATTTAAAATTTTGGCTGGAAGAATTGGCGCGCTTTTCTTGCTTTGATGTCGATTTTTCTAACATGCCGCAAACCCTTTATTTTCATGGCGCCGGCGACATGATCGTTCACGCATCTCAAGCCGAATATTTCAAAGAAAGAATCAGAAATTTCCGCCAAGAAATCTTCAAAAATTGCGGCCACGCGCCTCATTTGAGCGATGTTGAGAAGATGAGAAAAATTATTTTGGAGGAAATTGACTCGTTAAAAATAATTTAGAAGCTGCAAAAAATCTCCAACCACAATTCTCAAAACCCATGAAACTCAAGGCTTTTCTCGTTTTTTTTCTTTTCCTTTCCGCAGCAAATTCTGCCGAACCGCCAAAAATCCAACTGGCGAATCTTTACCACGAAGGCATCAATCTTGATGAATATTTAATCAGCGAAAAGCTCGATGGAGTTAGGGCGCGCTTCAATGGAAAAAATTTAATTTCGCGTCAGGGAAATTTAATAAATGCGCCGCAATGGTTTTTAGAAAAAATTCCGCATGAAGAATTGGATGGCGAATTATGGATAGCGCGCGGCATGTTTGAAAAAACCTCCGGAATCCTGCGCCAAGCAGTTCCGCAAGATGATGATTGGCAGCAAATTAAATTTATGATTTTCGATTTACCAAAAAATCCTGCGATTTTCTCGGCGCGTTATGAAGAAATGAAAAAACTCATTCAAGCCTCTAATAGCAAGCATTTACAACTGATCGAACAATTTGAAATTTCCGATCACAAAACCCTGATGAATCACCTTAATTTAATCGTAAAAAACGGCGGCGAAGGCTTGATGCTGCATAAAAAAAATTCCCTTTATCAAGCAATTCGCAGCGACGATATTTTGAAATTAAAAACCTTTGAAGATGCTGAAGCTATAGTGATTTCCATCGTTCCTGGCAAAGGGAAATTAAGCGGAAAAATGGGCGCAATTTTAGTCGAAAATGACGATAAAATCCGCTTCAAAATCGGCGGTGGTTTTTCCGACGAACAAAGAAAAAACCCGCCAAAAATCGGCACCAAAATCACCTATAAATTTTTCGGCAAAACCAAAAATAACAAACCGCGTTTTCCAAGTTTTTTGCGGACAAGAGAAAATTTTTAACACTGGATTCTATCTTAAAACTCAGTCACCTGATTTCCGCTGTTATAAGGAAATTTTGGATTAAACCACGCCATCATTACATCGCCGCTTAATTCATTTTTTGAATCAAGAAGGCGATTTTTGCAAATTCCTTCGATTTCAAAACCAAGAGATTGATAAAGTTTAATAGCGCGGAAATTTTTTTCGCGGCAGAAAAGTTCGACGCGAGCAATATCGCGATGATGATTTTTTATTTCTTCAAGTAGGTAAGAAAAAATTTTCCGACCCAGGCCGCGCCCATGAAAATCGGGGTGAACCACCAAAGTCGTGTTGCTAAAACAATGTTTGAAACAGTGCGGAAAATTTTTATAACAGTGTATTTCGGCAATAATTTTTTCATCTTCTTCGCCAACAAAAATCAAACCTTTCTGCAGCGCTTCATCAACAAAATTTTCAACATCACGCAAAAAAATTTCCTCAGGAATTCTCGCTATTCCATCCTTTATTTCCGCAGCTTTGAGATGAAGTTCAAAAATTTTCTTAGCGTCGGTTTTTTGCGCTTTACGTATTTTCATAATTTATTTTTTAGCTCTCCCGCGCTTGGAATAAATTTCCTGAGATGTTTGTCAGTGATTTTTTGCGAAGTTTTATATTCTGAAACGCCGAGCGATTTTATGAGATAGTACGTGGCGTGTTTAGTGATTTCTTTGTTGTTTTTGGTGCAGAGGATGATGCCGATTTAGCCTTTATCCTCGCGGCTTTTCGGCTTTTTGTCAATTACCAAAAGAATAGAAGGCCAGCTTGCCAGATTTTAATTCGGAAATCAGTGTGGGGCAGTATTTGGTGAGTGATATTTTTTTCATAAATTTGGATTTGATTGGTTTGTAGATCCCGAAACAAGTTCGGGATCTGTCTTAGATTTTTCGTCGATAAGAAATTGCTTCGAGAAGATGTGTAGAAGAAATTTTTTCCGACTCTTCCAAATCCGAGATGGTGCGCGCAACCCTGAGAATTCTGGTGATTCCGCGCATTGAGCTTTGCATTTTTTGTACAGAATTTTGTAAAATTTTTTGACTCACCTCATCAAGTTCACAAAATTTTTCTAAAATTTTTCCGTCAATTTTGGCATTTATTTTTGGCAGATTTTTCATCTCGATTTCTTTTTCGTATCTTTTTTTCTGCAGCTCGCGCGCCGCTAAAACTCTGGCTTTAACCACTTCGGAGCTTTCGCCTTTTTGTAAATTTTTTGCGGAAAAAATATCGATTTGCCCAACCGAAACTGAGATGTCGATGCGATCCAAAAGCGGGCCGGAAATTTTATTTTTATATTCCTCACCGCAAATTGGCGCCTTTTTACATTCGCGCGAAGCATCGCCTAGAAAGCCACAGCGGCAAGGGTTCATCGCGGTCACTAATTGAAAATTTGCTGGGTAAGTTATGTGAGAATTTACGCGCGAAATGCTGACATCACCAGTTTCAAGCGGTTGACGAAGCGAGTCTAAAACCACACGCGGAAACTCCGCCAATTCATCCAAAAACAACACGCCGTTATGAGCGAGCGAAACCTCTCCTGGCTTAGCTCTAGCGCCTCCTCCAACCATCGCTGGCATTGAGCAAGAATGATGCACTTCGCGATAAGGTCGCGCGGTGATTAATTTGCCGTCTAGCAATTTTCCACTGACGGAAGCGATCATGTTTATTTCCAAAATTTCTTCCAAATCGCATGGCGGCAAAATTCCGGGCAAACGCGAAGCGAGCATTGATTTTCCTGTTCCGGGAGGCCCAACCATCAACAAATTATGTCCACCCGCTGCGGCGATTTCGAGAGCGCGTTTTGCGGTTTCTTGACCTTTTACGTCCGATAAATCTGGGTAATTTTTTTCCTCAAAAATTTTTGTGGTTTCTGGACGCGCGAGAATTTGCTCGCTCTTCAAATGATTGATCAGAGTTAGAATATCTGGCGCGGCGATAATCTCCAAATCGCCAGCCCAAGCGGCTTCGCGACCATTCGCAGTAGGACAAATTATTCCGCAATTTCGCTGATTTGCGCCAATCGCCGCGGAAATAATTCCGCTAACCGGAGTGATTGATCCATCCAAAGAAAGCTCGCCCAAAATAAAAAATTCATCAATGAGATGCTGCGACAAAACACCGATTTCGATCATGATTCCAAGCGCAATTGCGAGATCAAAATGGCTACCTTCTTTTTGTAAATCTGCGGGCGCGAGATTTACGGTGATGCGCTGATATGGCCAAGAAATTCCTGTCGATAAAATCGCCGCGCGCACGCGTTCCTTCGATTCGCCAACGGCTTTATCGGGCAAGCCAACAATGTTAAAAACGGGATTTCCGGGAGAAATTTTTACTTGAACATCAACGGGAGCAACATCAATTCCCGCAAAGGAAAAGGTTTGGATTTTGGCAGTCATTGTGGGTTTTAGTTTGTGGTGTAAAAAAAATAATTCGTTGCGAATGGGCGAATTTACTCCGCCCACAGCAACTCCTTATTCCCTAATTTTGCGAAACAAAATTAATTGTTGTAATACATTTCGAACTCCACTGGATGCGGAATTTGTTCGTAACGATCAACTTCTTTGGTTTTTAATTCGATGTAAGCATCGATTTGGTCATTAGTAAAAACATCGCCCGCAAGCAGGAAATCTCTGTCTTTATCAAGAGCCGCCAAAGCATCACGAAGCGAACGCGCCACGGTTGGGATTTTGCGCAATTCTTTTTCGGAAGAATGATAAAGATCTTGGTTTTTTGGCTCGCCAGGATGGATTTTATTTTTAATGCCATCAAGTCCAGCCATAAGCAGAGCGGCGCAAGTGAGATATGGATTTGATGCCGGATCAGGAAATCTCGCTTCAATTCGGCGCGCTTTTTCGTTGGTGACGTGCGGAATACGAATCGATGCCGAACGATTTTTCGCAGAATAAGCCAATAAAACCGGAGCTTCGTAGCCAGGAACCAAGCGCTTGTAGCTGTTAGTGGTAGCGTTGGAAAAAGCATTAATTGCACGCGCGTGTTTGATGATTCCGCCGATGTAAAACAAAGCTAATTCGGATAAATTTGCGTGATCATTTCCGATGAAAAGATTTTTACCATTCTTCCAAATCGATTGATGCACGTGCATTCCTGAACCGTTATCGGCGAAAATCGGCTTCGGCATGAAGGTCGCAGTTTTGCCGTAAGCTTGTGCCACGTTGTGAATCACATATTTGAATTTTTGGATATTGTCTGCAGTGCCTGTCAACGAGTCATATTTGAAACCGATTTCAAATTGCGCATTGGCAACTTCGTGATGATGCAAAAGCGGAATAAGGCCGACTTGGCGCATAGTTTCAACCATTTCGCCGCGAAGATCTTGGCCGGAATCGAGAGGAGTTGGATCGAAATAAGCACCTTTAACGCCAGATCTGCGCGCCAAATTTCCGCCTTCAATTTTTTTACCGGAATTGTGCGGAGCTTCTTCGGAATCAATCACCGCAAAATTTTCGTAGGAACCAGTTTGGAAACGCACATCGTCAAAAACGAAAAATTCCGGTTCAGGACCAAAATAAGCCGCATCGCCGATGCCGCTTTCTTGCAAATATTTTTCGGCTTTTTTGGCGGTAAAACGCGGATCGCGATCATAACCCTTATCGGTTGTTGGCTCGATTACATCGCAAGTGATGACGATTGTTGGCTGAGTTGCAAAAGGATCGACAAAAACCGTATCCAATTGCGGCATGAGAATCATGTCCGATTCGTTAATTTCTTTCCAAGCTGGAACGGAAGAACCATCGAACGCCACGCCTTTTGTTAGCTCTTCTTCACCAATTGCATCGGCACAATGCGAGATGTGAAGCCATTTGCCGGCATAATCAGAAAAACGAAAATCAACGAATTTAATGCCGTTATTTTTGATCATTTCAAAAATAGCGGAAACGCCTGAGACCTTTGAGGACATAGGATTTTTTAAAAAAATTTTAGAAAAGGAGGAAAACGACAAGAATTTGTCGGTCAAAAGACGGGAGAGATTTTCTATTTTTCAGCACTTCAAAAGTATAGAGGCTTTTTTCAAAAATTTTGAACTTTTTGTGAAAAATCTAACTTTTGGATAGGATTTTCGGGAAAATTTGGTGATTTTTGACAAAAAATCTGACAAAAAGTCCGAAATCTTCCTAATTTTTGGGATTTTTCTAAAAATACGTTTTTGAGGAAATTCAACAGAAAATGGCGAACCCGAGACGATTCGAACGTCCGACCCACAGCTTAGAAGGCTGTTGCTCTATCCAACTGAGCTACGGGTTCATTTGGAAGGACGGCGCTTTCTAGGTTTCGTCGAAAAAAAATCAATTGGAATTCTGGGCGCGGGTTTTGGGATCTGTCTTTTCAACTTTGGCGTAAAACCTTTCCCCAAAAATTGCCGTGCCGATGCGAATGTGCGTGGCGCCCAGCGCGATGGCATCTTCAAAATCTGCGCTCATACCCATCGATAATTTTTCCAAACCATTTTCTTTAGCAAGTTTGGCCAATAATGCAAAGTAGGGCGAAGCCAGTTCTGACAAGGGTGGAATGCACATTAAGCCAGTCACATTTAAGTCGCATTCATCGCGCGAAAATTTTATGAAATCCGCGACTTCACTCGGAAAAATTCCACCTTTTTGTTCTTCTTCGCCAACATTAACTTGAATAAAAATTTCAGGATTTTTTTGTTTTTTGGCGATTTCTTTTTTCAAAGCCAAAGCCAATTTTTTGTTGTCCAAAACCTCGATGCAGTCAAATAAATCAACGGCTTCTGCGACTTTATTGCTTTGTAAATTTCCAATGAAATGCAATTTCACTTCCGGATTTTTTGCACGGATTTCCGGCCATTTTTCCTTCGCTTCTTTGATGTAATTTTCGCCAAAAATTTTTATGCCACATTTGATCGCTTCATAAATTTTCTCGCTCGAAACCATTTTGGAAACGGCAATTAAATTGACTCTTGCAACATCTCGTCTGTAGAGTTTGCAGGCATTTTTGATTTTGTCATTTATGAGCAAAATATTTCTATCAATCATGGAATGAAAAAAGTTTTTTTTACTGATCGCAAAAAAATTTCTGACTTCGAAAAAGTCATAAAAAATTTGCCGAAAAATTGCACGGTTGTCATCCGCGAATATGATTTGGATGATAAAAATCGTGAAATTTTTGCCGAAAAAATTTTCAGCTTATCTCGCGCTCAGGGCTTGAAAATTCTGGTTGGAAAAGATTTCGCTTTGGCAAGAAAAATTAAAGCCGATGGAGTTCATTTTTCTGATTTCGACAAATTGCCGCTGAAATTTTTTCAAAAAAAATCCTTCCCGAAAAATTTTATTTTTAGCTTCTCCTGTCACAGCGAAAAATCACTTTTGCGCATCAAAAAATTTAAGCCAAACATGATTTTTATTGCGCCGATTTTTGCCACTTCCAGCCATGTCGGAACAAAAAGCCTCGGCCTGTTAAATTTCGCAAAAATCGCTGTTAAAAACAAAATTTTATCGCCAATTTACGGGCTCGGCGGCATAAACTCGCAGAATCTTAAATCTCTAAAAAAACTGAAAATTGCCGGCTTCGGCGCAATCGATTATTTTTCTAAAACATGAACAGAATCACACCAATAATTCTCTCCGGCGGCTCAGGCACAAGACTCTGGCCAGTTTCTCGTGAATTAAATCCGAAACAATTTTTAGATTTTTTTGGCGAATTTTCGCTGTTTCAGCAAACCGCTTTGCGCGTAAAAAATTCTGAAGAATTCCGTCAACCAATCGTGATTTGCAACAATGAGCACCGCTTTACCGCAGCTGAAGAATTGCAAAAAATTAAAATGGAAGCGCAGTCAATCATTCTAGAATCAATTGGCCGTAATACCGCTCCCGCAATTGCAATTGCAGCACTTGATGTGATTACGAAAAATCCCAAAGATGATGTGATTTTGGTAATGCCATCTGATCACATCATAACTGACGAAAAGCAATTTATTGAGCAGGTAAAAAAAGCTAAAAAAGCAACAAAGGATGAATATCTTGTCACTTTCGGAATCGTGCCGGACCGCGCTGAAACTGGCTATGGATACATTAAAAAAGATACCAAGTTGAAAGATTTTCCTGAACTTTTTTCCGTCGAAAAATTTATCGAAAAACCAAAAAAAGAAGTCGCGGAAGATTTTGTGCGCAGCGAAAAATATTTGTGGAATAGTGGAATTTTTATGTTTCGCGCCTCGATTTATCTCGAAGAATTGCAAAAATTTCACGGCGAAATTTTCGTCAATTGCGTTAACGCTTATAACAAGGCTGTGCGCGATCTCGACTTCATTCGCCTTCATGCCGAAAGCTTCGAAAAATGCGCCAATATTTCCATCGATTACGCCGTGATGGAAAATGCAAAAAAAGTTGCAGTGGCGCCAATTAATGTCGGTTGGTCTGATGTCGGATCTTGGCAAGCCGTCGCTGATTTGGCCAAAAAAGATAAAAATCAAAATAGTCTGATTGGGAATTCCTTCGCGTTGAAAAGCCAAAATTGCTACATCAACTCGCGCAACGGCTTAGTTGCTGCAATCGGCGTCGAAAATTTGATTATTATCTCACTCAAAGATGTGGTTCTCATCGCCAATAAAAACAACGCGCAAGACGTGAAGGAAATGTTCGAAGCTCTTAAGAAACTCAAGCACGAAGAATGTCGTTCTCACACCAAAGTTTTGCGTCCGTGGGGCGATTTTGAAACGGTTGATATTTCCGAGCGCTTCAAAGTTAAGCGCATCACGGTGAAGCCAAAAGCGTCGCTATCGCTGCAAATGCATAATCATCGCTCCGAACATTGGATTGTGGTTAAAGGCACAGCGCACGTCACTTGCGGCGCGAAAGAATTTGTGCTGACGGAAGATCAATCGACTTACATTCCAGTTGGCAAAAAACATCGCCTAGAAAATAAAGGTCGAATTCCTCTAGAGCTAATCGAGGTGCAGACTGGCGGCTATTTGGGAGAGGATGATATCATTCGCTTCAGCGATATTTACGGCAGGTAAAACGGCAAAAGACAGATCCCGAACTTGTTTCGGGATCTGTCTTTTACAGCCTTCACAGCTCATCTAAAATTTTTTAAATGCAGATTTTTTTTATAATTCTTCAGCAAGAACTGCGCATAAATTTTCGCCATCTCGAAAAAATTTTGGCGAATTTTTTGTTTTTTGTGATTTTTATTTCGAGTTTTTTTCTGCTGCAACAAAACGAAATGAATCAAGCGACTAGTGTTTCCGCAGCAATTTGGATTTCCCTTCTCTCCTGCCTAATTTTTTCTTCCGCGGAATTTTTAAAAAAAGATTTTGATGATGGAACTATCGAGCAAATTTTGCTCTCCTGTGAAAATTTCGAGATTTTTATTTTTGCAAAAATGCTCGCCAATTGGCTTGTTTGTTGCCTTCCCATCTTGCTTGCGATTCTTTTTGTAAAATCCGAAAGCGATTTTTTAATTTTGATTTTCGCCGCAAGTTTGGCGATCAACTTCATTTGCTGCTTCTGCGGCTCACTTTCAATTTTAGGAAATTCGGCGCCGATCATTGCAGTTATTGCTTTGCCGCTCATCATTCCAATTTTGCTGCTATCTTACGGAGACTTTTTCGTCAGTCTAAAATTGCTCAGCGGACTCTGCATTTTCCTCGGCGCGATTTTAACATTTGCGACAGCGAAGATCGTGAAAATCGCGGGAGAATAAATAAGCTCCCCGAGCGGAGTCGAGGGGCGCGGAATCAAAACTCAGCGCCCCTCGACTTCGCTCGGGGAGCTGAAAAGCTAAAAATTACTCCTTCACAAACTCCATCACCACTTGCCCAATTCCAACTGGCTCGCCTTCTTTGAATTTGATTTTGCCGATTTTTACATCGTGATCGGTGCGAATTGAATTTTCCATTTTCATAGCCTCGATCAGCACTAACTCTTGTCCCGCCTTAACTTCATCGCCTTCCTTAACTTTGAAACGCACGATTTTTCCGGTGATTGGCGAAGTGAGATTTACCGGTTTGGCATTTTTCTCAATCTTCGGCATAAATTTCGAAAGCTCGGCGATACGCGGCGAATAAACCGTGACGAAAGCATCAAGCCCAGAATATTGCAGCAAGTAGCTTCCCGTGTTGTTATTTTCGCGAATTTTTACGCCGACATTGCGATTGTTAACTGTGCCGCGGAAAAGTTTTTCGCCATTATTCCACGAGGTTTTGAGTTCGATTTCTTTGCGATCGCATTCCAATTTTAAAAATCCTGGAGTTTTTTCGATGAGATTAATCAGGTAGGATTTGTCATCGATCATCACCACCCAGCGTTCAGAAATTTGTTTTTCGCGATTACGCAATTGACCAGTCATATGGCCGTTTCTTGCATAGTTTTTGAGGAAAATTTCCATTGCTGAAGCAATGAGAACCTCTTCGGCGCGCGAGTCTAATTCGCTACCGGAAAATCCTGCTGGAAATTCATTTTTGATGAAGCTGGTTGAAATGTCTCCCGAGACGAATTTCTCATTCTTCATGATGGTTTCGAGGAAGCTGATATTGTGCGAAACACCGCCAATGGCAAAACTTCCCAGAGCTTGACGCATATGCTCTATCGCCTCTTTTCTATCTTTGCCGTAAGAGCAAAGTTTGGCGATCATAGCATCGTAAAACATGCTGACTTCGCCACCTTCGTAAACGCCAGAATCGACGCGAACATGAGCATTTTTTTCCGGCTCGATATAAAGATTGATGCGGCCTGATGAAGGCAAAAATCCGCGCGAAGGATCTTCGGCATAAATGCGCGATTCCATCGCCCAGCCCTTGAGTTTTATGTCTTCTTGCTTGAATGGAAGTTTCTCACCAAGAGCGATTTTGATCATCAGCTCAACAATATCGAGGCCAGTGATGAGCTCGGTGACTGGATGCTCAACCTGCAAACGCGTGTTCATTTCAAGGAAGTAAAAATTCTTATTTTTATCCATGATATATTCGATGGTGCCGGCAGAAAAATACTGAACTTTTTTCGCCAAAGACTTCGATTGTTCATACATTTTTTGGCGCGTTTTTTCGTCAACAAAAGAGCTCGGCGCTTCTTCGATTACTTTTTGGTTATTGCGCTGAATCGAGCATTCGCGCTCTCCCAAGCAAACCGTGTTGCCCTGTTTATCGGCAATAATTTGGATTTCGATGTGACGCGGATTTTCGATAAATTTTTCGATAAAGATTCGATCGTCGGAAAAACTATTGCGCGCTTCGTTGGAGGCGGAAGTGAAAGCGTCTTTCATTTCTTCTTTTTTCCACACGATTCTCATACCCTTTCCGCCGCCGCCAGCAGAAGCCTTAACCATTACTGGGTAGCCGATTTTATTGGCGATTTCTGTTGCCTCGACATCATCTTTTACAACACCCATATGACCTGGAACTGTGCTGACTCCAGCTTCAATCGCTAATTTTTTTGACTGAATTTTATCGCCCATCATTTCAATCGAATAAACCGAAGGGCCAACGAAGATTACTCCCGCCTTCTCCAACGCATTAGCGAAATTACGATTTTCAGAAAGAAATCCATATCCCGGATGAACCATCGTCGCGCCAGTTTTTTTCACCGCCGCGAGGATTTTTTCGACATTGAGATAACTTTGCGAAGATGGCGAATGACCAATATTCACGGCCTCGTCGGCCATTTGCACGAAGAGCGAATTGGTGTCGGCATCGGAATAAACTGCCACGGTTTTAATGCCTAATTTGCGGCAAGTTTTAATGATGCGGCAAGCAATTTCACCACGATTGGCGATTAGTAATTTATGCATAAATTCTTTTGGGAAAGCTTGATTGATTTGATGAGAGAACGTCTTTAAAAAAGTTCGCGGAAGCTAAAAATCGAGACCAAAAAATCAAACTAAATTAGTTTTTGTGTTTTAACTCCAGCTCCATGAACCCACAACCGTCATCCTGAACTTGTTTCAGGATCCGTCTTTTAAACACTTCCATAAAATGAAAATTCACAGCTATCTCCGACTCGCGCGCCTCAATCAACCGACGGGAATTTGGCTATTATTTTTGCCCTGCCTTTTTGGAATTTTTTTGTCGATAAAAAAATTGCCCGATCCCGATTTTATCGAAATTTTACGCATAATTTTTTTATTTCTTCTCGGATCAATAATCATGCGCTCCGCCGGCTGTGTACTAAATGACTTAATCGATCAGAAGTTTGATGAACAAGTGGTGCGCACCAAAAATCGTCCGCTTGTCACCAAAGAAATTTCGCGCGGCGGCGCCGTGATTTTTCTCGCTTTATTGCTGATTGCGGGATTTTCAATTTTGCTGCAATTTAATCGCGCCACAATTTTAAGCGGATTTGTCGCGCTAGCATTGATTGCGGCATATCCTTTGATGAAACGCATCACGCATTATCCACAAATATTTCTCGGCCTTACTTTCAATTTTGGAATTTTGATGACCAGCCTGGCTATCCTTGAAAACATTGATTTCGACGCCATTATTCTTTTTCTCGCTGCCATAATTTGGACATTAATTTACGACTCAATTTACGCCTTCCAAGACATTGTGGATGATTTGAAAATCGGCGTAAAATCCAGCGCCATAAAATTTCAAAAAGATCCGAAGAAAGTTTTATTTTTTCTAAATCTCGCAATGCTGACTCTCTTGATTTTGCTGGGCTGGCACACCAATTTTAAATCGGAATTTTTTCTCAGTGCATTGCTAGCTTCAATGTTTTTGGACTATAAAATCAAAACTTGTGATTTCCAAAATCCCGCAAATTGTTTGAAAGTTTTTAAGTCAAATATTTGGGTTGGGATTTTGATCAATTTAGCAATTTTATTAGGATGAAAGTCGGACTTCTCGGCGGCAGCTTTAATCCTCCACATCAAGGCCATATTCACATTAGCGACTTGGCCATAAAAAAACTTGGGCTCAACCAAGTTTGGTGGATTCCAGCCAAAAAAAACCCATTAAAAGAGGCTAAAATTTATGAGGCCTATGTAGGTCGCCTTCAAAAATGCCAAAACCTCGTTCAAAACTGCCCTAAATTAAAAATTCGCCAATTTGACGAAATTTATACGGAAAAATTAATTTCAAAAATTCAGGCGCGTCACAAAAACATCGAATTTTTTTGGATTATGGGCGCGGATAATATCGAGCAGTTTCATCGATGGAAAAATTTTAAAAAACTGATTCCGATGATTCATTTAGTAATTTTTTCACGTGAAAAAATTCTGACCAAAATAAAAAAAGCTCGCGCCTGGAATTTCATCAAGCAGGGAAAATATTCGATTTTTTTCACAAAAAATTTGGATATTTCATCAAGTAAAATCAGGCAATCATCCCTTGATGGATTAATTTTTTAACTTCAGTTTCCCGAGCGGAGTGACTTACAATTTCAGTTCCCTGAGCAAAGCGTAGCGTCGTCGAGGGATTCAGGGGATAGACTAAAATCCGCAGTTCCCCGAGCGAAGTCGAGGGGTAGGAAAGCAAACTCCTAACCCCTCGACTTCGCTCGGGGAACTGAGAATTGTTGTCCATCAAGGAATAATCATCCAAAATCAGAGAAAATAATTCATGAATAGCTACATTATCGATACTCATTGTCACCTTGATTTGATTGAGCAGAAAGGGCTTAAGCTCGAGGAAATAATTGAGAATGCGCAGCAAAATAACGTGAAAATTTTACAAACGATTTGCACACGAGTGACGGAGATCGAAAATTTGTTAAACTACACCAAAAAATATGGTTTTATTTATGCTTCGGCGGGAATTCATCCTTGTAATGTCTCAGATCAGCCAAAAATTTCTGCCGCAGAAATTGTAAAAATTTGCCAAGCAAATCCAAAAATTATCGGGATTGGCGAAACTGGATTGGATTATTATCACGATAAATCCTCGATTGCTTTGCAAAAAAATTCTTTCTTAGAACACATAAAAGCTTCACGTGAAACAAATTTGCCGCTAATAATTCACAGTCGTGATTGCGACTCTGACATGATAGAAATTTTAGAATCGGAACAAAAAAATGGCCGATTTCCTGCGCTTCTACATTGCTTTTCCAGTGCGCCAGAACTGGCGCAAAAGGCTATCGATTTAGGAATTTACATTTCTATTTCTGGCATCGTCACTTTCAAAAATGCCACGACTTTGCAAGAAATCGTTAAAAATTTACCGCTGGAATTTTTGTTGGTCGAAACCGATTCGCCTTATTTGGCACCGCTACCACATCGCGGCAAAATCAATCAACCCGCCTTTACGCGCCATGTCGTAGAATTTATCGCCGAGTTAAAGGGGGTTAGTGGCGAAGAAATTGCTCGAAAAACCACCGAGAATTTCTTTAAAATTTTTAAAAAAGCCCAGCCGCTTTAAACAAATTTTTCTTAAATGATAAAAAATAATTTCATGTCCGCGGCCTTAGAGCAGGCTAGAATCGCTTTCGAAAAGGATGAGGTTCCAGTCGGTGCTGTTTTGGTTGAAAATGGCAAAATCATCGCCAGTTCTTACAATCAAAATATTTTCCTAAACGATCCAACAGCTCATGCAGAAATTTTAGTTTTGCGTCAAGCTGCCGAAATAAAAAAAACTCCCCGACTCGATGATTGCGATCTTTACGTCACACTCGAACCTTGCGCCATGTGCGCTGCGGCCATTGCTTTAGCCAGAGTAAAACGAATTTATTATGCCGCTTCCGACGAAAAATTCGGCGCCGTAGAAAATGGCGCCCGTATTTTTAATAGCTCCTCCTGCCATCACAAACCCGAAATTTACTCTGGAATCGCCGAAGAGGATTCAAAAAAATTGCTGCAAAATTTCTTTAAGATGAAGCGGGTTTAGTTTTTTATTCCGCAACAAACTGTCGATTGTCCCGCAACAGACTAAATTCGGCGATTATCCCTTGATGGACAAAAACTCTTAGTTCCCCACACTGCGTCGAGGGGTTACGAGTTTGTTTTTCCTCCCCTCGACTTCGCTCGGGGAGCTAAGACTAAAAATTAATCCATCATGGAATAATCACCCTAAATTCTTACTTCTCCAAGCAAAGCGCACTAAATCCTAAGCCCCCCCCCGAGCGGAGACTAAAAATTAGCTCGTCATGGGATAATCGCCATTTTTTCACGTGAAACTATTTGACAGCGGAGAAATGATTTTTAAGTTTCGCCGGCCTCGTAAAATTTCTCAAAAAACCACTCCAAACATGTCAAATCATCACCAAAATCATCATCTCAAAAGAGCAAAAGTTTTTTCAATTGTTAACCAAAAAGGCGGGGTTGGAAAAACCACCACAGCGATCAATCTCGCCACCGCTTTTGCCGCGATTAAAAAGAAAGTTTTGGTAGTTGATATAGATCCGCAAGGCAATGCCAGCACGGGTTTTGGCGTTCCTCAATCTCAAAGACAAAAAACAATTTACGAAGTTTTAATCGGCGAATGCAGCGCGAAAGAAGCGGTGATGCCGACCAAAATTCCCAATCTAAAAATCATCACTTCCACTGTCGATTTAGCCGCTTGCGAAGTTGAGCTAACCAATGTTGAAAAAAGAGAATATTTGCTGCGTCACGCTCTCAAGGAGGTGATTCATGATTTCGACTGCATTTTGGTTGATTGCCCACCATCTTTAGGGGTTTTAACCGTCAATACTTTGGCCGCGTCTGATTCAATTTTAATTCCGATGCAATGCGAGTTCTTCTCGCTTGAGGGCTTGAGCCATTTGCTTACAACTCTCGATTTAGTTAAAGAAAATCTTAATCATCATCTCAAAATCAGCGGCATAATTCTGACGATGCATGACCGTCGCAACAAGCTTACTGAGCAAGTTGAGGCCGATGTTCGCAGCTTTTTGAAAGACAAGGTTTTTAAAAATAGCGTTCCAAGAAATGTTCGTCTTTCCGAAGCGCCTTCTCACGGGCTTCCTGGTATAATTTACGATTCGAAATGTAGTGGATCAGTAGCTTATATCAAACTCGCGAGAGAAATTTTGCATCGCGAAGGGTTAAAAAAATAACAATTTTCGGCGATTATCCTCTGATGGATTAATTTTTTAACTTAGCTCCCCGAGCGGAGTCGAGGGGTAGGAAAGCAAACTCCAAACCCCTCGACGACGGCCTTCGGCCTTTGCTCGAGGAACTAAATTTTGGAATGAATAATCGCCATATTTCACGTGAAACAAGAGGTAAAAATGACAGAATCATCGCAACATAAAAAGCTCGGACGCGGCCTATCCGCCTTACTCGGAGAGAGCAAATCGCACAACCAATTGCCGACAAATCCCAACCAAAAATTCGTTGAGCTGGTTAAACTCAGCAAAATTATCGCGGGCATTTATCAGCCGCGTCAAAGTTTCGACAAAAAAGAACTGGCCGAACTCGCTGAATCCATCAAAGAAAATGGCGTAATTCAGCCGATAATTTTGCGCAAAGTTGGCGATGAAGATCAATATGAAATCATTGCTGGCGAAAGAAGATTTCGCGCCACGCAACTCGCTGGCCTTAAAGAAATTCCAGCGATAATTAAAAAAATTAACAATCACGAAGCCTTGGAAATGGCGTTGATTGAGAATATTCAGAGAGCTGATCTTTCTCTGATCGAAGAGGCTAACGGCTATAAAAAACTCATCGAGGAATTTTCTTACACTCAAGATCAAATCGCTCAGAAACTTGGCAAAAGTCGTAGCCATGTCACCAATCTTTTACGACTTCTGACTTTGCCGAAAAAAGTGCAGGATTTACTCGATCAGAAAGCCATTTCAATGGGACATGCCCGCGCCATCATTAACTCTAACGATCCAGAAAAATTGGCTAAAAGAGTGATTGCGGAAGCGCTAAACGTGCGCCAAATCGAAGATTTAGTGCGCGATGAAAAAATCGAGAAAGCCCGCAATATTCCGGTTTTTGTGCGCACTGAATCAAAGATAAAATTCGTTAATAGCGAGCATCTCACCGCGCTAGAAAACAGGCTTTCGGAACTTACTGAAATGGATGTTAAAATCTCTTTTAACTCCTTTAGAAATAATGGAAAAATTTCGATTAAATTCAGCGAGTTTGATAAGGTTCAGAACTTGATTCAAAGGCTTGGATGAATTTGCGCGGCACGGGTTTTATCAGGCTCCTCGAGCGGAGTCGAGGGGTTAGCGAATAAACTCTTATTCCCCTCGACTTCACTCGGGGAACCACAAGCATCTTTAAAAAAATAATTACCTAACAAACCACGAACTTACCAATATTTCACATGAAACTTTCAGCTCATTCCTATCTTTCGGCAATTGAAAATTACATTCCGGGAAAAGCAAAAATCGGCAGTCAAAAAGCTTTAAAACTTTCTTCGAATGAGAATGCCCTTGGATCAAGTCCCGCGGCACTTACGGCTTACAAAAATCACGCCGACGCAGTTTTCCGATATGCCGATGGCTCTTGCAGTTTATTGCGCGAAGCAATCGCCGCCAAAAATAATATTTCTTCTGAGCAAATCGTCTGTGGCGCTGGATCGGATGAAATTATCGCATTTTTAACTTCAGCTTTTGCCGGGGTTGGCGATGAAGTGATTTACAGCGAACATGGCTTTTTGATGTATCCGATTTCAGCCCAAAGAGTTGGTGCGAAGGCTGTGAAGGTGAAAGAAATAAATCTGCGCGCCAATGTTGATGCGCTTCTCGCGGCAATTACTCCAAAAACAAAAATTATTTTCCTCGCCAATCCCAATAATCCAACCGGCAGTTATTTGACTGATTCCGAGGTAAAAAAACTCATCGCCGAAACGCCAAAAAATGTGCTGATTGTGCTTGATTGTGCTTACGAAGAATTTGTCGAAACCGCCGATTATCCAAACTCCATCGAGTTGGTTAAGGCTAATGAAAATGTGGTTTTGACTCGCACTTTTTCCAAAATTTATGGCTTGGCTTCATTGCGCATCGGCTGGTGTTATTCTTCGAAAGAAATCGCTGAAATTTTGAATAAAATTCGCGGTCCATTTAACGTTGGCGGGCCAGCGCAAGTCGCTGCCGTTGCGGCTCTAGCCGATGATGAATTTTTTATCGCCTCAAAAAATCACAATAAAAAATGGCTGAAGATTTTTTTTGACGAGCTCGCCAAATCACCGAAAATTAAAGCTCATCCTTCAATTGCGAATTTTATTTTATTGGATTTTGGCACTGCCGAAAAATGCCAAGAAGCTAATCAAAAATTGCTCGCCCATGGAATTATTTTTCGCGAAATGAATGCCTATGGATTGCCAAATTGTCTGCGCGCCACCATTGGCACGGAGGAGGAAAATCTGCTAATTTTGAAGGTCTTAAAAAATATCTAAAATGAATTTCGAAAATTTACAAAACGGTGATTGGCAAAATTTTATCTATCTGGCTCTGATCTTGACTTTATTGATCGGAGGGTTGGTTTCGCGTCGCGATTTAGGTCTGACAAAAATTTTAAAAGCCTTGGCGATTTGGTCGATAATTGGCTTTGTGGCAATTGCGCTTTATACTTATCGTTTCGAATTTTCTGATTTTAAAACGCGTATTTTAGGCGAGATAAATCCAACATCGGCGAGGGTTAATGAGTCGGGAGAATTGGTGATTAATCTTTCGCAAGATGGACATTTTTATCTCGATACCAAAGTGAATGGCAAAGATCTGCGTTTTATGATCGACACTGGCGCTAGCGACATCGTGATTAGCATTGATGAGGCAAAAAGAATCGGCATCAACACGGAAAAGCTCAATTTCAACAAAGCCTATCAAACCGCTAATGGTACATCTTGGGGAGCAAATGTGGTTTTGGATAAAGTCGAAGTAGCAAATGTGAAGTTTGAAAATGTTTCAGCTTCAGTAAATAGCGCCGATATGGGGATATCGCTTTTAGGAATGAGTTTCTTACGACAATTTCAGAAGTATGAATTTTATCGCGATCGTTTGGTTCTGAAGATTTAAAGCGTTCTTAGCGCTTCCTCATTGAGAGCAGCTTGTTGTTGTAGATGCAAAGCAGACCATCGGCTAAGCGTAGGGTGAATTGCCTAGAAACAGTGCTAACCACAACATATCCATCACGCACTACGTAACTCAAACTATGTTCAATGCCGCTGACATCAACCGCACTGATTGTAGGAATAACCAAGTTGTCATTTGCGAATTGGAAATGGGTTTCAGAGCCATCATCGTAAACTTTTAGCGGCAAGATATTGTCGGATTTTCCAGCCAAACTATAGTCGAAATTCAGCTGAGCTTCTTCGGGATTGCGCTCGATAATTCCCGGCATATCGCGATCAACTCTAGCACCTGGAATTGGGGTTCTAACAACTCCACCGGCCAAAGGTAGTGGCGCAACTTTAGATGGAATTTGCTGCTGTGGCGCTCTCGCAGCAGAATTTGGCACAGCTAATTGCGGAGGAATTGGCAAAGGCTGTCCACTTTGCGGATAAAAGAAGCGAATTGTGTAAACTAAATCTTCGTCGGCTTTACCGGTAAATTCGTCGGATCTTATGTCAAAATGATAGGTTCTTTTATTGGTGATAATCGTCATGTTGGTATGAGCCGCGATTTCAAGTGGACGCACAAAAAGCCTTTTTCCAGCTGGAGTTAAGCGCCAAGCAAAAGCTTCACCAATCGAGATCATTTCGATTTCTTCATCTTCAGCAAATTCGATGAAAGACTGGTAATTGTAGAAAAATTTCAGCTCGTAAACTTCGTTAGGATTATAAACCAAAGTTCTGATGCGGGAATCTGTGGTAATTGGCGTTTGAGCCAGAGCAGCGGTTGAGCACAACATCACGAAACCAAAGCAAAATAATTTTATGATTTTGGAAATCGTGATTGGTTTCATGTTTAGTAGGCAAATACCTCTTCTGCGATTAAGTATCCACTAACCTGAAAACCGAGTGGATTTATCAGTCTTTCTTCCATGCTTAGCTTGATGTTTGAAGCAAAATAAAAATTCATCGTGACGACTTCATCTTTTGTTTGCGGATCAGTTCCTTCTTTGACGAATTGGCGCGTGGTGCGAATTTGCGCCGAATTTGCGCTGGTAAATTGAATGGATTTTATTCTGACATCGATTGAGCCACTAGCACCAAGATCTCTGGCGTTAATACGATTTCTGAAATCAGCATAAACTCCCGGAACTGACATTAGGCGCACTTTCTCAACATCCTGCTTGTAAGTTTTTGGATCATATCCGTTCGCCGCGTGAATAAATTCGTTGATGAAATATTTGCGAATCATTTGATCGCCGGTGAAAGTTTGTGAAGTGAGTTGATCAACAACTGTGGCAATTCCGGTTTTTTCTTCGACCTCAATAACGTAAGGCTCAAGAGACTTGGAAGACATAACGTTCTTCACAAAAATCACCGCAACCGCAACGGAAAACATCGAAATCAAAGTGAATAACAAAAGAATATTTCGCTGAACAACAACGATTTGATAGCGATTTGAATACCAACTTTTTATTTTCGTTTTGGTTTTTTTGGTCTCTGTCATTGCTTGAAAATAAAGGGCTGAGGAAGGCTTGAGAATTTTTTAAAAAACAAAATTTCGCGCGAAAGTAAAGAGCTTGATTAATATTTCAAGCCGTCTTAAGCCGCGCGAAATTTCGTAAATTTTTTTGCTCAAAATGAATTTTATAATCCAAGAAAAAGTTCCGCTCTCGCAAAAATTAGAGCAGTTAAATTGGCTGTTAATTTCGCTAATTATCATCCTCGCTTTCACTGGATTTTTGATGCTTTATTCCGCTGGCGGCGGTTCGTTTTACCCTTGGCTGATAAGACAACTCGGCTTTTTCTGCCTTTTCTTTCCTCTGATGATTTTCATCGGAATTACCGACATAAAAATTTGGTTCAAAGCCTCGTATTTTTTCTACGCAATCGCGCTGACCCTAGTAATTATCGTCGACGTGATGGGACACAATGCCATGGGCGCAACGAGATGGTTTCGCATTGGATCACTAACGATTCAGCCTTCGGAAATAATGAAAGTTTGCACGGTTTTTGCGCTCGCTCGCTATTTTTACAGCATCGAAATGGAAAATATCGGCAAGATAAAATTCGTGATTATTCCGCTTTTACTAATCGCCGTTCCCGCTTTTTTTATCTTCCACCAACCCGATCTTGGAACCGCGACAATTCTCACTTTAGTTGGTGTTTCAGTTTTATTTTTAGCTGGCGTCAGAATGTGGAAATTCATTTCCGTCGGCGTTGCCACACTAACCGCGATCCCTTTCGCCTGGCACTTCTTGCTCTATGATTATCAAAAACAGCGCATCTTAACTTTTCTAAATCCCAACAATGATCCGCTGGGCAGCGGCTATAACATCATTCAATCAAAAATCGCGATTGGTTCTGGTGGAATGTTCGGCAAAGGCTATTTGAACGGCACGCAAGGCCAACTCAACTTTTTACCAGAAAAACAAACCGACTTCATTTTCACAATGCTTTCGGAAGAACTCGGATTTGTCGGCAGTCTTTTTGTCATCGTAATTTATTCCGCCATTATCGCCATTTGCATCAATATCGCCACTCGCACTAAGCACCAATATGGCCGCTTGTTGACGATGGGCGTGGTGAATATTTTTTTCGTCCACATGTTCATCAATATGGGAATGGTGATGGGATTAATTCCAGTTGTCGGCGCGCCGCTGCCTTTCATTTCCTACGGCGGCACAATTACAGCTTCAATGATGATTGGCTTTGGATTGGTGCTGAATGTGGATGCGCATCGAAATACGGATTTGAAGGTTTAGGTTTTTAGTTGCAAAGCGACTTACAGCTTAAGTTCCCCGAGCAAAACTTAGCGTCGTCTAGGGGTTTAAGAAAATAGACTTAAAAACCCCTCGACGAAGGCCTTTGGCCTTTGCTCGGGGAGCTTAGGAAGAAACCGTCGGCCTGACTTATGACTTACAACTCCTCCTCTCTCGCCTCAAACTCCTCCAACAATTTCACCTCCGAAACTCTCTTCCCCTCGATTCCCAATTCCGAAATATTTTTACTTAAAACCGTAGCGCGATTTAGATTTTTTGCGAGTTTGTTATAGCCCGTGAGAGCTTTGTTTATCGACTTTCCCATCTCTGCTGATTCTTTGACGATCATCACCAAATTATCCAAAAGTTTGCGCACTTCGACTTTCAGAATTTCGATATTTTTTTCTTGTTTGAAGCGATCAATCACGAATTTTACGTTGGATAAAAGATGCACCAACACAACGGGAGTGGCCACGATAATTCCGGCTTCGAAGGCTCTTTGCTCGAAATCCTTATCAGCTTTTTTTATCACTTCCAACATCTGTTCAGTTTGCAAAAACATCACCGACAAAATTTTAAAATCGGAGGAATTTTTGCTGCGTAATTCTTCGAATAAAAAATTGGCGTAATCCTTGCGCTTCAAGTCTTCTAGATGTTTACGGAAAGTGTTTTTTATCTTGCCTAAAATTTCCTTTCTTTCTTCGTCATTTGCACTTTCAGCCAGCTCAAAAAAATGCGGCGAAGATTTGGAATCGATGATGACAATTTGATCGCTCGGCAGAAATAAAATAGCGTCGGGACGCTTGGATTCACTGGCTGCAGCAGATCCAAAATGCGATTGCAAAACATAATCGCCAACCGCAGTGAGCGATTCTTTTTCCAATAAATTCGAGCTTTTTAAAATATTTTCCAAAGTGATTTCAGCCGTTCTACCAGCGCCTCCGGGACTTAATAACGCCGCTTTAGTTTGGCCGATTTCTTTGCTGGATTTTCTAACTTCATCATCAAGCGCAGTTAATTTTGCCGTCACATTTTCGAAATTTTTAAAAAGATTTTCGGTAATTTTTTTGATATTTTCCTGCTGATTAACCGAGAGGCGATTTTGCTGTTCGTTATTTTTTTTCATCAACTCTTCCGAGAGTTTAAAAAGCATGGTTTCCTTATCCTGATTCCATTCCTGCTTATGCTGCTCGAGTTGTTGCTGCGCCTGTTTTAGCAGCTCATTTTGCTTTTCAAAATGTAGTAATTTTTCCTGCAAAAAATCGATTTTTTCTGCCGATTTTTTTTCTGATTTTTCTTTTTCCAAACGCAAAAAATTCACCTCGTTTTCTGCACGTTCCAACTGACCTTTAGCGCGCGAAGATTTTTGTTTTTCCTGCGACAGAAAATAGAAAAATATTCCGCCACCAAAAGCTGCAATTATTGTCAAAGCTATTGCCATTGTATTCGGGAAATTGATTACTAGTTTTTGCAGCTCCTCGACCCATTTCTCAGCTCCCCGAGCGGAGTCGAGGGGTGGGAAAGCAAACTCCTAACCCCTCGACGCAGTGTGGGGAACTTGGTTTGAAGAGCTAATATTTTTACCCTCCTATGACTGAACAACAAATTCAACCGCAAGTTTTTTACACTTTGCCTCTGCGCGATGTGGTAATTTTTCCGCAAATGACGACGACGATTTTAGTCGGTCGTGAAAAATCCGTAAACTCGGTTGAAGAAGCAAAAAGACAAAATTTACCGATTTTCGCCATCACCCAAACCAACGCCGATCGTGATGAATTTGACGAAAATAATCTGAATAAAACTGGCACTTTATGCAGCATATTGGAAGCGATTAGAACTCCAGACGGAACCTTGAAAATCATAGTTCAAGGACTGATTCGCGCTCGCGTAAAAAAAATCTCTACTTCCGAAAAATTTTTTCATTCCGAAGTGGAAATCGCTATCGAGCAAAAACTCTCAACCGACAATAACGAAATTCTCGGCCTCATCAAAGCCTGTTTGGAAAATTTTACCAAATATGCCAATCACAATAAACGCATTACACCAGAAATCTTAAACTCGCTTAGCAAAGTCAAAGCGCCTCATGAAATCGCTTACATGATCGCCACTTACACACATAGCTCGCTGAAAAATAAACAGCAGATTTTGGAAGAAGACGATCTGGCAAAAAAGTTTTATAAATTACTCGAAATTCTGAAGAGCGAAATTGAAATCGGCCAAGCAGAAGAGCGCATCAACAAGTCAATTCAGGAAAAATTCACCAAGCATCAAAAAGAAATTTACCTCAACGAACAGCTCAAAAATATCAAAAAAGAATTAGGGCAAGATGAGGAAGCGGAGACCAAGGAAATCAAAGAAAAACTCAGCAAATTGAAGCTGCCGAAAGAAGTGCAAAAAAAATGCGACACCGAATTGCGCAAGCTCGATAAAATGAATCCTTACGCCTCGGAATCTGGCGTGGTGCGCAATTATCTCGATTGGATTTGCTCGCTACCTTGGACCAAAAAAAGCACGTCGATTTCCGATTTAAACAAAGCGAAAAAAATTCTCGATCGTCATCATTTCGGTCTCGAAAAAGTTAAAGAACGCATCGTCGAATTTATGGCGGTGCAGATGAAAACCAAAGATTCCAAAGGCCCAATTTTATGTCTCGTCGGCGCGCCCGGAGTTGGCAAAACTTCGCTCGCCAAATCAATCGCTGAAAGCCTCAATCGCAAATATGTCAAAGTTTCTTTGGGCGGAGTTCGTGATGAATCTGAAATTCGCGGACATCGTCGCACCTACATCGGATCAATGCCCGGCCGCATCATTCAATCAATGCGTAAAGCCGAAACGGTGAATCCGCTAATGCTGCTCGATGAGATCGATAAAATGTCGCACGATTTTCGCGGCGATCCTTCGGCAGCTTTGTTGGAAGTTCTTGATCCCGAACAAAATTCGCATTTTTCCGATCACTATCTCGAGGTTGATTATGATCTTTCGAAAGTGATGTTCGTCGCTACAGCCAACAGCCTCAACACTATTCCGGTTCCGCTGCGTGATCGCATGGAAATCATCAAACTTTCTGGCTATACCGAAGACGAAAAACTGCACATCGCCAAAGAGCATTTAATCGCCAGACAGCGCAAAGAAAATGGCTTGAGCAAAGATGAATTTTCGATTGCTGATGAGGCAATTTTGACGCTGATTCGTCGTTATACTTTCGAAGCTGGAGTCAGAAATCTAAATCGCGAAATCGCTAACTTAGCGCGCAAAGCGGCAAAAATTATTATCACCAAAGAAGCTGATTCGCTACACATCACCGAAAAAAATCTACGCAAACATGCTGGCGTGGAAAAGAAACATTTCGGCATCGCACGCGACCATGATATGATTGGCGTCACAACCGGTTTGGCTTACACGGAATATGGCGGAGATTTGCTCGATATCGAAGCGCTAAAATTCGAAGGTAGCGGCAAAATTCAAATCACCGGACAGCTCGGAGATGTGATGAAAGAATCGGCGCAAGCGGCTTTAAGCTATGCGCGCTCAATCGCCAAAACGCTGAAAATCGACGCCAAAAAATTCAACAAATATGATTTTCACATTCACGTTCCCGAAGGTGCAACTCCAAAAGATGGACCTTCTGCTGGCGTGGCTTTGTGCGTTTCGCTAATGTCAGTTTTGAGCGATCGTTCGGTTAAAAAAGATATTGCTATGACTGGCGAAATTACGCTCACCGGAAAAGTTTTGGAAATCGGCGGATTAAAAGAAAAACTTCTCGCCGCACTTCGCGGCCAAATCAAGACTGTCCTGATTCCAAAAGGTAATGAAAAAGATCTCGACGACATGCCGAAAGAGGTTTTGAGCAAGCTAAAAATCAAACCGATTTCGCGAATTGAAGAGGCAATTAAGGAGGCCTTAAATGCCCGATAAACAAATCCACATCATTGCCGGCCCAAACGGCGCGGGCAAAACTTCTCACGCTCGCGTCACACTGCTGCCAGATTTTCTGAGCAGCAATGAGTTCATAAATGCCGATGAAATTGCTAAAACCCTCTCACCGCAAGATCCGGAAAAATCGGCCATAATCGCTGGTCGCCTAATGTTGCAAAGGATGGATTTTATGCTCGATGAAGGCATGGACTTCGCTTTCGAAACCACTCTTGCTGCCAAAACTTACCTCAATTTCATCAAACAAGCACAAGCTCGCGGCTATAAGGTGAATCTTTTTTTCCTCAAACTTGAAAGCCATGAATTAGCCAAGCAGCGTGTGCTAACAAGGGTTAGCAAGGGTGGTCATAATATCGAGCCAAACGTCATCGAGCGCCGATTCCAAAGAGGTCTGGACAATTTAAGAGATTACCTAAAAATCGTCGATACCGCGATACTCTACGAGTCGAGCCATTTCGAACTAATTGAAATCGCCAAAAAATCCGACAAAAAATTAACCGTTATCAACCAAAATCTGTGGGAGAAAATCTATGCGTAGCGATGAGATTTTAAAAAAAGCGGAAGAAGGTTTTAAGGAAAGCAACAAGGTTCTGATTCGTGAGCTGGTGCGCGATTTCGAAGAAAAAGGAATTTCGCCAGTGGTCGCGGTTAACGGCGAGGTCAAAGAGTTAAAAAAACCACAAATTCTCGAAAGCGAATTGAAAGATTTCGAACGTGAGCTGAAAGATTTTGGCTTTGAAAAATCCGATTTTTGCCTACTCGAAGAAAACACTACAAAGCCTAAACCAAACAGCCTCTACACCATCACCAGCAACATCGTTCTCATCCACAAAAAATCAGCTAAAATCAAAAAATACAAAGCTGGAAACAACTCTCACTGGGTCGTTGATTTTCATCACGATTTAAAAAACAACTTCTTCGCCAACTAATTCTCCTTACTCTCCCGTGCAACAAAACAATAAAAATATCCTCCTCGCCACCATTCTTTCTGCGGTCATTTTGTTGAGCTGGACTTGGCTTTACGAAAAACCAAAAATGGAAAGGGCTGAAGCGCAAAGAAAAATTCTGGCGCAAAAAAATCCTCAGGGCAATGAGGTGAAAAGCGTTGAAAATAAAGGCTTGAAAGCAATTGAAGAAAAATCAGCAGAAAAAATTTTAACTCTGAAACATCGCGATGAAATTCTCAGCGCCACCAAAAATTCTCGCGTTGAAATTGTCAGCGATTCACTACACGGATCCATTCTCTTAACTGGCGCGCGCTTCGATGATTTAACTCTCGCCCAATATTTTCAAACTGCGGAAAAAAAGGAAGAAGTGACACTCTTCGCGCCATCTGACAGCAAAGAAAGATATTTCGCCGACTTCGGCTGGATCAGCTCCAACAAAGGCTTAGAACTTCCAAATCCCAACACAATTTGGAAAAGTGACGGCAAAAAATTAACACCAAAAACTCCGATCACACTTTCGTGGAAAAACCAACAAGGCCTCGAATTTTTCATCAAAATTTCTCTCGATGAAAATTACATGTTCGGCGTCACACAAAGCGTAAAAAATAATTCCAAAAACGAAGTTTCTCTCGCTTCTTACGGACGCATCAATCGCGTTTTAAATAGTCTGAAACAAGCAAATTACATTCTTCACGAAGGTGCAATCGGCGCCTTTTCCGGCATTTTGCACGAAACGACTTACAAGGATTTAACCAAAGAAAAGCGCCAAGAATTTTTGGATTCGGGAGAAAATGGTAGCTGGCTTGGCATCACCGACAAATATTGGCTAAGCGCTCTTGTGCCAGATAAATCGCTGGTTTACGGCGCTAATTTCAGCCACGAATCCGTAAATCAAAACAGCTTTTACAATTCGGAATTTATCGGACAGGAATTTAAAATCGCGCCGCGAGAAGAATTAAAATTCAGTCATCATCTCTTCGCCGGAGCAAAGAAGGTGCGGCTTCTCGACCAATATGCCAAAGAATATAATCTCAAACTTTTTGATCGCGCCATTGATTTTGGCTGGTTTTATTTCCTCACCAAACCCTTCTTTTTTATCATCGAATTCTTGAATAAATTTTTGGGAAATTTCGGTTTAGCGATTTTAGCAATGACCGTAATTCTCAAGCTGGCATTGTTTCCGATGGCCAATAAATCTTACGCCGCCATTGCTAAAGTAAAAAAATTACAACCGAAAGTTGAGGCGCTGCGCGAAAAATTGAAGGGCGACAAAATCGCCATTAATCGCGAAATGATGGAACTTTACAAAAAAGAAAAAGTTAATCCCGCCGCTGGATGTCTGCCGATTCTCGTACAAATTCCGGTTTTCTTCGCGCTTTACAAAGTTTTATTCGTCACGCTCGACATGCGCCAAGCCTCGTTCTACGGCTGGATTCACGATCTTTCTGCGCCAGATCCAACTTCAATTTTTAATCTTTTCGGACTTCTCCCTTTCGCCGTGAGCGCCTCTTTCACCATCGGCATTTGGCCAATCCTGATGGGCATCACCATGTTCATTCAACAAAAGCTCAGCCCTGCTTCATCTGATCCGACTCAAGCTGCGATTTTAAAATGGATGCCAGTAGTTTTAACTTTCGTCCTCGCCGCATTCCCTGCCGGACTCGTAATTTACTGGACTTGGAGCAACTCGCTTTCAATTTTGCAGCAATGGGTGATTACGAAAAAAATGAATAAATCTAACGCTTAGAAAGCCACATCACGATTCCGGTGATTGAAAAAAGCAGCGGCAAAAATCCGATGATAAAAACTATGATCTGTCCGGAAAGGCCGATTATTGTGCCTTCGTGAAGAGAATGGATAATTTTATTCGCGCCGAAATAGATCAAATAAATTCCGCTGATCGAAGAAATTAACAAAAAAATCATCGACCAAAAACCAACAGAAGCGTGTAAATCGCGATGAAATTTTTTGCCCGTTGATGAGAATTTGAAGGTGAGAGCGCGTTTTAAATTTTCTTTTTTTGGCCACCATAAAATCAGCCCAGAGATCGAGAGAAAAAGCATCGCGAAGCCGTAGATTCCGATAATAGCGCGACCTTTTTCGTTATTGATGAAAAGGTTAGTGTGAAGTTTTTTGAAGAAGCGAACAAATTCTTTGCGCGGATTTTTTTCTTCGGAAATTTTTTTTGATTGGCTCGTTGCGTCCTGATAAACAGAAGTTGCGGATGAGTTCGATTGCGGTGCAATTTGCTTTCTTAAAACCAAAATCGATCCGCTCAAACCCTGAATTATCAAGGGCAGACACAGGATCAGCGCCAAATAAAGATGAAATTTTTTTAGGATTTTTTTCAAACTAACTATTCGCCCAACGACGCAAAAGATTGTGATAAATTCCGGTAAGCTGAACCGACGAAGGATGTTGCGGAACATCTTGCGCCAAGGCACGAATCGAATTATCCAAATCGAATAAAAGTGTTCTTTGCGCATCTTCGCGCACCATACTTTCCATCCAAAAAAACGAAGCGACTCTTGCACCTTTCGTCACCGGATTGACATAATGCAGCGAACTTGATGGATAGAGAATCATATGACCTGCAGGAAGTTTTACCTTATGCGTGCCATAGGTATCCTCTACCACCAACTCTCCGCCATCATACTCCGAAGGATCAGAAAGGAACAGAGTGGCGGAGAGATCTGTGCGAATTCTAAAAGGCGTTCCCGGAACTTGGCGAATCGCATTATCAACATGCGTACCGAATTCTTGCCCTCCAGAATAGCTGTTAAAAAGCGGCGGAAAAACCTTGAGCGGCAAGGCTGCGGAGATGAAAGTCGGATTTTTTTCCAACGCGATTAGAATTTTTTCTCCCAACATTTTTGCCTCAGGACTGCCTTCTGGAAGTTGAGAATTATTTTTTACCAAAGCCGATTGATGGCCAGCCGTCACTTTACCATCAACCCACTTTGCCTTATCAAGAATTTCACGAAATTCTTTGACTTCTTGTGGCGTTAAAATGTCCGGAATTTGCAGCAACATGATTAGAATTTGATATTGGTTGAGAGTAAAAACACGCGGCCTTCACCGGGCACAACAGCTTGAGTGCCGCGAATTTGATCGTAGTAATAGGCGTTGGTCAAATTGTTGATATTGGCTTGCAGGCTAACATTTTTGCTGAGCGGATATCTGCCCATCAAATTGAAAGTTAAATAACTTGGAACATTGCGAACCGTCCCATTTACTGGATCGGCCGCTGAAGTTGGCGTCACAAAACGTTCCGAAACAAAATTTGCACCGCCGCCAATTTCCAATTCAGATTCGAATTTGTAGGTGGTGAACAAGCTGAATGTATGTTCCGGCGTATTGGCCAAAGGGCGATTTTTGTAAGCAGGATTAACCAAAGATTTGGTCAATTTGCCTTCCATGTAGCTATAGCCGGCCATGATGTTCCAACGATCGGTAATTTTACCACTTACCTGCGCCAAAATTCCGTTAACTTGCTGACTGCCTGACAAAACTGAAGTGGTGTTGTTCAGCGTTTCTCTGGCATTGTCTTTATCCATGCGGAATAGCGCAAAACTTGTGGAAAGTCGTTTTTTAAGCAGATCCCATTTGGTGCCGATTTCGTAAATCGTGTTTTTTTCCGGACTTAAATTCGCCGTTGGCGCAGTAAGCGAAAGCGATTCTGCCGAAGGATTGAAAGAAGTGCCGTGATTAAAATAAATGCTGCCATTTTTCGCCGGTTTGTAGACCACGCCAGCGCTATAACTCAAAAGATTATCGGTGTGAGACAAGATGGTTCTAGTGCCGGCGGCAATTGAAGGAGTTCCTGCCGTTGTCACTTGGGAAGATTCGTAGTTTGACTGCATATTATCAAAACGCGCGCCGAGCGAGATTTCCCAAGCCTTCCCGAGTTTTACAGTATCAAGAGCATAAACTCCAACAGTGTCGATTTTTGTTTTAGTGTGCGAAGTTGTAGTGACTGAAGCATCGTTGAACCCTACTTGCGCGGGGGTTTGCGCATTTGTTGTGGTGTTGCCGTAAGCAAAAACTGTTGGCGCTGAAGTTTCACTTTCAAGCGCAAGCCCCGTCACCATTGTGTGGGCAGCGCCGAAGGTTGAAAATTTTCCAGTCAGATTGGTTTGATTTCCCAAATAAGTTTCGAGCGATTTTCTGATTTTCATGCTGCGCGTCACACTGCTCGGATCCGTTGTAATTTGCGGCTCGGTCACTTGCACATCGCGATAATAACGCGCATATCTGGTTTGATTTTGCAAAGCTAAATCCGCAGAAAAATCATGCTCGAATTTAACAGTCGCAATATCGACATTGGTTTTGAGATGGTCGTTGCTTTGAAAACCATAAAAATTGTTGCGCTCAACATCCGCAGGCTTTCCCGCATAAAATGGCACGCCGTAATCTGGCGTATTATCTTCATCTTGATGCAGATAATTGATGTTCAAACGCGTGTCAGTTCCAAGACCAAAAGATAAGTTCGGCGAGAAAGCCGCGCGGCGATATTGCGCAGCATCGCGCTCCGCAACTTTATTGCTGTTGGCCATCGCATTTAAGCGAATTGCCGCACCTTCAAGCGCATCGATTTTGCGATTGACATCAATAGTTGCGCGCGCGGTTTCGTTGGTTCCAAGCATTAGCGTTCCTTCTTTTTTCGAACCTAAAAATGCTTGTTTGGAATTTTGCTGAATCACGCCGCCAGTTGAACCGCGGCCAAATAAAACTGATGATGGACCTTGCACCACTTCAACGGACTCTAAGTTAAAAGAATCGCGGAAATAATTTCCAAAATCGCGCATTCCATCGACAAAAAAATCATTGCGCGCCGAGAAGCCACGAATCATCAAATTATCACCTTGATTGCCACCTTCACCAGCCGCAAGAGAAATTCCGGGAACATTGCGCAAAGCATCAGAAACTTTGGTGACTCCTTGATCATCCATCAATTGACGCGTGACGGTTGTGATGGTGCGCGGCGTGTCGCGCAGCGGACTGGTGATTTTTCCATTGCTTGATTCTGTGGCCTGATAAGTTCCGCCAGTTCTGCTATCAATGACGGTGACTGTCGGAAGTTGCTTAACTTTTTCTTCGGCGGCATTTGCAGAACTAGGAAGAAAAGCCGCGCCAATTACTGCAGTTGTGGTTAAGAAACGCGAAGCAATTGATGTTTTAAATTCCGCAGAAATTTCATTCGCGAGAGGGAAGAAGATTTTTTTAGACATTTTTTAAGAAGTTAAAATTGTGATCCTTCTAAAAACTATTTTGGAGCGGTGACGAATCCAATATTCGACAAACCCAAGCGCTGAGCACTTCCGAGCACTTTGCTAACTTTACCGTAAACAACATCAACATCAGCGCGCAGATGGATTTGTTGTTTAGGATTTGTCTTGGCGATTTTTTGCAATTCGCTTTCTAGCTCTTCAAAAGAAACCGCACGATCATCGACGAAATATTGCCCAGCCTTGTTCACCGAGATTGCAAAAGTTTTTTGCTGCGTAATTTGCGAAGCCGCTTCGCTAGGCAAATTCAGATTAATTGCCGAATTTAGCATCGGCGCCGTCACCAAAAAAATCACAAGCAAAACCAACATGACATCAACCAACGGCGTCATGTTAATCTCCGAAAGCGGCGCCTGAAGCTCTTCGCGTTCAAATTGGTTATGCATAAAAATAAAATAACTTGTTGCGAAGGCGCGAATTTACTTCGCGCGTAGCAATGCAACTAACCTCAAATTGCGCTAGCAATTTGAATTGAGAAAGCGGCGCCTGAAGCTCTTCGCGTTCAAATTGGTTATGCATTATTTGTTCGAATTGGAGTTGGAAATGTAAACTGTGAGTTGTTCAGCAACGTGGCGCAAATTTTGCACCAAAAGACGGTTGAGACGAACGAATGTGTTGTAAGCAAGAACCGCCGGAATTGCAGCGAAAAGGCCAATTGCGGTTGCAACCAAGGCTTCACCCATCGGGCCAGCGACGACGGATAATCCGGCATTGCCTTGCGCGGCGATATTTTCGAGAGCGTTGTAAATTCCCCAAACCGTTCCAAACAAGCCAATGAAGGGTGCAGAAGATCCGATTGAAGCGAGAATTGTTAAACCGCGGTCAAGCCAAGAACGAATCTCGTCGAGAGTTTGTAACAAATGCATCGTGAGAATTTCTTTTTTGGCTTCGTGATTTTCGTAGCGCGGCAAAATCGCTTGCAAATTTTCAACTTCTTCGAGCAAAAATTTGACGCAGCCAGAAGTGTTTTTGAATTTTCCTTTAGCCGGCCAATCCTTGATATTTGCCGTTTCGGAGAGAAATTTTTTATAGGCTTGATATTCTTTTTTCAGCTTCATGCCTTTCCAAAAAATTATGTACCAACTGGTAAAAGACATGGCGATAAGCAGAAAAAAAACTGCCGAGAGAACGATGCTGCCTTGCGAAAAAGCGTGAAGGAAATTCATAAGCTTCAGAAAAAATTAGATGATTTTGAATTCGACAGGAACAACCACATTAGCTTGCACCAATTGACCCGAGCGTTTCGCGGGAATAAAGCGCCACTGCTTAACCGCATCAAGTGCAGCTTCATCAAGAATCGAAGAGCCACTGGAACGAGAAATTGCAACTTGCAAAGGAGAGCCATCGGTTTTCACCACAACAGCGAGCAAAACTTTTCCCTGAATTCCGCGTTGCTTTGCGGCATTGGGATAGTAAGGCGCAGGATTGTTTAGATAAGCGGCGTCAAAAACTGGTTCAGATTCTGCGGAACGAGTTGCAACCGCTTTTTCGTCAACACGACCAGAAGTTTCTTTTCCAGCGACGGATTTTTTTTCAGCTTTATTTTCTGCAATTTCCTGCTTCTCACTTTTTTGTTTTATAGCATTTTCATGCTCGATATTTAGCGCAAATTTTTTGTGAGAAAGATTTTCATTTTTATTATTTTGCGAAGATGGAGCAACAAAACTTACTTGAATTGCTTGCTGATTTATCACAATTGGATTTGACGGCAACATAGATGTCGCAACGATTCCAGCATGAATAGCAAAAGCCGCAAAAAGCGCCACGAGATGCGAAATTTTGTAATTAGCGAAACTCAATTTCATAAATTATTTGGAAAAATTTCAGAAAAATTCTGCGCGAAAATTATTATCAACGAAAATGATAGTCAATATCATTAATCAAATTTTTTACAGCATTGGCAAGAGTTGGGGTAGTTTCTTAATTCTCTGAGCGAAATTCCAGCTCCCCGAGCAAAGGCCGCAGGCCGTCGTAGAGGGGCTTTGGGAGGGAGATCACCCCTTCAAACACAAAAACGGATCCCGAAACAAGTTCGGGATCTGTCTTTGCAAGCCAAAAAATTATCCCAAGAAAATTTATTGCTAAAGTAGCGTCAATCACAGAACTTCCCGTCTCTCCAAAAAATAGAAAATGGAAGGATGGCCGAGTGGCTTAAGGCGCACGCTTGGAAAGCGTGTTATGGGTAAAACTATACGAGAGTTCGAATCTCTCTCCTTCCGCCATCCGCTCACGCTCTTCGAGCCACAGTGCGATTCGGCGATTCGATGTTGATGCGAAATTCCCGAGAGAGATTTGAACTCGATTGGAGAGTTCGACAATTTTAGTAATTTTTCTTAGTGAAGCGCAGCTGAACTTAGAAAAATCTAAAAAATTGCAAGAGAGTAAAGCGAACGCCATCTCTCTCCTTCCGCCATCCGCTCACGCTCTTCGAGCCACAGTGCGATTGATTGCTTTACATCTCAACTAAACGGCAAATATGAAAAATAACTCTGCGCTCTCGCGCTTTGAATTGGAAATTAACGGCCAAATCACCTTTGCCACTTACAAGCGCAAAGGCGATATTTTAACTATCGATCACGTTGAAACTCCAGTCGTGGCACGCGGCTCCGGAGCAGCGGGGAAGCTGATGGAAGAGATTGCATCAATGGCTAAAAGGGAAAAATTAAAAATCGTTCCGATCTGCGGATATGCCTCGGCCTGGCTGCGCAAACATGAAGAATATGACGATCTGATTGCTTAAAAAAGCGGCTGCAAAATATCTTCGAAATCTTTCTTAAAAATATCCTCTTCATCATCACCCAAAATCGCAGCAATATTTCCCTTTCTATCGATTATGTAATTTAGCGGAATTGAATCTGGCTCTGCAAAACTGATTTTTTCTGCGTCAGAAATAAGAGAATTTGGATAAGAAAATTCTGCAGAAATTTTTTTTACTTCTTCGCGATATTTTTTGCGATCGATGCTGACGCCAATGATTTCAAGGCCGCGCGACTGATATTTTTTACGTAACTCCTCGAGAATTGTCATTTCATTGCGACAAGTCGGACACCATTTCGCCCAAAAATTTATAATCACAATCTTGCCTTTCTGCTGCGCCAAATCGAATTTTCTTCCGTCGATAGTTGTGGTGATTAGCTCAGGATTAGCGGCGCTTGCGGCACTTGTTAGAAAAAATAAAAATGCGACGAGAAAAATCTTTTTCATGAAAATTTTGGCTTGAAATTAAAGTCGCCACAAAACTCTTGCACCAAAGTTAACGCGGAAATTATTGCGGTGTCCGAGCGCAAAATACGCGGGCCGAGACTGATTGAATATAAATTTTTTACTGTTCGCATTTTGGAAAATTCTTCGCGCGAAAATCCACCTTCCGGGCCAATTAAGATTACGATTTCTTTTTGCGTTGCAGAAAATTTTGGTAAAACCTCACTCGCCTTCAAGCCTTCTCCTGACTCATCGCAAAGGATGAAAATTCTTTCCGCGGATTCTTTTTCGCTCAAAAATTTTTCCAATTTTTTTGGAGGAAAAATTTCCGGAAAATCATTTCTTTCGCATTGCTCGCACGCCTCTTTTGCGTTTGCTTTGAAACGTTCGAGATTAATTTTATCGACGATTGTATGTTGAGTAAGAATCGGCTGAAACCTTGCTATGCCTAGTTCAGTAGCCTTCGCTGCTACAAAATCAATTCGCACATTTTTCACTGGCGCAAAGGCCAAAGTGATATTGGGAACTTTTTTTAAATCAGAAATTTTTTCTTTGATTTCGGCGAGAAGAAATTTTTTTTCGATGGAAAAAATTTCGGCGATAAATTCGCCATTAATTCCGTTAAAAATTGCAAATTGATCGGAAATTTTTTGTCGCATCACCTTCGTCAAATAATCAAAATCACCATTTTCAATTTTGATTTTTGCGCCGCTATGAAGGTTTTTTTCGTCGATAAAAAGACGGATTTTTTTCATAAGTTGATTTCAAAATCACGATTTGTAGAAAGACAAAAAACATTCACGAATCCATGAATCTCCTCGCTCTTTCGCTAGTTTTCGTTGTGATATTGGCCAGCTTGCTAAATCGCAATATCAAAAAATTACGCCAAAAATCTGACAAAAAAACGCGCTTCAATTCGCTGCCAATTCACTATGTTTATTGCTTCGTGTTGTGGTCGTTCATCTTTACAGTCGCAATCGTTTTCAGCTCTTTTTCTGATTTCACAAAACACCTTTTACTCGCTGCTTTTTTGAGCGGAATTTTCTTTCTCATCAAAATTTTTTATCACAAAAATTTCAATTCGAAGAAGCATGTTGAAAGCGCTGGAACCTTTGTTCTGTCTATCACCGCTGGCATTGGGATTTTAATTACTATCGTCATCACCGCTTCAATTTTATTCGAAGCAATTCGGTTTTTTGAATTGGTAAATCCGCTGGATTTTCTTTTCGGAACCTCGTGGAACCCGCAAATGGCAATCACCGCCGAGCAAGAAGTTGGTAAAAGCGCTTTCGGAATGGTGCCGGTTTTTCTTGGCACCTTGCTCATAACTTTGATCGCGATGATCGTCGCCGTACCAGTCGGCATCATGGCTGCGATCTATCTTTGCCTTTACGCAAAATCAAAAACTCGCGATTATTTAAAACCAATTTTAGAAATTCTCGCTGGCGTGCCGACTGTGGTTTACGGCTATTTCGCCGTGATTACCATCGCACCTTTTTTCAAAAATATTTTCGCACAAGTTGGAATCGACATCGCCTCCGAAAGCGCTCTGGCCGCGGGTTTCACTATGGGTGTGATGATTATTCCTTTTGTGCTTTCTCTCACTGATGACGCGCTAAATTCCGTGCCGCAAGCCTTGAAAGACGGGGCTCTAGCAATGGGCAGTACGAAATCGGAAATGATAAAAAAAGTAGTTTTACCTTCGGCAATGCCTTCAGTTGTTGGCGCGGTGATACTTGCTGTTTCGCGCGCCATCGGCGAAACCATGATCGTTGTCATGGCTGCAGGCTTGGTAGCAAAGCTTTCGTTCAATCCTCTCGATTCCGTCACAACCGCAACTGCGCAAATTGTCACACTTTTGGTTGGTGACCAAGAATTCAACAGCCCCAAGACTCTAGCCGCTTTCGCGCTCGCTTTAACTTTGTTTATTTTCACCTTCATTTTCAACGTAATCGCGCTGCTGGTGATAAAAAATTACAAGAAAAAATATGGCTAGAAAAATTCAAAATCTCAAAAAACGTCATGCGCAAGAAACGCGTTTTAAGCTCTTCGGCATTGCCTCAATCGGTTTTGCTTTGGCGTTTTTAGTGATGTTGTTTTCGATGATTTTAGTCAAAAGCAATGGCGCTTTTTGGCGCAGCGAAATTGCTCTCGAAATTGATTTAAGCGCCGCCGAAACCGATCATCGCCAAATAATAAAAAATGCCTTGAGAGCTCGATTTGTCGATGCGCGCAGCCTTGCTGAAATCAACTCACTTTATCAAATTTTAAGCAAAGTCGCCAATCTTGAACTCAAAAAACAGCTTGAAAAAAATCCTGATTTGCTCGGGAAAAAAACAATTTTTTGGTTCAGCGCTTCATCAAAAGCCGACATGTTTTTCAAACATCAAAACACTTCTTCGCTCAATGAAAATCAGTTGCGCTGGCTTTCTGATCTCAAAGAAAAAAATGAAATTAAGAAAGTTTTTAACTGGAAATTTTTTGAATTTGCTGATTCGCGCGAACCAGAAATAGCGGGGATCGGCGCTGGTTTAGCCGGATCATTTTTAGTGATGATAATTTTTCTGAGTTTTGCTTTTCCAATCGCGGTGATGTGCGCTTTTTATCTCGAAGAATTTGCGCCGAAAAATCGTCTCACCGACATCATCGAAATCAGTATCAACAATCTTGCGGCGATTCCTTCCATCATTTACGGATTGCTCGGATTAACGGTTTATCTGCAATTTATGAACCTGCCGCGATCATCGTCTTTAGTGGGTGGAATGACTTTGTTCATGTTGGTTTTGCCGGTGATAATTATCGCCACTCGCAACACAATTCGCTCAATTCCAAACTCAATTCGTGATGCCGCTGCCGCGCTCGGCGCTTCAAAAATGCAAATTGTTTTGCATCATCTTTTGCCACTTTCGGTGCCAGGAATCATGACTGGAACAATTCTCGCAATCTCACGCGCTCTAGGCGAAACCGCACCACTTTTGATGATTGGCATGGTCGCTTTCATCGCCGATATTCCGCAAGGTTTTACCGATCCAACTTCTGTTTTACCGGTGCAAATTTATCTGTGGTCTGATTCTCCAGAAGCTGGCTTTGCTGAAAAAACCGCCGCCGCGATTTTGGTTTTGTTGGGATTTTTGGTGCTGCTAAATTCCGTGGCCATTTTCCTGCGCAAGAAGTTTGAGAAACAGTGGTAGCCCGCTCACACCATAACTCGGCGCAATTTGTGCGTTTTACATATCTCTATGCCAAAAACTAAAATTGTCGGAATTTTGAACATCACACCCGACTCATTTTCTGATGGCGGAAAATTTGATGCGTTTGATGCGGCGCTAAATCACTTAAAAAAAATGTTGGAAGAAGGCGCTGATGTGATTGACATCGGAGCAGAATCGACACGTCCGCAAGCCACGCCAATCAAGGCTTTGGAAGAATGGCGCCGATTGGAAAAAATCCTGCCAACGATAATTTCTGAAGTAAAAAAATTTCCTAAAGTTTTGACTTCAATTGATTCTTATCATTTCGAAACCATCAAAAAATCTCATGATCTTGGTGTCGATATTATCAACGATGTCAGCGGTTTGGTTGATGAAAGAATTATCGAATTTATCGCCGAAAAAAACATCACCACTATTTTGATGCATAACTTGGCAATACATGCCAATCCTGATCTCATCGTCAATCAACATCTCAGCATCAATGATGAAATTTTAAATTGGGCGCGAGAAAAAATTTCTGCTTTAGAGAAAAAAGGCGTAAAAAAATCGCAGCTAATTTTTGATCCAGGAATTGGATTCTCTAAAGATGCACAGCAATCAATTCGTATTTTAAAAAACATTGATGCTTACAGAATTTTAGACCTTCCGCTCTACGTTGGACATTCAAAAAAATCTTTTCTCGATGCGTTAAAAATTGATGGCGATCGCGCGCAAAAAACTTTGCTGATCTCGAAATTTTTAGCAGAAAAAAATATCGAATTTTTGCGCGTTCATGATGTGAAAGAAAATAAAAAAGCCTTGGAAGATCTTACTCTTCCAAGGCTTTAGGAATTTTAGCAAAACCAATTATGTGAAAAATTTACAAGACAGAGCTTCGCATCCCTTGTAAAAGCAAAACGCTTTACTACATCAACGCCGCAAATTTAAGATTCTGTAATCTTATCCAACCTCATGAAGCCTTATTCTACCTAGCTTCATCAACTATCAAAAAATATTTTATGTCTAACAAAGTAATCGGCATTGACCTCGGCACCACCAATTCTTGTGTTGCCATCATGGAAGGAAAAAATGTCAAAGTAATCGAAAATGCCGAAGGCGCGCGCACTACGCCGTCAATCATCGGCTTTCTTGCCAATGGCGAAAAAACTGTCGGCGCGCCGGCAAAAAGACAGGCTGTCACCAATCCTCAAAATACAATTTTTGGAATTAAAAGATTGATTGGACGCAGAAATGATGATCCGACAACTGAAAAAGATCGCGGTCTCGTGCCTTACAAAATCGTGCCTTCAGCCAATGGTGATGCTTGGGTTGAAGTGAAGGGCGAAAAATTTTCGCCAAGCCAAATCTCTGCCTTCACTTTGATGAAAATGAAAGAAACGGCGGAAAGCTATCTCGGCGAAAAAGTTGAAAAAGCCGTGATCACAGTTCCAGCTTATTTCAACGATTCACAACGTCAGGCCACTAAAGACGCCGGCAAAATCGCTGGGCTTGATGTGTTGCGCATTATCAACGAACCAACAGCGGCAGCTCTTGCTTACGGCTTCGAGAAAAAAGGCGGACAAACTATCGTGGTTTACGATTTGGGTGGCGGAACTTTCGACGTTTCAATTCTTGAAATTGGCGATGGCGTTTTCGAAGTTAAGTCAACCAACGGCGACACTTTCTTGGGCGGTGAAGATTTCGACATGCGCATCCAACAATTCCTCACCGAGCAATTTAAAAAAGATACTGGCGTTGATTTATCGAAAGATCCTCTTGCGCTACAACGTTTGAAAGAAGCTGCAGAAAAAGCAAAAATCGAACTTTCCTCAACTTTGGAAACTGAAATTAACTTGCCTTACATCACTGCTGATGCATCTGGCCCTAAGCATCTCAACGTCAAACTTTCTCGCGCCAAACTTGAGCAACTCGTTGATGATCTAATTCAGCGCACCATCAAACCTTGCGAAAATGCTTTGCAAGACGCTGGGTTAAAAACTTCCGATATTCACGAAGTGATTTTGGTCGGCGGCATGACGCGTATGCCAAAAGTAATCGAAACCGTAAAAAAACTTTTTGGCAAAGAGCCAAATAAATCAGTAAATCCTGACGAGGTTGTTGCCATCGGCGCAGCAATTCAGGGCGCGGTTTTGCAAGGTGATGTCAAAGATGTAATTCTTCTCGATGTCACTCCGCTTTCACTTGGAATCGAAACAGCAGGCGGTGTTTTCACTCGTTTGATTGATCGCAATACCACGATTCCAACCAATAAAAGTCAGGTCTTCTCGACTGCGGCGGATAATCAAACTGCGGTCACAATTAAAGTTTTCCAAGGCGAACGCGATATTGCGATTCACAACAAACTTCTTGGCGAATTTAATTTGGAAGGCATCGCACCAGCTCCGCGCGGCATGCCACAAGTCGAAGTAAGTTTCGATATTGATGCTAACGGCGTGGTAAAAGTTTCGGCGAAAGACAAAGCGACCAACAAAGAACAGCAAATTCGCATTCAATCTTCTGGTGGTTTGTCGGAAGCAGAAATCGAAAAAATGGTGAAAGATGCCGAAGCAAATGCCTCGGCTGATAAAGAGAAAAAAGAATTCATCGAAGCCAAAAACCATGCGGATTCTGCGGTTTATGAAACCGAAAAATCCTTGAAAGAACATGGCGATAAAGTTGATGCCGCAACTAAATCGGCAATCGAAGCGGAGGTGCAAAAAGTGAAAGATATAATCGCTAAAGCTGATGCAACTGCCGCGGAATTAAAATCTGCAACCGAATCTTTGATGCAAAATAGCATGAAGCTCGGAGAAGCGATTTACAAAGCTCAGCAAGCATCTGCCGGCGCAGCAAATGCGAATGCTGAAACTTCTTCTGCTAATTCTGAAAATAACGGCGAGAAAGTTGTCGATGCGGAATATGAGGAAGTTAAGGATGAGAAGAAAGATTCGTAAAATCTGATCAACCCATCAACTCCTCGACAAAGCCATTCGGCCTTTGCTCGGGGAGCTGAGGAATGAGTCTTCAGCCTTTGCTCGTGGAACTCTGAGGCTAAAAATTCGTGAAAAAGAGCGGGGAAAATAATTAGCTAACAGTGTCTACTTCCCGCGATTCAAACCTTGCAGCTCCATCATCACATCTTTGGCGATTGGTGCGGCGGCCATTGATCCGCTTTTGCCATGTTCGACCACAACAGAAATCGCATATTTCGGATTATGCGAAGGCGCAAAGCCAACGAAAAGCGCATGATTAGCACTGGCATCAATTTCCGCTTTACTCATTTCTTTCTCGCGTTTTGAGATCACTTGCGAGGTTCCAGTTTTACCCGACATTTCAAAACCAGGAACTGCAATTCTTTTGCCGTAAGCAGTTCCGCCTGGTTGATTCATCACGCGATACATTCCTTCTTTGATAAATTTCAGATGCGCTTCTTTCGCCAAAGGCGGATCTTCTTTGAGCAAATCATATTGTTTGTAGATGTTGTGATTGCGCACCAGATAAGGGCGAATCGGTATTCCGCCATTTGCAATACGCGCGGTAATTACCGCCATTTGCAACGGCGTTGCCAAAACATTTCCCTGACCAATCGAAGTGTTGAGCGTATCGCCGCCAACCCAAGGTTGATGCAAAACCCTTCTTTTCCATTCATCGGTTGGAACCACGCCAGCTTTGGATCCGTAAAGACTAATATCCATTTTTTCGCCATAGCCGAAACGCGTCGCCATTTCGGTAAATTTTTCGTAACCGATCTGATTAGCGACGGTGAAAAAGTAAGTGTTGCAGGAGTTCATGATGCCGCCCATCAAATCAAGCGTGCCGTGTCCGCCTTCTTTCCAGCAGTGAAAAACGCGTTTTCCTAAACGATAAGATCCGTTGCAAAAAACCTTAGTTGCCGGATTAAATTTATTTTCGAGTGCCGCCAAAGCCACCATTAGTTTGAATGTCGAGCCTGGAGGATAAAGCGCCGAGATCGGTTTATTGCTCAAAGGCTTGCGCAAATCTTCGTTTAATTCTTTCCAATATTCGTGCGAAATTCCCTCAACAAAACGATTGGGATCGAAAGATGGCGAAGAAGCGTAAGCAAGAATTTCTCCGGTTTTAACATCCATCACCACCACTGATGCAACATCGTTTTTAATGCGTTCAGTGACGAATTTTTGCAGCGGGAAATCTATGGTGAGATTGAGTTTTGAACCCTCAATTGCAGCTTTGGTTGACAAAGTGCGCAACGGCATTTCATGAACATTCACTTCGACATATTTCACGCCATATTTTCCACGCAGAGCTTCGTCGAAAGATTTTTCAACACCGAATTTCCCGATGCGGAAATCTGGATGCATGAAAAGATTTTGCTCATTGTCATCGATTTCTTTTTCGGAAGGAAGTGAGACGTAACCCACGAAATGCGCGGTTTCGTAAGGGTAAGGATAGCGCCGAATAATTCCGCTCTCAATTGAAATTCCTGGCAATAAATGCGAATTGGTTTCGACGCGCGCCAAATCATCCCAACCCAAATTATCAATCAGCGAAATAATATTTTTGCGGCGAGCATTTTTGATTTTGGTGAGAAAAAGATTTTTGTTTTCCTCGCTAAGATCAAGGATTTCCGCCAGCTTGGCGATGAGATCATCAACATTTCTTTTGCGTTCGAGATAAAGCAAAAGACGAAAATTATTGTCGTTTTTTGTTAGAGGAAAACCGTGGCGATCAAAAATTGTGCCGCGCGGAGCAGGGCGAATCATGGGCTTGATGCGATTGCTGTCCGACTGAATCGAATATTCTTCGTGCTTCCATAATTGCAAATAGCCAAGACGCAAAACCAGAGCGCCGGCCAAAACCGATTGCCCAGTTCCCAGCATTAGAGCGCGACGATTAAAAATTTTATTTTTGCGGATATCGCGGAGCATTATTCGTCCAAAAGTTTTGCGCTCAAATAATCGAAAAATTTATGCATCAAGACATAAAGCGATGAGGATAAAACCAACTGCACCAAAGGAGTGACGATGCTGTAAGCGGCGCTGTTGAAAACTGATAAAATCATCCACTTCATCAACAAAAATAAGAAGCAGAAGGCGATAAATTGCTGCCAGATTTGGTTAAAATTATCGCGAATCATCATCTTACTATTGAGCAAAGAAAAAAGTTTGATGAGGATGATATAGCAGAGGGCTGTAGCGCCGAGAGGATTTCCGTTGAGAGCATCATTCCAGATTCCGAGAAGGAAAACAAACCAGATTCCGAAAGTATTTCGAAAGATCGCGAAATAAAAAATCATCATCAAATCGAAAAGCGGAATGATGTTTGAAAGCCCGGCAATTCTGATGTCAGAAACGTTGGTGATAACGAATAAAATCGCGATGAGGTGGAGGGCAATTACTCGAGAGATGGATTTTTGTTCGAGCATAAAAGTCGTGAGTCGTGAGTCGTGAGTCGTAAGTCAGTGCAAACTCGGTTTGACTTACGACTTGCGACTAATTGTTGGAAAACAATTTCGCAAAATTTCTTCTTTTTCTATTTTTCCAAAAACCGCGGTGATAGGCGTCAGAAGCAAGCAAAGGAATTACTGAAGTGGCTTCAGCGAAAACCATTTGTTCGTAAGCAGTATCAACTTTTCCCCAAGAGCAGGCTTCTTTCAAAGTTGAAGATGAGCAAGCGCCATCGCGTGAATCGGCAACGGTGATTTGCACGGCATATTTGTGCATGTCGACTTCTTTGCCCAAAATTTCAGCACAAACAACAGTGTCTTGCACAAAATTTTTCGGCACGCCGCCGCCAATCATCAAGAGGCCAGTAGTTCCGGCTTTGATTTTGATGTCGGTTAATTCTTTAAAATCAGCGATTGAATCAATCGTCATGTGCTTTTTCGGATTTTTAACTTGGTGCAAAACTAAACCAAAACCAGCGGAAGAGTCAGTGAAAGCTGGGCAGAAAATTGGCACGTTGTGATCGTAAGCGAGTTCAATGAGCGACTCTTTTTTCTTCGCGTTCTTTTTCAAAAATTTTCCCATTTCCCAGATAAATTCGCGGGAAGAATAGGGTCTCGCTTCCAAACTATTGGCGATTTTGAAAATCGTGCCGTCGCAATGCTGGAGGCTTTCTTCGTCGATGTAAGTGTCATAAATTCTGTCGATGTAGTTATCGCGCAAAAATTTATCGTCGATGAAAGGCGTGCCTTGATAATGCTTAAAACCAAGCGCTTCAAAAAAATCCATATCAACGATGGAAGCGCCAGTAGCAACGATTGCATCAACCATGCCATATTTCACCATGTCAGCATAAACCTTCATGCAACCGCCAGCAGAAGTTGAACCGGCAAGAGTTAGAATGGTTGAGCAAGATTTATCCTTCAGCATCATGTTAAAAATTTCCGTCGCTCTCGCCAAATCGCGCGAGGTAAATGACATGTGATCCATCTGATTGATGATTGGACGCGCATCGAAGGAAGTGATGTCGATGTGTTTTACGACGCGTTTGAGTAAATCTTTTTTTGTGACCATGGCTAAAAGAAATTTAGTCGTAAGTCGTAAGTCATAAGTCGTAAGTCGCTCCCAATCCGGTTCGACTTACGACTTATGACTTATGACTTACGACTTTTTGTTAAAATGACTGAATTTTTTCCTGCTCTTCCGCTTCAACATACATTGAAACTAAAGGCTCATCGCAAACTTCGATTTGGAGATTTTTATTGAAGCCGTTGAAATCGGTTCTGATGCTGCGAGAGTAGGCGCCGAGTTGCCCGATTTCGATGTAATCGCCTTCGGCAATATTTTCTGGAAGATAGAACGGGCCTTTCATTGTATCGAGCGAATCGCAAGTTGGGCCGTAAAATCCGAAGGCAGAAGTGTTGACAGAAAGTGGAGTTTTGCCTTTGATTCTGATGGCACGAGTTGGATAGATGAAACCAGGATGTCCGGCATCAAACAATCCGCCGTAAGTTCCGTCATTCAAATAAAGCATGGCATTTTTTTTGCCTTCGACGCGAACAAGAAGTGAGCCAGATTCTGCAACTAAAGCGCGCCCTGGTTCGCACCAGATTTTGCAATCGGAATCAAGATTGATTTGCGCTACAGCATCAAAAATTTCGTCGAAATAACTACGCAAATTTGGCGGAGTCATGCCCGGATAAGATGAAGGAAAACCGCCGCCAATATCGAGCACGTCGAGTTTCACTTTTGCTTTTTCTACCACATCTTTTGCGATCATTATGGCGTTGCGATATTCGGTTGGATCCATGCATTGCGAGCCAACGTGGAAGCAGATGCCAAATCTTTGCGCTGCTACTCTAGTTTTGCGAATTAGTGCGATTGATTTTGAAGGAAGAGCGCCGAATTTTCCTGATAAGTTGAAGGCAGCATGAGAATTTGAAACTGCCAAGCGTACATGCAGGCCAAGGTCGCGAGCATTGTTGGTCACTTCCAAAATTTTTTTCAATTCATCAATTGAATCGAGAGAAAAATCACGAATTCCGTGATTGAAATAAGCATCGAAAATTGCTTCGCGCGATTTGATCGGATGCATGAAATACATTTTTGCCGCATCACCAAAAAGTTCGTTGATGAGCTTAACTTCAGCCATTGAAGCGACATCGAAATGTTTAACTCCGCTGTCAAAAAGATGTTTTAAAACTGCGGAATCAGGATTGCTTTTGACGGAATAAAGTACATCGCTTTGATGTTTTAGACTGCGGAAATTTTCGAGGAAAAATTGTGCTGAACGCTTGATAGAAGCTGGACGAATGAAATAAACTGGAAGAGATGGCTTTAGAGAAAAAACCTCTTTTTCAACTGTATTAAGAGATTTTTCGGAAGGAATTTGGGCATCAGTTTGGAACGCTTGGACCTGTCCCTTGACGAACTTTTGCTTTGAAAAATTTAGATAGTGAATTTTCGAGTTCACCGCCCCGTCATATTCCTGTCCTTGTTCCATTTCTTTGTTGATGGTTAAAATTAAGTAAAAGAAGAAAAAACACTTAATTTTTGCTTAAAAGATATATGCTGCGAAACCTTGATATTACTGGTTCCAAGCCATATTTTTCAAACGCAATTTAAAAAAGAGGGCGGGAACGTAAAAACAAATTTTTATTTGTAAATAAATTATTTTCGTCGCGCGATTTGTCTAAATTTTTCGGAGAAAATTTTGCGAAAAAAATCACAAAAAAATTCTTTCGCGCGAAAAGAATTTCTGCGCAAAAAAAAGCAATAAGTTTTTTGAATTTTTGGAGGATTGTTTTTCGTCTCACAAAGACAGATCCCAAAACAAGTTCGGGATGACGATATGAGCAGCATCTTGCCCAACATGTCTCCCGAACTTGTTTCGGGATATGTCTTTTGTCTGAAGAGATAATCGCCTTTTAGCAGCTAAGAAATTTGAGAAGAGATTGGCGCACCGCAACACCAGCCTCAACTTGCTCGAGAATTAGGCTGAATTTTTTGTCATCAGCAAGTGCGGAGGAAATTTCAACATCGCGATTAATCGGCCCTGGATGCAGCACCAGGGCGTTGTTGGTAAGTTTTAATTTTTCGTGAGTGAGACCGAAAAGTTTAAAATATTCGGCGAGAGATGGAATGTAGCAACCGAGCATTCTTTCTTGCTGAATGCGCAACATCATCACCACATCAACGCCGGAAATTCCTGCGGCGAGAGAATCAAAAACTTCCACTCCCCATTTTTCTTTCAGCCAAATTTTGTAATCGCGCGGCATTAAAGTTGGCGGAGTAATCACGCGAATTTCGCAACCGAATTTTTTTAGCAACTTGATGTTAGAGCGCGCCACTCTTGAGTGCAGCACATCACCGCAAATCGCGATTTTTAAATTTTCTAAAGTTTTTTTGTGACGCTTAATCACAAAAGCATCGAGCAAAGCTTGCGACGGATGTTCGTTTGTGCCATCTCCGGCATTGATTAGAGAGGCATCAAAATATTTTTTTAGCAGCGCAACGATGCCGCTGGAATTGTGACGAATCGCCACAAAATCTGGCCTCATAGCATTTATTGTTTTTGCGGTATCGATGATTGATTCGCCTTTTTTTAGCGAAGAAAGAGAAATATCAATATTCACCACCTCAGCGCCCATGCGCTTCGCGGCGATTTCGAAAGACATTCTGGTGCGCGTAGAATTTTCGAAGAAGAAGTTTACTAAAAGTTTTCCGTCTAAAATTTTTCTCGGAGAAAAAACAGATCCCAAAAAAGATCCGAAATGGCCGTTGCGGGAATTAATTTTGAAATATTTTTCTGCTTCTTTGTGAATCTCGTTAACCTCGTGAAGTGAGAGCTGGTCTATGCTGATGAGATCCTTCATTTTGTCTTGATGAGATGTTTAAAGACTTCTTCCAAATCAGGTTGTTGCGTTGAAATGTCTCTGATTTGCAGGCCACTATTGGAAATGATGCGAAGAATTTTTTCCACTTCAATTTTTTCTGGATCGTAGGTGATGGAAATTTTATCCTTAGCAAGATGCTTGGTTGTAAGCTCGGGAAGATTAACATTTATCTCGTTCGTCGTCGAAATTATTAATTCTTTGCTCGATAAAACTTTCATCAAATTTTCTTTGCGATCATGCGCGATTACTTTTCCGTGATTGATGATGGCGATTTCGTCGCATAATTCTTCCGCCTCTTCAAGATAGTGCGTAGTCAATAAAACCGTGGTTCCAGACTGGTTTAGTTTTTTTACATAATTCCAGAGCTGGTTGCGTAATTCAACATCGACACCAGCTGTTGGCTCATCCAAAACTAAAATTTCTGGATTGTGAACCAATGCTTTCGCCACGAGAAGACGTCGTCTCATGCCGCCAGAAAGGCTGCGCGGCGCGGCTTTGGCCTTATCTTTCAAACCGAGAGCTTCGATAATTTCGTCGGTACGACGCTCCGATTTTTTTATGCCGTAATAGCCAGCGTAAAATTCCAAGGTTTCGCGCACATTGAAAAATGGGTCTAGAATCAACTCTTGCGGCACAATGCCGATTCTAAATTTTACTTCTTGAGGATTTTTATCGATGTCAATGCCAGCGATTTTAACTTCACCGGAAGTTTTATTTACCAATCCGGCGAGAATATTGATGATGGTCGATTTACCCGCGCCATTCGGGCCCAAAAGCCCGGCGATCGAACCTTTTTTGATCTCGAGATTAACCGACTGCAACGCAACTTTCTGCAAAGATTTTTTCGACTTCTGATAGGTTTTGCAGAGATTTTTTATTTCGATGGCAAGCATGAAAATTGAGAATTTAAAATTGGAGATGCTGCCAATTCTTAATTCTAAATTCTTAACTCTTAATTCCTTTTTCTTTCAGCAATTCCACCAATTCTCCCGACTGAAACATTTCTTTCACAATATCGCAGCCGCCGACAAACTCGCCTTTGACATAGAGCTGAGGGATTGTAGGCCAGTCAGAAAAATCTTTGATTCCTTGGCGAATTTCCGGATCGCGCAAAACATCGATATCCAGAAAATTCACATTTAGCGTTTTTAGAACATGCGAAACTGCTGCGGAAAATCCGCATTGCGGAAAATCTTTTGTGCCTTTCATGAAAAGCACGACGTCGTTGTTTGAAACGGTTTCTTGGATTTTATCGAGAATGTTAGTCATGAGATGAAGTCTTTAGTTGCATGGCGTGAAGCGCATCGCCGAGGATTTCTTTTAGAGCTTTATTAACGACTTTATGCTGCTCGATGCGACTTTTGCCAGCGAAAATTTTATCAGTAATTTTCACGCTGTAATGGTCGCCATCATCAATCAAAGCAATCACTTCGATTTGTGCATCGGGGAAATTTTCTGCGAGAATTGCCTCTAGTTCTTTTTGCGCGATGGCCATGAGATTTTTAAAAAAAGGCGGACTCTTTTTGGGAGTCCGCCTAAAAATTTTAAGCATATCCCGAAACAAGTTCGGGATGAAATTTCAATTTTACTAACCGAAGAAACCGCGACGTTTTTTTGGAGCACCACCATCACGATCATCGCGATCACGTCCGCGATCATCGCGATCTCTGCGATCACGATCTCCTCCGCGTCTGTCGCCACGATCATCACGATCACGTCCGCCACGATAATCTCTGCGATCGCCTCGGTCTCTATCACCGCCACGATCACGATCGAAACCGCCACGACGATCAGAACCACGTCTGTCATCACGACCACCGCCTGATTCTCTTTCGTCAACCATTTGTGGTTTGTTTGGAATACGATCAGAAATATCTTCGCCAGTCGCTTGATCTACGCAGCGGTAGCTCAATTTCGGACGACCTTTTTTATCGAAGCCAATAACTTTTACTTTAACGATATCGCCTTCGTTGATGACATCTTCAACGAAATCAACGCGATATTCTGCGAGTTCAGAAATGTGAATAAAGCCGTCGCGATTGTTGGAGATGCTAACGAAAGCTCCCGCGTCAATTACTTTCACAACCGGACCCTCGTAAATGTCGCCAATTTCTGGCTCGAAAGTGATTTCTTGAATCATTGAAACGGCTTTTCTGATCGAGTCTTGGCTGTTGGAAGAAATTTTGATCAGACCAGTGTCATCAATATCAACAACTGCGCCGGAAACTGAGCAAATTTCTTTGATTACCGCGCCGCGTGAACCGATAACTTCGCGAATTTTCTTTTGCGGAATAGTCATAGTTTCAACTTTTGGAACGTTTGGATTTAGCTCGGTTCTAGGTGCAGAAACTGCGGCATCCATTTTATCCAAAATATGCAATCTGCCCACATTGGCTTGATGCAAAGCACGTTCCATGATTTCGAAAGTGATGCCGTTGATTTTAATGTCCATTTGCAAAGCAGTGATGCCGTTGCGGCTTCCTGCAACTTTGAAATCCATATCACCAAGGTGATCTTCGTCGCCCATGATGTCGGAAAGAATTACGTAGTTTGAACCTTCTTTGATCAATCCCATCGCGATTCCAGAAACTGGAGCTTTGATTGGCACACCAGCATCCATCAACGCCAAAGAAGCGCCGCAAACTGTGGCCATTGAAGACGAACCGTTTGATTCGGTGATCTCAGAAACGATACGAGTTGAGTAAGAGAAATTTTCTGCAACTCCTGGGAACACTGGATTTAAAGCTCTCCAAGCCAATTTTCCGTGGCCGATTTCACGACGTCCAGGTGGTTTCAATTGGCCAGTTTCGCCGACTGAATAAGGAGGGAAATTGTAATGAAGCATGAAGCCTTCCTCTTGCATTCCTGGATCAAGATTTTCGATAAGTTGCTTGTCTTTTCCTGAGCCGAGAGTGGTGACAACCAAAGCTTGAGTTTCGCCGCGAGTGAAGAGGGCGCAACCGTGAACTTGTGGCAAGAAACCAGTTTCGATTTCGATTTGACGAACTTGATCGGTCTTACGGCCGTCGATTCGCACGCTGTTTTTTAAAACATCGTTGCGCACGATTTCTTGAGAAAGTTCTTTGAAGATTGCTTTCACTTTATTGGCGTCAACACCGGCTTCTTCGCTGATGAATTTTTCTTTAATTTCAGAATAAAGCTGATCCAACTCTCCTGCGCGAATTTGTTTTTCTTGTTTTTTGTAAGCAGAAATTAAGCGATCGCCGATGAAAGAAGCGATGCTGTTTTTGATGGCAGAATTGTCTGCTTTAACCACTTCAATTTTTTTCTTGCCACATTCAGCTTGCAATTCTTTGATCATTTCAATCACTGGCTGGAAGGCTTTGTGACCGAAGTTCAAGGCTTCAAGCATTTGCACTTCTGACATTTCTTTTGCTTCGGATTCAACCATCAGAACTGAGCTTTCGGTTCCCGCAACAACGAGATCAAGAGTTGAATTTTTTAATTCTTCAGCGCTTGGGTTTAGCACGAATTGTCCGTCGATAAAACCAACGCGAGAAGCGCCAACTGGTTCCAAGAAAGGAGCTTCAGAAATTGCCAAAGCTGCAGAAGATGCGATCAAAGCAACGATGTCTGGTGTGCAAGTTGGATCATAAGAAAGAACGGTGCTTACGACGTTAACTTCATTGTAAAAGTTTGATGGGAAAAGCGGACGAATCGGACGATCAATCAAACGCGCAGTAAGGGTTGCGGCGTCAGTTGGCTTAGCTTCGCGCTTGAAAAATCCGCCCGGGATTTTTCCTGCAGCGTAAGATTTTTCCAAATAATTCACGGTCAGAGGGAAAAAATCAGCGCCTTCTGCAGCTTTATTTGCCACGGTGACTGCGCAAAGAATTGTGGTATTGCCATATTTCGCGACCACTGAGCCACTTGCTTGACGAGCGATTTTTCCGGTTTCAAGGGAGAGGATTTTTCCATTCCAGTTAATTTCTTTTTTTACAACATTGAACATAGTTTCAGCTTTTGATTAATAGAAAAACGCAGCAGATACCGCGTCTAGCGGGGTTTATTTTCTGATATCGAGTTTTTTGATAAGATCTTCGTAGCGCTTAGAGTCAGAACGCTTGAGATAGTCGAGCAAGCTTCTTCTTTTGCCAACCAAGATTAACAAACCTCTGCGAGAGGAGAAATCTTTTTTGTGAGTTTTTAAGTGCTCAGTTAAGTTATCGATTTGTTTGGTCATTACGGCGCATTGCACCTCAACGGAACCGGTGTCGTTTTTAGTTTTAGCAAATCCAGCAACGACTTCTTTCTTTGATTTTTTAAGAAGAGACATTTTTCTTAAAGTTAGAGTTAAGCTCAAGCTATAAGCCGAGCGGTTTGGGAAGTAAAAAACTTGGTTTAATTGATCTGTAGTTTGAGAGATTCATTTACGATCACTTAAGAGACATCCGCAAGCATAAGCAGCGAGCCATCCAGAAAACGGGCGCCGTAATTAGTGACCGATTTTAAAGCGTCAAGTGAAATTCTTTTTTCGTAAAAAAATTTCCCGACTTGCAGACGAGTTAAAACGGAAACAAATCCGCAAACTCCAGATTTTTTACAAATGTCGCGCGCCAATGAGCGCACGTATGTGCCCTTAGAGCATTCCACCTCAAATTCAGCAAAATCAGAATTGGCCGTGATTAATTTCAGCGAAAAAATTTCTACTTCGCGAGATGGAACTTGGAATTCGATATTCTGGCGAGCTAGATTATAGGCGCGTTCGCCATTGATTTTTATTGCTGAAAAACGCGACGGAACTTGCGTAATTTTCCCAACAAAAAATGGTAAAACAGAAATTATTTCTTCGACACTTGGCCTTTTCGAGCTAGATTCTACGCACTTTCCTTCAACATCATCAGTGTCACGAAATTCGCCAAAAGTGATACGGAAAAAATATTTTTTCCGCGCCGCCATTAATTTTTCTGAAGTTTTTGTCGCTTTATTTAATGCGATCGGAAGCACGCCAGAAGCAAAGGGATCAAGGGTTCCGCCATGCCCAACTTTTTTTGCGCCAGAAATTCTTTTAACGATTGCCACAACCTTTGCCGAAGAAAACCCAATTGGTTTATCGATGTTGAGCCAAAGATTTTGTTCGGAGAAATTCATTTAATTCAAAAAAAGCCGACAAGATTTGCGAGATTGCTCTAAGGATTTTGAGTGAGGTCGGTGATTTCTTTTATGGATCGAAGAGGGAACGTATTTGAAATACGTGACCGATGAGAGCCATAAAAAAATAGCCAAGACAACTCAAAAATCCGACGAGATTGCGAGATTGCTCTAAGGATTTTGAGTGAGGTCGGTGATTTCTTTTATGGTTGAAGGAGGGAGCGTATTTGAAATACGTGACCGACTGAAACCATAAAAAAATCGCCGAGATCGCTCAAAATCCGACGAGCAATTAGACTGTATTTGCACCGGAGATAATATCGATCAGCTCTTTGGTAATGTTGGCCTGACGCGTTCTGTTGTAGACCAACGTCAAATTTTTGATCATTTTGCCAGCATTATTGCTTGCGGCTTCCATCGCCGCCATTCTTGCGCCTTGTTCAGAAGCGCTGTTTTCGAGAAGATAATTGTAAATTTGGATGGCTAAATTTTTCGGCAAAAGTTCGGCTAAAACTTCCTCTTCTTCCGGTTCGTAGCGCACTGGAGATTCAGAGCCCACGTGGTTTTCCTCAAAATGAATTGGGGCTGGAATGATTTGCTTGCAAACTTGTTCCTGCAAAATTGCCGATTTGAATTTGCTGTAAATCACTTCGCAAACATCAAACTGATTTTGAGAGAAAAGATCGGAGAATTTATCAGCCAATTCTTGCGCGATTTTGTAATCAACATTGCTTTTAAAAACGCCAAAAGCGTGATCAATCATCTGCTTGCCATAGGCTGATTTTAGCTGCTCATAGGCTTTACGACCAACGCAAAAAACTTTTACTTCTCGCCCTTCGGCAACCAAAGAATTGATGCGAGATCTGGCGAATTTTACCGTTGCACCATTCAAACCTCCGCACAATCCACGGTCGGAAGAAACAACTACCAGCAAGTGAGTTTGTTGTTTTTCTTTACCAGTAAGCAGCGGAAATTTTTCGCTAAAATTGCCACGAACTGCAACGTTTGAAGCAAGACTGATTATCATCTCCTGAATCTTCTCGGCGAAAGGACGCGAGGACTCAACCGCATGCTTAGCTTTTTTCAAGCGCGAAGCTGCCACCATTTTCATGGCTTTGGTCATCTTTTGCGTCGACTTGACCGATTTAATTCTGGTTTTGAGAGTCTTGAGATTCGCCATTATTTTTTATCGTGGTTCAAAAAAACTGTCGAAAACTCTTCGATGATTTTTTTCAACGCTTTTTCGTTTTCTTCGGTGATTTTTTGTTCGTTTTTAATCGAAGCCAAAATTTCTGGATGAGAAGAATGAAGCTTGCGCAAAAATTCTTTCTCGAATTTTACGACTTCTCTAGCTGGAACTTTGTCTAGATAGCCTTTAACGCCAGCGTAGATTGAGGCAACTTGCTCCTCAAAGCCCATTGGCGAATATTGATTTTGCTTCAAAAGCTCAGTCAATTTACGGCCTTTATCGAGCAATTTTTGTGTAGAAGCGTCGAGATCAGAACCGAATTGCGCGAAAGCCTCAAGCTCACGGAACTGCGCCAAATCTAGTTTGATCGTGCCAGCAACTTGTTTCATCGCTTTAGTTTGAGCTGCAGAACCAACGCGAGACACCGATAACCCAACATTCACCGCTGGTTTGATGCCTTTGTAGAAAAGTTCGGTTTCCAAGAAAATTTGTCCGTCAGTGATCGAAATCACGTTGGTTGGAATGTATGCCGAAACATCTCCTGCTTGAGTTTCAATGATTGGAAGCGCAGTTAGAGAACCACCACCCATGGCGTCAGACATTTTTGCAGCGCGTTCAAGCAAGCGCGAGTGAACATAGAAAACGTCTCCCGGATAGGCTTCGCGTCCTGGTGGGCGACGCAATAAGAGCGACATCTCGCGATAAGCCACGGCGTGCTTCGAAAGATCGTCATAAGCAATAACCGCATGCATGCCATTATCGCGGAAAAATTCGCCGATGGTGCAGCCAGTGTAAGGAGCAAAAAATTGCAACGCAGCCGCTTCGGAAGCGGTGGCAGAAACCACAACGGAATATTTCATCGCGCCAGCATCTTCCAAAGTTTTAACGATTTGCGCTACAGTTGAGCGCTTTTGCCCGATTGCAACATAGATACAAAAAAGTTTTTTCTTTTCGTCATTCTCAAGGTGGGCCTTGGCTTGATTGATGAAGGTATCGATAACAATTGCAGTTTTTCCAGTTTGACGATCGCCGATGATTAATTCGCGCTGACCACGACCAATCGGAATCAAGCTATCGATTGCTTTGATACCGGTTTGCATTGGCTCACCGACCGATTGACGAGCGATGATTCCTGGCGCTTTAATTTCAACACGACGAGTTTCAACATTTTGCAAAGGACCTTTGCCATCGATAGGATTTCCAAGCGCGTCAACCACGCGTCCAAGCAAACCTTTTCCGACTGGAACTTCGACGATTTTTCCAGTTCTTTTAACATTCGAACCTTCTTTGATTTTTTGCGCATCGCCGAAAACTACGATACCAACATTATCAGCTTCGAGGTTGAGCGCCATGCCCTTAACACCAGAATCAAACTCAACAAGCTCACCAGCTTGTACATTGTCTAAACCATAAACTTTGGCGATTCCGTCACCAACTTTTATCACCTCACCAACTTCTTTTAGCTCTGCAGATGTGTGAAAATTTTCGACAGTTTTTTGCAGAATGCTGGAAAATTCTTCGACTCTAAATTCCATAAATTTTTTATTTTTAGTTAGGTTTTCGGGAGATTAATTAATGGCAGAAAGACATTCTTTCTTGAGGCTTTCGAGCTGGCTTTTCAGGCTGGCGTCGATTACTTCTGAACCGATTTTAACTTGAAATCCACCAAGGATTTTTTCCGCAACAGTTTCTCTAACGGCGACTAATTTGCCGGGATATTTTTTTTCAACGAGAGTTTTAACGCGATCAAGATGAACCTGTTTTGATTTCACCGCAGTAATCACTTCCACTTCCAAAACGTTTTTTTGCAATTTTACCAAACGAGAGAAATCTTCGTAAATTTCTGGAAAAAGATTGAGGCGACGATTGCGCACAATCGAAGCAAAAAAATTCGAGGTTAGGGGGCTAAGACCAAATTTTTGTGTCACCTCAGCAATGATGCGCACTAAATCGTTTTTGGCGATTACTGGATTTTTTAATTCGTGAGCAAAAGAAGTAGAAAAATTTTGCTTAAAAACATCGAGTTCAGCAGAAATTTTATCGAGAGAATTATTCTTTTTAGCCGCAACAAACAGAGCTTTGGCGTAATTTTTCGCAACAACGGAAACTCTTGGCATTGGAGATTTTTTAAAGTTTTTTAGGAAATATTTTTGTGAGCCGCAATAAAGGCCTCTAGATCAGAGGCGCGGCAAAGTAGGGTCAGAAAAATAAAATGCAACTCGTGATAATTTTAAAAAATAAGGCGATTTATTTCTTGATGGACAAAACTTCTCAGCTCCCCGAGCGGAATCGGGGGTTGTGAGTTTGTTTTTCCACCCCTCGACTCCGCTCGGGGAGCTGAGATACTCGGAGAACTGAGATTTTTTGTGAGTCGAGAAATAATCTCCGATTATCCCCTCCAAACCTCTCAGGCTTCGCTCGGATTCTAGATTCACGCATCACAAATTCACAAAATCGACATTTTCGAAATGGTCTTGAGCGTGATTTGCAGACTCAAATTCTTTAGCGGATTTTGCGCAGGCAATATGGAACAAAGCATCACCTTTATTGGCTAAAGGCAACATCGACATACCGATAATAATTCCGCTTTCATGCGCTTTTACCAAAGTTTTGTGATCGCCAAATGGATTAGAAATTTCGCCAAGCACATCACCTTTTTTAACAATTTTTCCGAGCTTAGCGCTAGCGATGTGAATTCCGCTGTTAGGAGCGCGAAGCCATGAGCTGGAACGAGCGATAAAGGTTTTTTTGTGACGTTTTTTCGGACGTTTTTTAATCATTCCCATCGCGCTCATCACATTTAAAATTCCCTCGACTCCCAGCTGAATATTGGCCTCATCAAAGCGCAAAGCTTCTCCGGCTTCAAATAAAATCATCGGAATATTTGCTTGCGAAACCGCAGCACGCAAAGATCCGTCGCGTAAATTAGAATTTACAACCACCGGCGCTGCGAAAGTTTTTGCCAAATCGAGAGTGACTTCGTCGTCAATATTGGCGCGGATTTGTGGCACATTATTGCGATGAAACGCGCCAGTATGAAGATCAATTCCGAAATCGGATTTCAGCACAATTTCCTGCATGAATTTGTGAGCCAATTGCGAGGCCAGCGAGCCATTTTTAATTCCGGGAAAACAACGATTAAGATCGCGACGATCAGGCAAATAGCGCGAGCGATCATTAAAACCAAAAATATTCACGATAGGAATTGCGATTAGCATGCCGCTAAGATTTTTTAGCGAGCGGTGCGCAAGTAAGCGGCGCACGATTTCAATGCCGTTAATTTCATCGCCGTGAATTGTCGAAGAAATAAAAATCGTCGGCCCATCTTTTTTGCCGCGAATCACTTCGATTGGCATTTTGACATCGGTGAAATCAAAAATACTTCCCATGTCGATATTGATGCGCAAACGCTCGCCACGCTTGATTTCAATGCCGTCGATAATGTAGCGGGGATTGGACTTTTGGATCATTTTTTCTTATTCAAAAACGCGTAAGACAAAATTTTGTAGCACAATTTCGCCGCCAAAAAATCGCAGGAATGCAGTTGTTTCACCGGCGCAAGCTCAACCACATCAGCACCAACAATATTCGAAATTTTGCTGGCTTCGCGAATGATGTCGAGCGCGTCTTCCCACATTACGCCGCCTGGCTCGGGAGTTCCGGTTGCTTGCATTAAACTCGAATCAAATCCATCCAAATCGAAAGTTAAAAAAACCGGACGACCTTTCAGCGCAGCGACGATTTTTTTCGCATCCCAATTTCTGCGATCCTTGCCGAAGTGAATGGTGATGCGGTCTCGATTAGCTTCAAGAAAAGGAATTTCGCTCGCCGAAATATTTCGAATTCCGCAAGAAATTAAAGTTGAAATTGGATGATCCATAACACGACGCAGCGCGGCAGCGTGCGAATAATGCTCGCCGCCAAAACCATCGCGCAAATCAGCGTGAGCATCAAAATGCAAAATTGCCAAATCTGGATATTTTTTTACGAAAGGCCGAATTGAGCCCGCGGTGATTGAATGCTCGCCGCCAAGAATCAGCGGAAATTTTCCCGCATCCAAAATTTTTTGCGTAATTTTTTCGAGCTGTTTCAAGGATTTTACGACTGAAGTGCGATCGATTTTCGGCTCTTTCAAAGTTGCAACGCCATATTTTCGAAATGGCTCGCACCAAAATTCTTCGTCGAAAAGTTCAACTTGTTGTGAGGCTTTGATGATGGCTTTAGGCCCGTTGCTCGTACCTCCGCCATAGCTCACCGATTTTTCCAAACCGAAAGGCACAACAACGACTTTCGCCTGTTCTGGCGATTTTAAATATTTTTCTTCAACGCCGAGAAAGCCGGATTTTTGCGGAACGAATTCGAGAGAGGTGGGTGAGTTTTTTGTCATTTTTTATTTCGTTTTTGTTAAATTATTCCAAAACATTCACATGTCCCATCTTGCGGCCAGGCTTGGCTTCAAGCTTACCGTAAAGATGAATTTTCGCACGCGGATTTTTTTCGAATTTCGCCAAATTTTTCACTTCATCGCCGATTAAATTTTTCATAAAACCGCGCGAATGAAATTTTGTCGAACCAAGCTTCAAGCCAAGAATGGCGCGGATTAGCTGCTCGAATTGCGAAGTGATATTGGCATCCATCGAAAAATGTCCGGAGTTGTGCGGCCTAGGGGCCAGCTCGTTTACGAGCAATTCATTTCCAATCACAAACATTTCAACCGCCAAAATTCCAACCAAATCAATTTCCTTGGCAATTTTTTTAGCAAGCTGTTGCGCCTTTATCTGCAAGGCTTTTGAGACTTTTGCCGGATAAATACTTTCATCCAAAATTCCGTTTTTGTGAATGTTGGTAAGAGGTTCGTAAGCAGAAATTTCGCTCTCCCGAGAATTTTTTTTCGAACGCGCCACCATCACCGAAATTTCTGAATCAAAGGGACAAAATTTTTCTAAAATTAATTTTTGATTCTTAGCCTGAGCCCAGGCATTTTGCGCTTCCGCAGCATTTTTCAAAACAAATTGACCTTTGCCATCATAGCCCATCGTGGCAGTTTTTAAAATTGCTTTGCCAAATTTTTTGAGATTTTTTTGCAGCTCTTCGAGGCTTGAAATCTCTGCATATTCCGCAGTTTTTACGCCGATTTTATTGAGGAAATTTTTTTCTAAAATTCTGTTTTGAGTGATTTTTAAAACTTCTGCTTTTGGACAAAGCTCAACTTGTGAAGCCACGAATTCAGCGGCTTCAAGCGGGATATTTTCAAATTCAAAAGTTGCAACATCAACAAGGCTGGCAAATTTTTTCAGCGCTTTTTTGTCGGAATATTTTGCAACGATTGTTTGATTGGTGACGAAGCTCGCCGGCGAATTTTCGACGTCGGAAAAAATTACGGTGCGAATTCCCATCTTGTGCGCATCGAAGCAAATCATGCGTCCGAGCTGCCCACCGCCGATAATTCCGAGAGTAATTTGTTTTGTTTGATCTTTTTTCATGCCGATTGCTTGCGTAAAAAGGAAGGCGCGGCAAGCTAGGTGGCGAGCCAACATTTTCAAGAAATTTATGCCTCAAAAATTCCAACAATTACGCAAAGCAAAACGCTTAAAAAAATCTTCGCAAAAATGGCTTTTGCGGCAGGTGAATGATCCGTTTGTTGAACGCGCCAAGGCTGAGGGTTGGCGCTCGCGTGCTGCTTTTAAAATTATTGAAGTTGATGAGAAATTTAAAATTTTTAAGAAGGGAAGAATCGTGGTTGATTTAGGCGCCGCGCCTGGTGGTTGGTCGCAATATGCAGTGCAAAAAGTTGGTGATGGAAATGTTGTCGCAATTGATCTTTTAGAAATTCCACACATCGCCGGGGTGAATTTTTTTCAACAAGATTTTCTTGCCGATGACGCCGCAGAAAAAATAATTTCTGAGCTCAAAAAAATTCCCTACAACAAAAACGGATTATGCGACTGCGTCTTGTCTGACATGGCTGCAAACACCACAGGAGATCATCAAACCGATCACTTGCGCATCATTGCACTTCTTGAAGAAGCTTTGGCTTTAGCAGAAAAAATTTTACGCGATGGCGGCTGTTTTGTTGGCAAAATTTTCCAAGGCGGCAACTCGAATGAAATTCTAAAAAAACTGCGCCAAAATTTTTCGATCGTAAAATATTTCAAACCAAATTCTTCGCGCAAAGATTCTTCGGAGACTTATCTGGTGGCTTTGGGGTTTAAAACAAAAAATTAATTTTGACCGCGAGCTGCTTGACTAGCTCTTTTTTTAAGCTGCGCACTGCTAGCAGCGGCTGGTGAGGTTGTTGGTAAATCAATTATTGGCGCACCATCCAAAACCACTTCCACAGTAGAATTAGCAAGATCAACGTGAACCCCCTCAGCATGATGCCTCTCACGCGCCTTCTCTAAAACTTCTTTGATTTTTGGCATATTTTGCGACAATGAGAGCGGGGTTTCCTTATAATCATTCTCTAAATCAACCTTGGCTCCGTGATCACATAAGATCTCGTAAATTCTAATGCCAATTTCACTTTCGCGCAAAATTCTTATCGCAAGATGCAGCGGAGAATCTTTGTTAAAATCACAAACATTTGGCGAGGCACCGCGATCAAGTAAAAACTCCACCATTTCTGCAGATTTATTATTAACAGCTTCGTGCAAAGCGCAGCGTTTTACGGTTTCTCTTTGCGCATTTATGTCGGCATTTTTTTCTAGCAAAAAAAGTACCAGATCTTTTTTTTGATCTCTTGCTGCATTGAGAAAAACATTGTTGATTTCTGATTGATTAAGATTGGCTTTTTCGAACAATTTTAAAACCGATTCTTCATCTCCAGCATTAGAGGCGCGCAAAAGAGAGCTTCGATCTGAAAAAGATTTAAAACGCTCAACCGCATTTTCTACGCAGGAATAAATTTCACGAAGCAAATTATAATCGGTAATCGGTGGCATCTCTGGCAACAATAAATCATCTTCACCCAATTTTATTTCATCTTCACCAAACATTTCATCGCCTCTCTTGTCTTTGTTGGGCACTATCCAAAATATCCCCTTTCCTTCTATCTGAATCATCATTGGGCGTCCTTGCTCTGCCACCACCGCTTTCACACCTTCAAAATTGAAGGGGAATGCGGCGTCAAAAGACGTGCTCAATAATAATTCTCGAATGGTTTTCATGATTGCGTTCTTGTTGAGTCTAAAGATTTAATTGATCTTGGTGAAGCAGAAGCGCTTTCTGGGGAAGGCTTTGGCGAATCAGCTTCAATAGGAATTCGTAAAGTTGAGCTGGCTCTTTGAAGTGTCACAAAACAATCAAACACTGATTGATCAACATTTTTGTGTTTTGTTGCTATCGAATATGGCGAATTACCGTCAGGACCAACGGCATTTATATCGGCGCCTTCTTTAACCAATGTCTCTATTACCTTTCTAAAACCATCTCTTCTCTCAGGGCTTAAATCTTCATATTCACCAAAAAATCTGTTTACAGCTTCGTGAAGCGGTGAAGCAAATTTTTGCGCATCGTCGCCATCAACGGCTAAATTGCGATCCAACAAATATCTTACCACATTCGCAGCGCCTTCTTTGGCGGCTAGATTCAAAAGAGTTCTATTGCCATCACAGCGCAAATTTGCATCAGCACCATTATCGAGCAATATAGTCAGTTTTTTCAAAGCTTCACTTTCGCAATCTTCTTTGTCGACTCCTTCCGGTTTTATGGCACTCAAAATAGCACTATAAATTGCTGGCGGAGTTTCTTTATCGCTAAAGTTAACTAATGCGGCCAAATCTAAATCTTTGGAAGAAGTTCTGCTCAAAAAATTATGCAAAACCTCAGCTGTGCAGCTACGACTTATGATGCTAATAAAGCTTTTTTCAGAACTAAACTTGGCAACAGATTCGATTATCTCGTGTTTGTTGGAAGAAGCGGCTGCGCTGAGCAATGCTTTTTTAAAATTAGAATCCATTTTTTTCAAAGCACTTGCATGCGAATCAAGAATTTCTTCCAACAATTCTAGATTTCCATTTTTTGCCGCCCAAACCGCAATAAAAGGCGCTTCTTCGATATTTTCTTTTTTGAAAGCAGCCTTTTTATCCAGCAAAACACATCCAACTTCGTAATTTTTATCTTTGAGGCTTGTGAGAAGTTGGAAAGCGGTTTTGCCTCTGGAGTTTGTGATGTTAATGTCGGCGCTGCTAACCGAGGTAATTTCACGAATAATTTGCAAACGAGCAGGAACGGGAGCGGAGGTTGCAATATGCAAAATAGAATCGCCTTCTTGACTACGCCAATTGGCATTAGCGCCATTTCGAATCAAGAAAGAAACAGCGGACAAATTTCCAAAATGACAAGCCAAAGCCAAAGCGGTTTTTCCCGAACCATTAAGCGCTTCTAAATCAACATTTTTCTCAACCAAAAAAGCGAGCATTTCATCGCTTGCTCTATACTTAACGGCTTGATGCAATAATCCGTCTTTCGGTTCCCAACTCAAATGTCGCGAAATAAATTCTGGATAGCGCGCAATGATTTGATTTAATTGCGATAAATCACTTTGTCTGATAGCCGTCACGCCCGCAAGAAATGCCTGCTTCTCGTTATTCAGATTGCACGTAGCACCTCTGGAAATTAGGTATAAGGCAGCTTCAAAATTTCCGCACTCGATAGCAGTTATAAGCGGAATATTTTCTTGATCTTCATCATAAGAATTTGGCAGCGCTCCAGCATCTAGCAAGGCTTTGCAAACACCAATATTGCCTCTTGCTGCCGCCATAACAATTGGCTCTATGTTGTTAAAAGAATGGTTAGCATCGACTCCAATCTCAGACAAAACCTTAACGGCTCGATCTGCATAATTAGCATTGTTAGTAACACATTTATGCAAAGCTTTGTGCCCGTAATTGCTTTCAGGCTTAATGCCTTTTTCTAAAAAAAATTCTTTTGCTTCTTTAATTTTTTTACTGTCGGAACCAGCAGCTAAGGCATCCAAATGCAGCAGTGACTCTTTGTAGAGATTTAACATGTTTTGCAATCTCTGCTTCAGAAATAAGAACTGATACTCCGATAAAGGCCTTACCTCATCAGAGTTTGGGTATGAGAAATCGCTACCCGGATAAACCAAAATCGACGCGTTAGATCCGCCCGCTCTTATTTGCCAATATTGCTCACCTTGCGACTCAACGGAAGAGTCGGCTTCTAATCTTTCAACTGCAAGATTGGCAAAAATGGTTTTTTCATATCTCGATTTGTGATAGGGAGAATCTGGTGAAATCAAAAGAAAACCGAGGCGCTGCGGATCTTTTAAAACTGTATACCTAACCCCGCAAAAATTAAAATCACAAATCTCGTATTTATCATCAGGATCTACTTCACCATAAGAATCGAAAGCGATCTTGGATTTGAGAAACATATCGTTGATCTCATATTCTGTGCGCACGGCAACATCTTCGGGATTTCGCCCTTCTCTAAAACATAGAACGCTTTGCAAAAGACATTGCTCAGCGCTGAGACCTTCGCCATTAACAAAATGAGGATCGGCGCCTTTGGAAACTAGCAAATCATAAACTTCTCTATTAGCGCTTCTGGCGGCTTTGTGCAATATGGTGTCTTTTCTGCCGTCTTCAGTTTGCAATAAAAAATCAACTCCCTCTTTTTCAATAATTAGCAGCATTAATCTAGCCGGCAGCAATTCTGCAGCAACGTGCAAAGGGGTTTCTTTTCCATCAAATTTGTTAAATTTGATGTTATATTTTAGAGCAAGCTGCAGAGCTTTCTCGGAGCGCTTTGGCCATTTTTCATTATTTCGAATTATTTTCTCTAACAAGGATATATCACCTAGCGGCTGTACATCAAAAGCTTCCCTGACTAAAGTCTCCACGCTTGCCGCACCAAATTGAGCGATTAATTTTTCTTCCATTTCATCATCACCTCTGAGCGCCATCTGATAAACCAGATTGGGAAGATATTCTTTTTTTATTGAGCCAAGATTAACCCCATCGACAAAAATTAATTCTCTGCACACTCGATAATCAGAAGATTTTATCGCATAATCAAAAGCGGTGTTTCCTTCATGATCTTTAAGTTCTGGATTAGCGCCATTGCTAATCAAAAGTGATAAGATCTTTTCACTGCCCCTTCGAAATGCAGCATAATGCAGAGCTGTTTTTCCTAGTCTATCAACGGAATTGACGTGCACTCCTTCTTGGAGCAAGCGTCTTGCAATCGCAATATTTCCATACATAGCAGCGAGGTGAATTTGCGATAGGCCTTCATTGTTTGGCAGCTGTCTGCTCGCGCAAGATTTGATTAAAACATCAAACACTGGCAACGTATTATGACGAATAGAAAGCGACAAAGGAGAGTGTCCTTCCGAATCCTTGGCGTCAATATTAGCTCCTTTTTCGAGAAGTTTTTTACAATATTCCGGATTTTGCACAGCTGCAGCCAAATGCATTGGAGTAGTGCGATTTCTAGCGACCTCCTTGTTAACATCCACCTCGTGCTCGATTAGATAATCAAAACAACGTTTGGCGTTAAAAAAAATGGCTAGATGTAAAAGCGGATAGCCCTTTTGATCGACATATTCTTTGCCAAAACGCAATTCGTTTATAAAAAATTTCAATATCGTCTTCGAATTTCGAGAAATCATTCTAGCAGCTAAAGTCTTGCGATCCTTGGCCACAATGTTCATGTCAACCCTGTCTCCGCTTATCCTCGACATAGCAAATTTGATCGTGTCATACGAACCAAATTCGAGAAGAGTGTGTAAGAAACTTTTTCCATATCCGTTAATTTTGTTCAGATCAGCCTTATCGCTTGCCAGCAGCTCTTCCAAAACATCCGCATTATTAGAAAAAACAGCGCAATCGAGAACCGAATAGCCTTCAAGATTTTGCGCCATCGCATCAGCGCCTCTATTCAGCATCGCTCTACACAATTTTGGATTTCCAATTTTTACAGCAAGATGCAGCGGAGTATTATTTTCTTGATCGCGAACATTGAGATCTGCGCCCTCTTCAATCAAGGCTGTAGCCGATTCCGAGTTTTGAGCACTCAAAGCTTGTAGAAGCTCTTGGCCTAGTTCTTCTGGGGATTTCGTCATTTAATGGAAGTTTGAGGTTTTTAGTTCATCACGGGATAATCACCGCAATTTCTTCAAACGTCCCCTGGATACAAATTAAAATTTCTACACTGTTTTATAACGCCGCAGATTTGACCATACACCTCAAACCTTTGCCTAGATAAAAAAATTCACCGACAAATTTTGCATATTATCCGATATTTCCGCCGGAAATTATCGCCAAAAATTTTTGATTTTTTTGTGGTGGATTATTTTTTATAAACTGCGCCAAGCCAGCAACAGCAAGGGCTGAAGTGGGTTCGATTTTTTGCTGCAAAATTTCTGATAATTTTTTTTGCCAGAAAATTATTTCTTCTTCGGAGATTTCTAAAATGCCGGAAGTTTGTTTGATGTAATTTAGGCAACGCTGCGAAGTCGCTAGAGTTCTGGCTCCATCGGCAATTGTGTTTGGCGTGTCATCGAAGGAAAAAATTTTTCCCGAGGTTTTTTCTTGGCGCAAAGTGATCGCCACATCATTGGCATTCGCGGGTTCGCAGCCGAAAATTTTTGCTTTTGGCGAAAGTTTTTGCGCCGCTAAAAATGTTCCCGAAAGCAATCCGCCGCCGCCACAAGGCGTGAAAATCGCATCAACTTCTCCAATTTCTGAAAGCGCCTCGAAAGCAGATGTGCCTTGGCCGCAAATCACATCATCATCGTCAGATGGATGGATGAAAAAATAGCCTTCTTTTTGTTTTTCTTCGGCGGCGCGATTCACTTCATCTCTGCGCTCAAGCAAAACAACTTCTGCGCCAAGATTTTGCGCTGCAGCAATTTTCATCGGCGAAGCTTTTTTGATCATGTAAATCAAAGCCGAGATGCCGAATTTTTTGCAAGCCAGAGCAATTGCTTGCGCGTGATTTCCTGAAGATTGCACAACGATTTTTTCGGGAAATTTTCCGTGTTTTTCTTGATAAGATAAAATTGCACTAAACGCTCCACGAGCCTTGAAAGACTTGGCCTCTTGCTGATTTTCCATTTTGAAAAAAACCTCGCAGCCAAATTCTTCGTTTAATTTTTTATCAGAAATTAGCGGGGTTTTTTTAATGTGATTTTTGATTCGATTATGAGCAGAAGAAATGTCGTCGAAGGTGAGATGGTTCATGAAACTGGATAAAAAAAATTCGCTTTCTAAAAGCGCGCGCCACTTAAAGTCCTGAAAAAAAATATTCAAACAAATGTCAAAAAAATCTTCTTACAAAAAAACTCACATCGACGAACACGAGTTGAGTCATGAAACGCAAATGATGTCTTACGGCTACGACCCCTTCATGTCCGAAGGTTCGGTGAAGCCGCCGATTTTTTTAACTTCAACTTTCGCTTTCAAAACCGCCGAAGAAGGTGCGGAATTTTTTGATGTCGCAACTGGCCGCAAACCAATGCCGGAAGGCAATTCCGGCGGATTAATTTACAGCCGCATCAATCATCCAAATCTTGAAATCACCGAAGATCGTTTGGCGCTTCTCGAAGGCGGCGAAAAATGCAACATCTTCGCCAGCGGCATGGCGGCGATTTCTGGCACTTTTCTGGCGCTACTAAAACCAGGCGATGTTTTGGTTCATTCCTCGCCGCTCTACGGTGGAACTGAAGTTTTGATTCGCAACGCTTTGAAAAATTGGGGAATTCATTCGCTCGAATTTCACAACGGCTTGGATCAAGTTGAAATCGAAGAAACGCTTTTTCACGCCGCAAAACTTGGTCATGTCGGCGCTTTGTTTATGGAAACTCCGGGCAATCCAACTAATGCTTTGGTTGATTTTTCTAAGGTGAAAGCCGCGCTCGATAAGTTCGAAAAAAAATACAATTATCGCCCAGTTAGCATTTGCGACAACACGCTGCTTGGCCCAATTTTTCAAAAGCCACTGCATCACGGAATTGACTTGGTTTGCTATTCATTAACCAAATATGTCGGCGGACATAGCGATGTTGTTGCCGGCGCGGTGATTGGGAAAAAAGATTTGATGGAAAAATTGCGCTGCACGCGAATTGCTTTTGGAGCGCATCTTGATCCGCATTCTTCTTGGATGATTGGTCGCTCGCTTGAAACGCTATTTTTGCGCATGAATCACGCAGCAAAATCTGCAGAAGAAATCGCCGATTGGATGAAAAAAACTTTTCCGAAAATGAAAATTTTTCACTCGAAATTCATCGAAAATTCTGCATATCGCGAAGCCTTCAGGAAGCAATGCAGCGGCTATGGCAGCACTTTCGCTTTCGTGCTTGAAGGAGGGAGAAAAAAAGCCTTCGAATTTATCAATGCGCTGCAAATTTTTAAATCAGCCGTGAGCTTGGGCGGATCAGAATCTCTAGTTTGCCATCCCGCTTCAACCACGCATTCAAGCGTTCCTGCAGAGCTTCGCGAAAAATTAGGAATTGATGAGGGATTAGTTCGCCTGTCGATTGGGCTGGAAAATCCGCAAGATTTAATCGCGGATTTGAAGAGTGGTTTTCAGAAAATTTAGCATCGTGGGAAAATCAGGTCGGCAGCAAGAAATTTGCTTTCCATGTCAACTGGGGAGCTTTTGGTCATACTTTCGGAATAATTGGGATTGGTCTTTAAAGGCTTTGAACTCAAGCGCGTTGCCGCTTGGATCCAAGAAAAACATTGTCGCCTGTTCGCCGATTTCTCCGCGAAAACGGATGTAAGGTTCAATCACGAATTTGATTTTCGCCGCGCGAAGTTTTTCGGCGAATTTATGCCAATCGTTCCATTCTAAAACCACACCGAAATGCGGGACGGGCACGTTGTGGCCGTCAACTTTGTTGGCATCTCGACTACGGCCTGCCGCCTGCGCTCGATGACCAACGCAATGCGTGACAAACTGATGCCCGAAGAAATTCCAATCAATCCAGATGTCGGTTGAGCGACCTTCTTCGAATCCCAAAAACTTGCCGTAAAATTCACGAGCGGCTTTTAGATCATCAACTGGAACTGCGAGATGAAAGGGCTGAAGCATCACTTAATCTCAAAAATCGCATCAACTTCAACAGCAACGCCAAATGGAAGTGAGCCCGATCCAACAGCGGCGCGCGCATGTTTTCCGGCATCGCCTAAAGCCTCAACCATCAAGTCGGAAGCGCCGTTAGCAACTGCGGGATGATCTTTAAAATTCGCATCGCCATTGACGAAAATTCCGAGCTTAATGCAGCGAACAACACGATCCAAATTTCCGTCGCAAGCAACTTTGAGTTGCGCGAGAAGGTTGATGGCGCAAAGGCGCGCAGCTTTTTTTGCATCATCGGCGGAAATTTCCGATCCAACTTTTCCGACGAATTGCAGCTTGCCATTTTCAAGCGGAAGTTGGCCAGAAATAAAAACTACATTTCCCGATTTCACGAATCCGACATAGTTGGCAACTGGCGCAGCAGGGGTTGGAAGGATGATTCCGAGTGATGAAAGTTTTTCGTCGATTTTGGACATTTTTCTCCTTTTTATTTTTAGTATTTTTAGTTCGCCGAGCGAAGTCGAGGGGTTTGGAATGTGTGTGTCAGGCCCCTCGACTTCGCTCGGGGAGCTGAAGAATTTTGGGGAGCTGAAGAATTTTTGAAAGTCGAAGAATTATTTTCCGACAATCCCCAACTTCTCCAAAAGTTTGCGATCCCGCTCCATTTCTGGGTTTGAAGTGGTGAGTAATTTTTCGCCGTAAAAAATTGAATTAGCGCCAGCAAGAAAACATAAGGCTTGCGTTTGTTCGTTCATATTTTCGCGACCGGCGGAAAGACGAACGACGGATTTTGGCATCATTATCCTAGCAACGGCAATGGTTCGCACAAATTCGAATTGATCCAATTCTTCAACTTTTTCAAGCGGCGTTCCCGCAACTTTTACCAACATGTTGATTGGAACTGATTCGGGATGCTTCGGCAAATTTGCCAAAACAATCAGCATTTTTGCGCGGTCGAAGCGAGTTTCGCCCATGCCGACAATGCCGCCAGAACATACGTTTAGCCCAGCTTCGCGCACATTTTTTAACGTGTTGAGGCGATCTTCAAAATTTCTAGTCGAGATAATTTCGGAATAAAATTCTGGCGAGGAATCGATGTTGTGATTGTAGTAATCAAGCCCGGCATCCTTGAGCTGCTTGCTTTGCGACTCGGTTAACATTCCGAGAGTCATGCAAGTTTCGAGCCCTGTTTTTTTAACTTCGTCAACAATTTTGCAGATTTTTTCAACGTCGCGATCGTGCAAATTTCTCCACGCCGCACCCATGCAAAACCTTGATGCGCCTGCTTTCTTCGCCTCATGCGCCGCATCTAAAATTTTCGAAATTTCCATCAAAGATTCTTTTTCGAGGCCAGTATTGTAATGCGCCGATTGTGGGCAATATTTGCAATTTTCTGGACAAGAACCGGTCTTTATGCTTAGAAGCGTGCTGATTTGCACGGCATTAGGATTGTGATTGGCGCGATGAATTTCTGCTGCTTTAAAAATCAAATCGTTAAAGGGCAAAGCAAAAAGCTGCAAAATTTCTTCAACTTTAAAATCGTGGCGCAGCTCTGGGTTGTAAGACGCAGCAAAAATTTCTGATGTTTTGGTTTCGTGAATTTCTTTCATGATTTCCAGAAAATGTGACACTTGAAGAGGTCGCCCATTTGATCAGGTGCAATTAAGCGATCAATAGCGGAGTTGATGCCCCTAGCTTGCGCAGGGTTTTTCGCGATGAGTTTTTCGCGACGATTTTCGATTCCGAGAGACAACAAAAATTCGCGCTGCGTGATTAGCGAAGAATTTAAATTGAAATTTTTTACGATTTTATCGAGCGCTGCGAAATCAACGTGGGCGGTGATGTCAGCCTCTCCAACACTTTCTAAAACACTGACTTTTTTGTGATTTTTTATTGCTTGCAGCGTGTTGGCAAATTCGTTTTTGAAATAGCCGTAATCAAAATTGATGGCGATTCCGCCGTGTGTTTGCAAGGCTTGACAGAGTTGTGACATAAATTTTTGCGCGGCTTTGCTATGCTCAAAAACAGCGCCGAAAGGCACATCGACTTTGACTAAATTTTGCACGAATTGGTGAATTTGCGGATCGAAATTTGCGAGGAAAAAAGATCCCGAAACAAGTTCGGAATGGTGGTGGGGAGAGGTCGTCACAGGATTGTCATCCCGAACTTGTTTCGGGATCTTCACCAGCCGTTCGCACCAACCGATGTCGGTTTTGACGAATTGATCGATGGGAAAACAATCGAAAAGTTCGTTGGAGATAAAAAGAAATTCAGACTTGAGCTCCCCGAGTAAAGTCGAGGGGACTTGAGTTTGCGTGCCGACCCCTCGACTTCGCTCGGGGAGCTTAGGGTTTTGCTCGGGGAGCTTAGGGTTTAAAAATTCCTCAAAACTCTCATGCCATTTCACCGAAAATTCGTGCAATTTTTCTTGCTGGATTTTTTTTAAAACTGGATTGATCTCGATAATGTGAAATTCTGCGCGCTTAAGAAAATCAACGGCTTGCGGATTTTTTTTCTCAGCTAAATTTTTTATCGTGGTTAAAATATCGTAAAACAAAGTGCCTTTTCCAGCGCCCATTTCAACGAAAGAAATCGGATTCTTTTTGGCAGAAGAAATTTGCAAAATATACGCCGCTAGCAACTCGCCAAAAACCTGAGAAATTTCCGGAGAAGTGACAAAATCAGCGAGAGGATTTTTTGTGCGATAATAGCCGCAATCCTTGTTGAATAAGGCTTCGTGAGTGAAGTGGGAGATTTTCATAAATTTAGGTTCCCGAACGGAGTCGAGGGGTGTGGAGTTTGTGTTTTGGCCCCTCGACGCAGTGTGGGAAGCTTAGAATTTGGCTCGGGGACTCGAATTCTCTCACGGCCGCCAATCGAGAAAATTTTTGAGCAATCTCAATCCCGCTTCGCCGCTTTTTTCGGGATGAAATTGCACGCCGAAAATATTTTCTTTCGCGACAATCGCGGTGAGTTTTTCGCCATATTCCACCTGCGCCAAAACATTATTTTCATTTTGGCAAATGAAGTGAAAAGAATTGGCGAAATAAAAATGTTCGCCACTTTCAATTCCTTTTAGAACCGCGTGTTTAGTGGGTTTAACGATGATGTCATTCCAGCCCATGTGCGGAATTTTTAGATTTTCGCCAGAAATTTTTTCAACTTTTCCGTTGATGAATCCGAGTCCGATATGCTCGCCATTTTCATGTCCAACCGAGGCCAAAACTTGCATACCAACACAAATGCCGAGGAAAGGTTTTTTTTCGACCAAAACTTGTTTGCGCAATTCCGGCAAAAATCCTTCGATTGATTTTAAACCATTCATGCAATCGCCAAAAGCGCCAACACCCGGAAGGATTAGCTGATTAGCAGATTTTAAATCGGAAATTTTATTGGAGATGAGAATTTCGCTAGTGCCGCAGATTTGCGACAATGCATTTACAACCGACTCAACATTGCCTGCGCCGTAATCGATGACGACGATTTTCATGCGGCGAGTTTTTTTAATTTTGACATTTGGCGGTGAAGTTTTGGATTGATAATCGCATCGTCAAATTCTTCAAAATCTGTCGCAAAATCTTTGGAGAAACGCAATCTCGCTTCAGCAGAATTTTTGCCAAAAACTAATCCAGCAAATTCATAACCTTTTTTCTTGAGATGTTCGCAAAGCCAGTAATTGGCGTTGAGCGCGATGATGAAGATGAAAGCAATTTCGAGCACAGCCTTGTCGAAATCAGAAGAAATTTTAGCAAAAAAAACGAAGCAAATATTGATCAAAGCCACGGAAAGAAATTCCTTCCACATGCGATGATAAAGAAACCACAATCCACTGAAAAAAAATGCCGGATAAGAAAAGCCTTCTTTGAGCAAGATGATGTCTTCGATTTTTCCTTCAGAATTTTTTTTGAGTAGAGCGCTGTATAAAATCATAAGATTTTAGTCGTAAGCCGTAGGCCGTAAGCCGTAAGTCAAACCGAATTCGGAGCAAACTTACGACTTATGACTTACGACTCCTACATTTGCATTTATTTTAAAGCTGCTTTCGCTTTTTCGACAATTTTTGCAAAAGTTGCCGGCTCTCTTGTGGCAAGATCTGAAAGCACTTTGCGATCGAGATCAATGTGAGCAGCTTTTAGGCCGCTGATGAATCTGGAATAAACCAAATCATGCTGACGAACTGCAGCATTGATGCGCTGAATCCACAAAGCACGGAAGTCTCTTTTTTTAGCGCGACGATCGCGATAAGCGTAACGCAACGCTTTTTCGACTTTTTCAATTGCGATGCGGAAGCAATTTTTTGCACGACCGCGATAGCCTTTTGCTAATTTTAAGATTTTTTTATGGCGCGCCTTTTTGGTCACACCGCGTTTTACACGACTCATTTTTTTCTCCTAAATTTGATTAACGATTGTAAGGCATCTTATGCTTCAAGATGCTAGCTGTGTGGCCTTCAGAAAGCACTGCGCCTTTGCGCAATTTTCTGATTCGACTTTGGCTTTTTTTGCCAAGATTGTGTCTTTTTCCGGCTTGTTTGTGGACGACTTTTCCCGTCCCGGTCACCTTGAATCGCTTCTTGGCGCCGCTATTCGTTTTCATTTTCGGCATAATTTTTAGTTTTTAGTTGTTGCAGAAACGCAGGTGGACGTGAGTCACTTGGAAACCCGTGGATCAATTGGTTTGGGTAGTAGTGGTGGTGGGTAAGCCCGCCGTCGCCCTTGTAGGCTAATCGCACCGTAGCAAAGCGAAGACGGATGGTGGGATCAGTAGGACTCGAACCTACGACCAAGACGTTATGAGCATCCTGCTCTAACCAACTGAGCTATGATCCCTCAATTTAACAAATGATTTTGGTTTGGTTTCCTCGAGCCCTTAAGCAAAGGGCGGCGCAACTTAAGAGCGAGTTGTTTTTTTGCAAGTGGGTTATGCTACTTTAGCCAGGATTTATCCCGTGACTCACAAAAAGCCTCAGCTCCCCGAGCGAAAGCCTCAGCTCCCCGAGCGGAGTCGAGGGGTGGAGAGCTTGCTTTTCTACCTCTCGACTCCGCTCGGGGAGCTGAGGCTAAAAGTTAGTTTATCATGGGATAATCACTCTTTCGCCTTCGCTACTCCCACCAAAGCTGGCCGAATAAGGCGGTCATTGATTGCATAGCCAGCTTGAATCACTTGCACAACGATTCCTTCTTCGGCTTCTGATTCAATTTGCGCGATGGCTTCGTGGAGATTGTGATCGAATTTTTGGTTAAGCGGGAAAATTCTTTTTACCTGATTTTTTTCCAAAATTTTTAGCAATTCCTTTTCGGTCATGACTATCGCATCTGCATAATTTTTGATCGCTGGATTTTTTTCGATTTCATCCTTCGGCGCATTTTCTGAAGCTAAGAAAAAATTCTCCGCTACCAAAACTAAATCGGCGACAAAATTGGAAATGGCAAATTTTGCCGTTTTTTCTAATTCTTCGCGCGACCTTCTGCGTACGTTATCGAGCTCAGCCAGACTACGCAAAATTTTATCACTTAGTTCGGCATTTTTTTGCTCGAGCTCTTTGATTTTTTCTTCCAAATTTTGTTCAGATTTTTGTTCGACTTGCTGTTCAGTTTTGTTTTCTTCCATCGTTTGCTCCTAAAAAAATTGAACTGCCAAACTATGAAGCGCAAAGCAGAGTTTCAAGATTGCTTTCAAATTTTTTCTTCCTAGAACCCGCGCGAAATTCTCAATTCTTAAATCCCCAAACAATGTCAGAAAAAATCCTCGATCAGGCTAATTACCTCGTTCCAATGGTGGTTGAGCAAACCGCGAAAGGCGAAAGATCTTTCGATATTTATTCGCGCCTTTTGAAGGAGCGCATCATTTTTTTATCAGGACAAGTTAACGACCAAGTCTCGTCGCTCATAGTCGCGCAGCTTTTATTTCTTGAATCAGAAGATCCAAAAAAAGACATTTATTTTTACATCAACTCGCCGGGAGGCGTTGTCACGTCTGGCTTGGCGATGTATGATACTATGCAATATATTCGCCCAGATGTCGCCACTCTTTGCATCGGACAAGCGGCTTCCATGGGTTCGCTGCTTTTAACCGCCGGCACTCCGGGAAAAAGATTCTGCCTGCCAAATTCGCGCATCATGATCCACCAACCTTCTGGCGGCTATCAAGGTCAAGCAACTGACATCGAAATTCATGCGCAAGAAACGCTGAATTTGAAAAAAAGATTGAATGAAATTTACGTTAAACACACCGGCCAGAAACTTGCCGTGGTAGAAAAATCAATGGAGCGCGACAATTTCATGTCGCCACAAAAAGCTAAGGAATTTGGCTTGATCGACGAAGTAATCGAGAAGCGTCCAGAGAAAAAATAGCAAAATTTTATGGTAAAAAAACAAGACGACGAAAAAGAGCTTTCCTGTTCATTTTGCGGAAAAACTCAAAACGAAGTTAAAAAACTTATCGCTGGCCCGACTGCAATGATCTGCAATGAATGCATCGGCCTCGGCATGGATATTTTGCGCGAAGAGCAAAAAAAATCTCCACTCGCCAAAACCGACGGCAGCAAGCCAACCCCGAAAGAAATTCTCAAAATTTTGGACGAATATGTCGTCGGACAAGAATATGCCAAAAAAGTTTTGTCGGTTGCGGTTTACAATCACTACAAACGCATTGATGCCAGCAGCTCAACAGCGGCAGATGCAATCGAGCTTAATAAATCCAACATCTTAATGATCGGGCCAACTGGCTGCGGAAAAACTTTGTTGGCGCAAACTTTAGCACGCATTCTTGATGTGCCTTTCACCATGGCTGATGCCACTTCGCTCACTGAAGCGGGTTATGTTGGTGACGATGTTGAAAATATCATCGCGCGTCTGTTGCAAGCGGCAAATTTCGACATCGAAAAAACTCAACGCGGCATTGTCTATATCGACGAAATCGATAAAATTGCGCGCAAATCTGAAGATAACACACGCCGCGATATTTCCGGCGAAGGCGTACAACAAGGCTTGCTAAAAATTATCGAGGGCACCGTGGCTTCCGTGCCAACGCAACCCGGCAGAAAATCTGCGCAACAGGAATATGTCCAGGTCGACACTCGCAACATTCTTTTCATTTGCGCTGGTGCATTTTCTGGTTTGGAAAAAATCATCGTTTCGCGCGGCACTAAATCCACCATGGGTTTCGGCGCTGATGTTCGCGAAAAAGATGACACCGCACGCAAAGATATTTTTTCTAAAGTTGAGCCTGATGATTTGATTAAATTTGGCTTAATTCCTGAAATTGTTGGACGTCTTCCAATCATCGCTCCGCTTGATGGCCTAACCGAGGAAGACCTAACGCGAATTTTATCTGAACCTAAAAATTCCATCACCAAGCAATATCAAAAACTTTTCGCGCTCGACAAGGTTGAATTGGAATTTGAAAAAGAGGCTTTGAAGGAAATTGCCAAGCAGGCAATTGAGCGCAAAACCGGCGCCCGTGGACTTCGCGCTATCGCTGAAAATATTTTGCTTGAAACCATGTTCGAAATTCCATCGCAAAAAAATGTTAAATCTGCCCTCGTCAGCAAAGATGCCATCACCAAAAACAAGCCTCTGTCTCTAACTTTCTTTAACGAAAAAGAGGTTGGGGAGAGAGAAGAAAAAAAAGGAATGATGGTTAAAGGGTAAGAAAATTCAAAGCGATGATTAGGGGTAGAAGGCCTTTAGATCTTTATTTCCAAAGCGTGCAGCCCTTTTGCAAATTCTTCTTTCAATAGGTGGTTTATTTTTCGATGCGCTGCAACTCGACTGATTTTTTTTAATTCTTCCGCCTCAATTAAAATCGCAAAATGGGTTTCTCCACTGCCATTATCGCCGGAATGTCCGCGATGCAAATTTGAATTATTTTTCACTTCAAGAAATTTTGGCTGAAGATTTTTTTGCAATTTCTCTTCGATTCTTTGCTTCATAATTGTTAAAAAAATTGTTAATAAATTGTTAAAAAATCAGCACCTATTCACAGAAAAATTTTTCACAAAAAACTTATTATTTTTTTCCACATTTTTTTCACAGGTTTTTATCCTGTTGAAAAGTTTTTTTATAAAAAATTTTCTTGTTAAAAACTCATTTTAAGCCTTTATTTTCAAGACTTCTCTCTGTTAATAAAATTGTTAAAAAAATTTAATTAAGAAATTCACAGCTCTAATAAAATCATCTAAAATAAATGAAAAAATTAATTAATGTTCTGACTCAAAAAAATAAGCTCACTTCACCACCAATTTGGATCATGCGTCAAGCGGGAAGATATTTACCAGAATATCGTGAAATCCGCAGTGAGGTTAAGAATTTTTTGGAATTATGTTATAATCCAAAACTTGCCTCGGAAGTGACTCTACAACCGATTAAGCGCTTCGATTTCGATGCGGCGATTATTTTTTCAGACATTCTCGTCATTCCAGATGCCTTAGGCGTTAAAGTTGATTTTGTGAAGAATGAGGGTCCGAAGTTGGGAAGGTTCGAATTAGGAAAATTAAAAACTCAAAATATCGCCAAACATCTTTCGCCAGTTTTTGAGGCTTTGGAGATCACAAAATCAAGGCTTAATAAGGATAAGACTTTAATCGGATTTTCTGGTGCACCATGGACTTTAGCTTGCTACATGATTGAGGGTGGTTCATCAAAATCTTTCGAAATAATTCGTGAAATTTCAATTCGTGACGAAAAATTTTTCGGAGAATTAATCGAAATTTTAACCCAAAGCGTAATCGAATATTTATCACTTCAAATCAAGGCTGGCGCTGATTGCGTAAAATTATTTGATTCTTGGGCAGGAATTTTGCCGCCGCATGAAATTCAAAAATGGGCGATTGAACCAGCAAAAAAAATCGTCGCTGAAATTAAAAAAAGACATCCGCAAATTCCGGTGATTTGTTTCCCAAAAGGAATTGGAATGAGTTACGAACAATTCGCCAAAATCGTTGAGCCGCATGGTTTGGCGCTAGATCAAACTATCGAAAAAAATTGGGCGAAAAAAAATCTGCAGGAAAATTTGGGACAAGTCGTGCAAGGAAATCTTGATAATTTCCTCCTTGCTTTCGGCTCAAAAAAGGAAATCGAAAAAGAAGTTTTAGAAATTTTAAAAACCTTCGGAGATCAGCCATTCATCTTTAATCTCGGCCACGGAATTTTACCAGAAACCCCAATCGAGAATGTGGAGTTGGTGGTGAAGTTGGTGCGTGAGGTTTGATCGAAATGAAAAAAGACAGATCCCGGAACAAGTTCAGGATCTGTCTTGAAATTACTGCAGAATCTAATCCACCAAAACCAAAAGATTTTCCTCGTCTTGCATTTTGGCAAATCCGCTAGCGATAGGGAGGGATTTTAGCAAATTATGTTTTTCGTCGAAAATCGAAACTTCTCCTTCACGAAGAGCGGCGATTACAATTTCGTGGCCGCGCATCACGCCGAGATCTCCAGAAACTGAAGGAACAACGACCAAATGGCATTCGCCTTTGAAAAGCACGCCAGAAGGAGAAATGATTTCGAGTTTGAGATCAGCCATTTTTACTTAGCTTCTTTTAATAATTTTTCGCCTTTGGCAATTGCTTCCTCGATTCCGCCAACCATGTAGAACGCGGCTTCAGGAAGGTGATCATATTCACCAGCGCAAATCGCTTTAAAGCTTTGAATCGTGTCTTTTAGCGCAACTAATTTCCCCGGAGCGCCAGTGAAAACTTCAGCAACGTGGAAAGGTTGCGACAAGAAACGCTGAATTTTACGAGCGCGAGCAACTGTAAGTTTATCTTCTTCAGAAAGCTCATCCATGCCCAAAATCGCGATGATGTCTTGCAGTGATTTGTAAGCTTGCAAAGTTTTTTGAACTTCACGCGCAACGTCATAATGCTCCTGACCAACGATGCGCGGATCAAGGATGCGCGAGGTTGAATCAAGTGGATCAACCGCAGGATAAATTCCGATTTCGGCAATTTGACGCGAAAGAACCGTTGTTGCGTCCAAGTGAGAGAATGAAGTTGCTGGAGCTGGGTCAGTCAAGTCATCCGCAGGAACGTAAATTGCTTGCACCGAAGTGATCGAACCTTTTTTGGTTGAAGTGATGCGTTCTTGCATTGAACCCATCTCGGTTGCAAGAGTTGGCTGATAACCTACGGCTGAAGGAATGCGACCCAAAAGCGCAGAAACCTCAGAGCCCGCTTGCGTGAAACGGAAGATGTTATCAACGAAGAAAAGCACATCGCGGCCTTCTTTATCGCGGAAATATTCAGCTTGAGTTAAACCAGTTAAAGCAACGCGGGCGCGCGCTCCAGGTGGTTCATTCATTTGTCCGTAAACCAGAGCAACTTTGGAATTTTTAAGATTTTTTACATCGATAACGCCGGAATCCATCATTTCGTGATAGAGATCGTTTCCTTCGCGAGTTCTTTCGCCAACGCCGGCAAAAACTGAATAGCCAGAGTGAGCCTTCGCAACGTTGTTGATCAATTCCATGATCAAAACTGTCTTGCCAACTCCCGCGCCGCCAAACAAACCGATTTTACCGCCTTTGGCATAAGGAGCGAGAAGGTCGATGACTTTGATTCCGGTCACCAAAATTTCAGTGTCGGTTGCTTGATCAACAAGCTCTGGCGCTGGAGCGTGAATTGGGCATAATTCTTGTGAAACGATCGCGCCTTTTTCGTCAATTGGTTCACCAATTACGTTCATGATGCGACCCAAAGTTCCTTCGCCAACCGGAACAGAAATAGCGCGGCCAGTGTCGATAACTTCAGCGCCACGGGTTAGCCCGTCAGTTGAATCCATCGCGATTGCGCGCACAGATTTTTCGCCGATGTGAAGCGCTACTTCGAGCACCAATTTTTTGCCATCATTTTGGCATTCAAGTGCGTTGTAAATCGCTGGCAATTCGCCATTTTCAAATTCAACGTCAACAACCGCAGAAATGACCTGCGTGATTTTTCCTTTATTTTTCATGTTTAAGATTTTGGAAAATTTAGAAGGGGGGTTCCAAGAAGGGCGCGCAATTTAGGAATCGGAATTGAAATCGCAAGTAGGAAAAAGCACGATTTTAACGAGGTTTGGAAAGGCTCTAATCAAGATTTGTTTTTAAAAAATAAGATCTGCAAGTTGGGCAAAGTTTTATCAAACAAAACCATTTCATGAAAATTTTTATTATTGCTCTGACCATCGTTCTAACCAGCATTGGAGCGGCTGCACAAGCCATCAACATCACCAACAACAATCCAGAACAAATCTTAACCGGCGGAATTGGCCCTATTGCGCAAAGCAATGTGAAAGTTTTGGGGGATGCTCCGGCGCAAGGGATGAGCGTGATTTATCAAACTCTTCAAAACTCTGATTTGATCACTCCCTAAGCCAGATTTTCTTCAGTCATTTTTATCGCACCGACAGTGCCGATATGAAAATATTTTCCTTTGAGTTCGACGCCTCTAACTCGATGCAGCAAGCCGCCTTCGCCCAGAGCTGATTTGTAAAAATGCGACATTGAAAAACACTTGCTTGGCGCATTTTCGAGAATTTTTGGATTGATGATTTGCATGCCGATAAAAACGTGAGACATTGGCACGTCGGGAAAGCGAAAAAGATGGTCTCCAATCAAATTAAAATCGCCGCCGCCGTGAATATTTCCTTCATATCCGAGATAATCTTCGACTTTTTTTAGTCCCAAAAAAATGTCGCTTTCTTGCGGATTCCAAGCGTTGGCGAGTGTCTCGATGTCAGAATTTATGTCGGCTTCTTGCCACAAAACATCGCCATTTAGCGTTAAAAGCGGCTTATTCAAATCGATGCGATCTTTGGCAAAAACCAGCCCGCCGCCAGTTTCGATTTTTTCCACTTCGCGCGAAAAAATAATTTTCGGATTGTTGAGTTTCTTGATGTGCTCCTCGAGCTGATCGGCGAGGTAAAATCCGTTAATAATAATTTTTTTTATCGAAGAAATTTTGTCCAATTTCTCAATCGTATAATCGAGAATTGCCTTATTTTTGATTTTTACCAAAGGCTTGGGAATCGTGTCAGTTATTGGTTTCATGCGCTCTCCTCGACCAGCGGCAAAAATGAAAGCCTGAGTAATTTTAGTCATCTTGTTCGTCGTTGGTTAATGGTTTTGCCCACAATGGTTTTGCCTCGGCGCGCTCAACTTGGTAAGTTAAAACGCCACCAACTTGTGCATTCCACAGGCGATTATAGGCGCCTTTGAGGGCGAGCAATTCTTCGTGCGTGCCGTCTTCGACAATTTTTCCGTGCTCAAAAACCAAAATTCGATCCATGATTTTTAGAGTCGAAAGTCGATGCGCGATGACAAGTGTAGTTTTGTTTTGCATCAAATTTTTCAAGGCTTCTTGAATGATGTTCTCAGTTCGAGAATCGAGGGCTGACGTAGCTTCATCCAAAATCAAAATCGGTGCATTTTTCAAAAAAGCGCGAGCAATGGCAATTCTTTGGCGCTGCCCTCCCGATAGCTTGACACCGCGTTCACCAACCAGCGAATTATAGCCTTGAGGCAGGCGCATTATGAATTCGTGAGCATGAGCTTTTGTTGCCGCGGCGATTACATCTCCCAATCCTTCCGATTTTTTATTTTGTTTTGCAGTGCCGTAAGCGATGTTTTCGTAGAGGCTGCGGTGCAACAAAGAAGTATCCTGCGGAATCACGCCAATTGAGCGTCGAAGCGAGTCTTGAGTGACTTTAGAAATATCTTGTCCATCGATAAAAATGCGGCCGGAATTAACATCAAAAAGTCGTAAAATCAGATTGATAAAAGTGGTTTTGCCGCTGCCAGAATGTCCGACCAATCCAACTTTTTGTCCGGCTTTTATCGTCACAGATTTTTTGGCAAAAAGCGGCTGATTTTCGTGATAAAAAAATTCCACATCGTCGAAAATAATTTCACCTTTTTCGACGTTAAGAATCTTTTTGCCATCAAGCACGCCAAGCGGCTTATTGATTATGCTCAAAGCCTGATTCGCCGTGCCCAAATCTTCCAAAAAATTGCGCATTGCGGCTGCGCTTTGCCACATCAAATGAATGATAAAATTATTGATGGCAAAGAGCATGAGAAAATCGCCAAGCGTCACTTGATTTTTTGCATAAAGCCAAACCAAAAAAATGATGCAGGCGGCGTAGTAAAGCACAAAACTCGTGCCGTGAAAAGTGAAAAGTTTCACCAAAAAAAATCCGCGATGTTCAAAAAGACGAGTGAATTTATTTTGCAAAGATTTGATGCGTTGCGCCTCAAAATCAGCGTTGGCGAAGAATTTAACATTGCTGATGTTGCTTAAAACGTCGGCGATATTGCCCATGATTCTGGTCTGCTGATTAGCGATATTAAGCGACATGCGATTGGTTAGTTTGGCGGCGCGGATCGCGATAAAAATGAACAAACTTGACCACAAAACCAATCCGAAAGCGAAAACTTTGTGAATTGAAAGCAAGGCGATGAAGGCAAAAATCAACGCCAAAATTGATCCAAGAAAACTGTAAAGAGCGGTTTCGAGCAGCGCGGGCATTGTTTTTATGAGGTCGCGAACTTTGTTTGTTAACGAGCCGGAAAAGCTATTTTGAAAAAAACTATGCGAATGTTGCATGATGTATTCCATTGATTCCGAAGCGATTTTTTTTCTCATCAATGGCGTAATTTTTGCCCAGGCGTAATCGCAAAAACGCCAAATAAAATTCGATAAAGCTGTCACAAAAATCAGGAAAGCAATAAATGGCCAACTTTCTTCAAGCATCGATTCTCTAGGTGTGACAGCGATTTTATCGATCAAAAGTTTTGAAGCAAAAGGCCACAAAGAAAGATCGATGGCCTGATAAAGCACAACAAAAATATGTAGCCCGAGGTAGAGCTTGAAAGGCTTAACAATTTTAAAAAGAAATGGGAGGGCGGTGAGATTTTTGCGCATTTATAAAAGTTTTCTGCAGTCCTAAGAAAGTGTTTTAACGATGTCGAGACCAATATCCACAGACCTTGCCGAGTGAGTGAGCAAGCCGATTGAAACAAAATCGATCTCGAGTTCGGAAAAGTTTTTTATGTTGTCCAAATTGATGCCGCCGGAGATTTCGATTTGTGATTTTTTCTTGATGAGCGTGATGGATTTTTTTATTTCGGCGAGATTCATGTTGTCGAGCATGATGATGTCAGGCTTTGATTTTATTGCCTCGGAGACTTGCTCAACCGTGTCGCATTCGATTTCAACTTTTAATTTTTTTGCTGATTTTCTCGCCGATGAAATTGCATTTTTTATATTTCCTGCGGCGGCGATGTGATTGTCTTTTATCAAAATCATGTCGGATAAATTGAAGCGATGATTTTTTCCGCCACCAGCCGCGACGGCATATTTTTCTAAGGCGCGCAGACCGGGTAAAGTTTTTCGTGTGTCGAGAATTTTGATTTTTTTGTTGTCGAGTTTTTGAACAAATTTTTGCGTGAGAGTTGCAACTCCACTCAGATGTTGAATTAAATTTAGCGCAACTCTTTCTGCAGCAAAAATTAATTTTGCATCACCAAAGCCTGACGCAATTGACTTCCCAGCTTTTAACTTTTCGCCATCCTTGGCAAAAATTTTCAAATCAAGTTTAGAATTTCTGAATTTTTTATTTTTTTTCAGCTGCAAAAAAACTTCTAAAATCACATCTTTTCCGCAAAAAATAATTTCTTCGCGCGGCTTGATTTCGAAAGCCACAACGCTGTTTTTTGGAATAGTTAAATCGGAAGTGACATCGTTAAAAACCGCATCTTCTTCCAAGGCGATTGTGATGATTTTTTTTAGATTTTTTTCGAACATTTTCTCGGATCAAATTTTTGATTTTTAAGTCGCGCTAGGCGATCAGAAATAAAATGGCGCATGAAATTCATTTCTTCTGGTTTTACTTGGCGCACGCCGCTTTCGCTTTCTTTTATCAATCGCTGAATCACGCTGAAAGCCATGCATCCGTCACCCATTTCTTCGCTGATAAAAGCTGGCATTTGCTTCGTCCAAAATGGTGCATTTTCGGCATTATTTTGCGCCAATTTTTGCGCTAATTCTAAAGTGCGATTCATGTCGCGAAGATTGTTTTTGGCGATAAAAACCGCCTGAAAAAGCCACCACCAATTAGCATCAATATTTTGCGAAGAATGCCAATCGAGATAATCGACAACATAGCGCGAATCCTTGCCGTTCTGGGTTTGGGAGTAGTAATAACTGGCAAGAGATGGAACCAGATTTGATTTGGAGTTGAGGCCGTCGAGCATTTTCATCCAATCAAAAATTCGCGAATAATCGTAATTTTTTAGCGAAACAAATCCGGCAAAAACATCGCCAGAATTTTGTAAACGCATTGCTAAAGCGCGAAATAAAAATTCATTATCGCCGAGAGAAATTGCGGAAATTAAATAGCGATTTGGAGCGGGCGGGACTAGGTCGAAAGCTGCACGAGTTTTTTCAGTTTCTTTCCAGAAAAAAATCTGACAGCTCAAAGCAACGAAAAAAAACCAGAAGAAAATTTTATGTGAATTGAGGTGATAAAAATGACCGATCAAAATTGTTTTTTCTTAAAGTCGTGGAACGCCATGAAAATCATGAGCGGAATGTAAATTAGTGATTGTAGTGCGATGATTTTCAAATTGGCGGAATCGTTGAGTCCGTAGCTAATCCACGAGCTTTGGGCGAAGAGATCGAGACGCGGAAAAAGTGCGGAAAGAAATTTTAGCACTGTTGCCAAAAAATGATTTTTTGCCTCAGCAAAATTTTGCGGCAGTTCTATTGCCATCACAAAAACTCCCATCAGCCGCGAAATCACGTAGAAAGCGAAGGCGGACATGATGGCAGAAAAAGAATTTTTCAGAATCAGCGAAGATAAAAGTGAAAAAGAAATCACGATTAGAAGTTCAGCAAGCAAAGTTGCAGACCAAGCTAGAAGCCCGATTTTATTGGCTTTAGTGACGATCAAAATCGCCAGAGTTAGCGGAATAAAAATCAAAAAAGCGGCGAGAAAAAATCCGATGAGATAGCCCAAAATAAATTGCTCACGCGAGATTGATTTGGCGAGAATGAATTCAACTTCTTTGTTTTCAAAAGCGCGATTTACGGTGAGGCAAACGAATAAAATCATGCCGATTGCTAAAACGGCGCGCGATGAGCCAGCGATGAAGGCCGCAGTGCTTTGCTGCTGCTCAACCAGCATGGTTGAGCCGAGAAAAATCGAGATCGAAAAAGTGGCAATTAACGAAATAAAAAGCCCCAAATAAAGACGATCGCGCAGGCCATTTTTGAGAATGTATTTGAGGATGGATTTCATTTTCTAATCGAAGAAACGACGTTTGCTCGGATCAAATTTTTCTTGGAAATTGCGGTCGGTTTTTCCGGTTGGAGTGCTGCTATTGACAATGGTCGCCTTGATGAAGATCACGGTTTCGACGACATCAGATTCTTTCGAAACTGATTTGAAGAGCCAGCCGATGATCGGAATTCTGGCGATGAAAGGAATGCCAGTGTCAGTATTGGTGGTGGTGTCGGACATCAATCCGCCGATCACTAAAATGTTGCCGCTATGAACTTTGGCGATGGTGCTAAGCGAGCGTGTTTTGATGATTGGAACGGTGTTGCCAAGGCTGGCTCCGGTGTTGGGATTGACGGAAGGATCGGCAACGGTTCTGCCAGAATTGACGGATAATTTTGGCTGAATGTCGAGTGTGACCTCCTTGGTTGCGAGATTGATCGAAGGCGTGATGGTGATTTGTACGCCAACTGGAACTTCGTTTTTGGTAGCGGTGACAGTTGCAACTGTTGCTGGCGTGGTGCTGGAGGTGGTCGATTGTGAAGTGCTGATGGTGAAATAAATCAGAGTTTCAGAAAAATCGAGAGTGGCCTTCTGGTTGTTCATGGCATTGACGCGCGGGCTCGAAATTGCTTTGGCGACGCCGAATGTTTCTAAGGCGCTGATTGAGGCAGTGATGTCGGAGTTGAATAGCTCGCCAGCAACGTAGCTGAATGGTCCGCCGGCGGTGTAGGAGTTAGTGCTGACGATGTTATTTTTCGCGCCAAAGCTGCTCCAATTGATGCCAGTATTGTATTCTTTGTTCAGTGTCACCTCTACAACTTTTGCTTCGATCAAAACTTGTGCTGAAGCATATTTTTCAACGTCTTTGAGATATTTGCTGACTGCTTCATGCTGCTTCTCGGTAGCGTAAAGCGAGATGATTCCCGCTGATTTGTTGGAGGTAAAAGATGATGATTCTGACGAAGATGATTCGCTTCCCGATTCGCTGGTTGTTGATGAGGAAGAGCCGGAAGATGAGGCTAAAATTGCCGCGATGTTTGACTCAACATCTGACCAAACGCTGCCGCCGCTGAGATAATCAACGAAATAATTTTTCATGTAAGGCGTGTCGCGCTCGAAATATAAAACGCCGTTCTTGTAGGAGTAGCGCAGTTGGCCAAGAGATGAGATGCGATCGATCACTTCTTTCAGCGGACGATTTTTGGCGTTGAGAATAATGCCGCCGGAGATGTTGGAATCCAAGTCAACATCAATTCCCGCAACGCGCCCTAATTCAATTAAAACGTCTTTCAAAGGCACTTGATCGGTGACAGAAAAAGAGATGATTTTGTCGCCGCCAATTGCTGGTGGCGGTGGAGATATGATGAGTTTGGAAACGCTTGGAGTTGGCGCTTCATCTTGCCCCTTTTCTAATTTTCGTGAGCGCTCGTCTGCCCTGTTTTTCACCATCGCGTTTTCAGCTTCGGATCTGCTGAGGCCGGTGTTCAAATCGAAGGGATCTAGCTTGCCTTGGGCGCAAGAAAATGAGGTAAAAACTAGCGAAAAACATAAAAATCTTTTTGCTGTGCAAGCTAGTCTGAACACTTGATTTTATTGAATGGAAAGCGGTTTGAGGAAACAAAAATTTCGCGCGATGCTATTTGCGAAGTTTTTTTTGGCAATTGATTTTGCCGAAAGGATTTCTAGTGTCCGCGCGTTTTTTTCTAGCTGAAAACTTCCCAAAAAATTTCCCCGAAAATGCTCAAAGAACAAGATAAAATCTTTACCAATCTTTATGGTCGCGAATCAGCAAATTTAGAGGCTGCGCGCAAGAGAGGCGATTGGAATCGCACCAAAGAATTTCTCGATTGCGGAGCAGAATGGCTGATTCAGCAAGTCAAAGATTCAGGTCTGCGCGGCCGCGGTGGCGCTGGTTTCCCGACTGGTATGAAATGGTCATTTGTGCCGAAAAAAACAAATCCAAAAGAAGGAAAACCACATTATTTGGTGATTAACGCTGATGAATCCGAGCCAGGAACCTGTAAGGATCGCGACATTTTGCGCAACGATCCGCACAAGCTTATCGAAGGCTGTTTGCTTGCCGCGCGCGCCATTAATGCTCACACCTGCTACATCTACATTCGCGGCGAATATTACAACGAAGCGGTTGCGATGCAGCGCGCAATTGACGAGGCTTACGAGGCAAAATTGATCGGCAAAAATGCCTGCAATTCTGGTTGGGATTTGGATGTTTACATTCATCGCGGAGCTGGCGCTTACATTTGCGGCGAAGAAACCGCGCTGCTTGAAAGTCTCGAAGGCAATAAAGGTCAACCGCGTTTGAAGCCGCCATTTCCAGCGCTCATCGGGCTTTACGGTTGTCCAACCGTAATCAACAACGTTGAATCAATCGCCGTTGTTCCAGAAATTTTACGTCGTGGAGCCGCGTGGTTCGCGGGCTTGGGACGCGAAAAAAATACCGGCACAAAAATTTTCTGCATTTCCGGACATGTGAACAAGCCGTGCAATGTTGAAGAAGAAATGGGAATTTCTCTGCGCGAATTAATCGAAAAACATGCCGGCGGAGTGCGCGGCGGCTGGGATAATCTGCTCGCCGTAATTCCTGGCGGATCGTCAGTTCCAATGATTAAAAAAGAAGTTTGCGACACGGTTTTGATGGATTTCGATTCGCTAAAAGCAGTGGGAACGGGCCTTGGAACTGCTGGTGTGATCGTGATGGATAAATCAACCGACGTGATTGCGGCAATCGCGCGACTCTCGCATTTTTACAAACATGAATCTTGCGGGCAATGCACTCCATGCCGCGAAGGCACAGGTTGGATGATGCGCATCATGGATCGCATGGTTGAAGGCAAAGCGGAAGTTTCTGAAATCGATCAGCTTTATAATTTGAGCAAACAAATCGAAGGCCACACCATCTGCGCTTTGGGCGACGCCGCTGCCTGGCCAGTTCAAGGTTTGATAAAAAATTTCCGCAGCGAAATGGAAAATCGAATCGAGAAAACAAAAAACCGCGCAACTGCTGTTTAAAATTCCTCAGTAATTTTTCGGCGATTATCTCTCCGGACAAAAAGACAGATCCAGAAACAAGTTCGGGATGACGATGTCGGCGGCGTCTCGTTTAGACAAAAATTCTTAGCTCCCCGAGCGGAGTCGAGGGGCGGGAAAGCAAGCTCTCGCCTCCCGACTCCGCTCAGCGACCACTTAACAAAAAAATCTCTAAATCTTATGCCAAAAATCGTCGCACTTAT
>CAYUSO010000005.1:0-16869 GCA_964447395.1 uncultured Rhizobium sp.
CGCCCGAATCGCATCGAAAGGCAGAATTACGATCGAGGGATTGTGCTTGGTGTGGAGGTTGAGATGGGGGAGTTTCATGTGCCGGAATGAATCGCTGATTAAGATTTTCAAAAACGTCGCGGCAGAAAAATTGATTTGGGCTGGGAAAGCAAATTAGAAGTAATCAATGCCTTATTAAAAAAACTTATATGAGTCTTAAGCAATTCTATTACAAAAAGAATCGTATTCAGCAGCTGCGAGGATTTTATTATGCAGCACAAACCAGTAGTATATCAAGCGCTGCGAGACTTATGAAGTTAAGTCAGGCCGCCATAACTCTACAAATTCAATCACTTGAAAGAGATTTAGGAATACAACTTTTTAAAAGAGAGAAGCAAAAAATAAAACTCACTGAGGCTGGTGAAATACTACATTCTAAGGCATCTTATTACATTCATGGTATCGATGATTTATTCGAAAGTTTTGCAAAAAATATCAAAAATACAAATCTAACTACCATCGATATCGCAACCAATCATGTTGGAATTTCCTACATACTGCCAAAATACATCAAGCGCTTTAAAGATGAGCATCCAGCAGCAAAATTTAAAATCAGGAATTTATCGAAAAGCGAGTGCATCAAGCGCCTCTTAAATGACGAGATTGGTTTGTTCATTTATCCGATGACTAAAAAGGAAATCCCGAGCGAATTTGAATTTATTCCAATCGTAAAATACCAACCGATTTTACTGGTTAATAAAAATCACTTTTTGGCAAAAAAGAAAAACTTAACCTTGGCTGACGTTGCAAAATTTGAGTTGGTGAGAATCGATCCGCATCTTATCACGCTGCCTGCTTTTGAAGAAATTATTAAGTCTCACGGCTTGCGCACTTCAATCGAATTCGAAACATCTGATTGGGAAATTCTAAAAAAATTTGTAAAGGCTGATGTTGGTGTTGCGATCATATCAAACATCATTCTTGAGGGAGAGAAAGAGGGTGAGCTAATCGGCAGAGTTTTAACAAATTATTTTCCTGAAATGACTTACGGAATTTTAGTAAAGAAAGGAAAAAAATTAGAAGGTTTATTGAGAAATTTTGTAAATCTTTTAACTACGGAAAAACTGCTGCAGGCTCAGAACTCATCAAATAAAATGGTTTCAAAAAAAATCTAAAATGGCACGTCAAGTAATATCGACAGCAAGAACGTCTGAATCCATGCTAACGGGCTTTTTAAACTTGGCTGGCCCAAGATTTGCTGAAATTTACGCAGCCAGAAGATATGCGGCGTCAGCAGCAAAAAAAATTCCACCTGTTTCTTTGGCTATATTAGCAGATCAAAATATAGAAGAGATTGCTGCTGGAATGAGAAATAAAATACCATTGAGCGGATCTAAAGGAGCCGTGATAAATTTGCTGCAACCGCAGGTAATACAAGTAACGACAGATGACATGGAGAAGTCAGACGATGACAAAAGAGGCTGTATCATAGTTGCAACTACTACAGATGACCTAGTAGTGTGCTACGGAGAAAGAGGAGTTGCGGCATCAGCAACAAGATTGCCCGCGGATTTACTAACAAATAATTTAGTTGTTCCAAAAGGAATTTTAGGAGTTTTGGACATTGAAAATCATAGGCCATTTACACTTCTAACGCAAAATGCGGATAAAAGTTTTGCTATGGCTGCATGCCAATTAACGAGAGTTCCTTCACATGAAGAAATAAAGAGATTTTCACTAAATGTTGTAACTAATCTAACTAGTGATCTCGCGAAAAGAACTGCCATTAAAATGCAGGATAGAATTTTTAGCGATCGAGGTTACGAAATGTTTTACAAAGAGGTAACATCGAAAGTCTATCAGCCAACTGAATTTAACAGAAGCAGTGGAACATTAATGAATTTTGAGAGAAGTCAGTTCGGAGTAGATAACACTACAGACATGCATTTCCATCCTGGCGAAAGAGTAATTTTAATTTTTACTACAAATAAGGAAGCCGGAGCAACATTAAATTTTTGTGGCATTGCCGAAAATCCAGACCTTAGACCGGACTGCGAAGAGCGATTGCAATTCAAAGAAAATGCAATTTCTATTTTGACATTTCCTCCATACACTCACCACAAGTTTCATGGTGAATTTGTGTGCATCAGCTTTCATCCGAGGGAGGGGGCAAATTTAATAGAAGCTGTAAAAAATGGCACCTTACCAAAAGGATTTCTCGAGAGTGCTGCGATTTTTTCAAACAAAGAAACTAGTCCTGATGCTTGGAAGTTGTCGCCACTTCAAACAGAAGGCAATCCCACGCCGCAACCAAAAAGCTCAACGGCACGTCAGCTTGTCGAGCAATTAGCCAAAAAAAACTCCCTTAGTTAATGTTTTTGAAATTTACCAACCCAGACATCATCGCCTCTCTCGCCGCCTTCTTCACCATGATTGGCTATGTCCCACAAGCAATCAAAACCATCAGAACCAGAGACACGAAAGCAATCTCGTTTTGGATGTATTTTTTTACAATTGTTGGTGTGGTTTTTTGGCTAATTTTCGGAATTATGATCGGCAATATTCCAATCATTTTTAAAAATATCGCAGTGATTATTTTGGGAGGAACTATCTTGTGGATCAAGACGGCTCATATTATCAAAGGTGGTGAAGATGGTTTTACAAAATCAAAAATCTTTCAGAAATTTTTCAGAAAAAATCGTTAAAATTTAGCGAAGTTGTTTAGTGACCATCCTCTTGCTCACAAGTTTTTCTTCCCAAGTAAATATACCAAAACTCCAGCTCCCCTCGATGCAGTGTGGGGGAGCTGGGGCTAAAAAATTAATCGTTCGCGGGATAATTCCTAAAATCTTTTTAAAATTTCCCTTGCCAAAAAAATCGTTTCTGAAATTTTGCCCGCGTCGGGAGTCGTACCGAATAAAATACCTCTTGCAGGGAATAGGATACGATGCGCTGGGTTTGCGCAGTGGTGGCTCCCGACACTCAAAAAAAACTCCTTCGAAATTTTTCGGAGGAGTTTTTTTGTGGCTGTGATTTGGCCTGGAGCCTGTGTCACTTTGTTTCTGCGGCGCTAGAGAAAATTCGGCGATTATCTTTTCCCAGATTTCCAATCAAGAGTAGGATTTAAAAATGAACATTTTTGTTAGCAGTGCTGATCCAATAAAATCAGCGCAGGCTCTTGATGATCGAAGGGTGATAAAGATGGTTCTTGAAACTGCGCAATTGCTTTCAACTGCTTTGCATGAATTGGGGATGTCGGAAGGTTTAAACATCTACAGACCGACTCACAGAAATCATCCTTGTTCAATTTGGGCGCGCGAATCTTACAAAAATTTTATTTGGCTTTTGCAGCATTTTGAGGCTTTGAGCGCTGAATATGAAAAGCGTTTTGGTAGAAAGCATAAGAGTTATATCACTCTGATCGATAATTTTTCCGACGCGTTTTTGCAAAAATTAAAAAATAAAATTGGCAAAAAAAATCGCACAGCTTTCGCCAATTGTACTGATTTTAAAGATGAGCCAGATGTTCATCAGGCTTACATCCTAGCGCTGCGCAAAAAGTGGCGTAATGACAAACTTCCTCCCAAGTGGACTAAATCCAAGAAGCCAGATTGGTTTAGAAACTAGATATCGATTGCGCCATTCAGGGATAATCCCATAATTTTTTGCAAAAAAAAATTGCTAAAATTTTTCTTTTTCGAGATGAAAAATTTTATCCCAAGAAATTTTTAGACTCCAATGGCTAAACCTCTTCGACACGCTTTTTCTCTCATAGAACTTTCAATAGTGATTCTGATCATCGGAATAATTGTAGCTGGCGTTGTTCAATCTTCGCGCATGGTGAATGCTTTTAAATTAACTGTCGCACGAACTCTTACTCAAAGCTCGCCAGTTTCTGGAATTAAAGACCTATCAGTGTGGCTAGAGGCTACGATGGAAAGTAGTTTTGATTTAAGCGATCAGGAAGATGGAGTCAGAGTTGATAATTGGTATGACAATAACACGCAGTCGATTTCCAAAATAAATTTGGCGCAATCAACGCAAAATTTGCAGCCCTTGTTTAAGTCGAATGCGATCAATGGCCTTCCGGCTTTGAAGTTTGATGGTGATGCTAGCAACGGAGATTATCTAACCAATTCCTCATTTACATTTGATGATCTTACCAAGAGCGATGAGGTGACGATTTTTCTAGTCACCAAGTTGGTCACATCTTCCAACAACTCGCCCATAATGATAAAAAACAGCGCCTCGAGTGCTAGTTATAGAATCAATCTTCACGCTCCAGAAACTAGCAATTTAGCTTTTGATTTTGGTTCCTGCTGCGTTTCAGGAGTCGGAAGAATAAGTGTTTCAGCTCCATCAAATTTTGCATCGTCACAAAAAGTCATCAGCCTGATAAAAAAATCATCAGTTGGAATAATCAAAGTTAACAAAAGTGAATTGTTAAACACAGCAATGACAGGAAGTTTCACCTCTTCAGTCATGAGCTCAACCGCCTATTTTGACGTCGGTAGAATTGGATATGATTCAGCCTATTCCTTTAACGGCTACATCGGAGAAGTCATAATTTTTAGACGCGCGCTAAAGTCGGAAGAAATCAGCAGCGTTGAAGATTATCTCTGCAAGAAATGGGGAATATCTGGTTAGGATTGTTTTGAGCAAATTTTAAAAACCATATTGCAAACCAAGAGTTCCCACCAGTTCCCGCGCGATGCCGTTCTGTCTTTTGTCAATTTGCAAATTCACCGAAACATCTTCTTTAAGAGGTATAGAAAAATATCCGCTGGCGCCGAAAAGAAAATTTTGGGCGTAGCGTGAATAGAGGTTATAGCTTGTGCTGCCTTGACTAACGGTGGCGCTATGTTGCGAATAGAGATTACTTTTATAGCCGGTTAATTCGATTTTATAAAAAGAGCCGCGCGGTAATTTTGGCAATTTATCTTGGTAGGAAGTGCCAATTTCAAAATTTACACTATTGGCTGACGAGCCTGATACATCAAGGTTTCCCGCTGACAAGCCAGATTCATGCCAGCTGCCATGTTGGGTTTTTTGTAAAGTGGCTGAAGTGAAAATTCCGACTTCTCCGTTTAAATTTGTTGGCACTTTATAGGAAGTTCCAAAATTTACGTAGCTGAAATTTCCAGTTCCAAAGCCTTTAGCTGCCTGAATTGCGCCGTTAACGTTAACGTAGCGGTTATTATTAAAATTATAAAATCCGCCGCCGACTTGGCTGAATAAATAAAAGTCACCAATTTTTGTCGGAAAATTTTTACCAATTCCGAGCGCGCCACCATTGGTTATAATATCATCATTGCCGGAATAAATGTAGCGATTTACTCGAGCGTTAGAATTAAAAATTCCGCCGATTAATTGAAAATCGCCGTAATTATTTATCAGACCAGCGGAGCTTACGGAACCAGTCGTAGAATAGGCCGCGGAACCCGGAATTGCTGATCGATAAGCGTTAAATCCACCACTAGAAATCCAGGCGGTAGTTTTTTTGTGATCGGAATATTTTGAGTTACGCAATTGATCGGTTAAGGATTTACTCAAGATTCTGCTGACGGAATTTTGCGAAGAAAGTGCACCGTCCAAAGCGTTGCTATTTAGAGTTTTGGAAATTGTCGCATTGACCGCAGTGCTGCTGTAAGTAAGGCTGGTGGCAAATCCATTATCGGTGTTTGTGCTGTCGAAAGTGCCGGAAATTGTTCCTCCGGTAGTTTCCAAAATATTTTGCGTGATAGTGAAATAGCCATCGGCGCCATATAATTGAAAATTAGCAGAGCCGGCAATTGAGATATTTCCGGTGGCAATAATCTTATCAACTTGACTGCTGGTAAATTCAAAATTTGTAGTTGAACCAGAATTTAAAGTGAGATCGCCAGAAACATTTAAAGTTCCGGGAGAATTTCCTGCGGCCAAAGTTGCGCCGGAATTTATGGTAAGCGCGCCAACCGTTCCCGTTCCAGAAATTGTTGCACCAGAAGAAACTGTCACTGCACTTGAAGACGCGCTGCCGTTGACTTTCAACTCACCGGCGGAAACTGTTGTGGTGCCAGAATAAGTATTAACTCCAGTCAGTTCTAATCTGCCGCTACCAGTTTTTGTAATTGAACCAGTTCCAGAAATTGCGTTTGAATAAGTGATATTCGACGAGCCAGGAGAAATTGTTAGAGCGCCAGAATTGGCGATATTTCCAGTTGAGTTTCCTGTAGCAAGATTAAGCGTATTTCCTGAGCCAGAAACCGTTAGAGCGCTTACAGTTCCAGAGTTTGAAATCGTGCCACTACCGCTTAAAGTAGCTGAGGAAAGAGTTTCGCCATTTGCAATTGTTAATCCGCCGGCTGCAGCAACGTTTATTCGCCACGCTTCTGCGCCAGTGCCAGCGACTAACTGATCGGCTAAGTTATTATATTCCGTCAGCGAAACGCTTTTTTTAATATTCAAATTATTGTTGGTAGTGCTATCGCCCGACTTGATTTTTCCGGTGATATTGGAGCCGCTTAAAATATTAACCGTAAAATTATTTCCCGAAGATTGGATCGCAGTGTAGGAAGAATCATGAGCGGTAATAGTGCCAGAGTTTGTGACTGTAGAATTATTTCCGGATAAATTTATCGTGCTTGATGCACCGGTATTGCTGCTATTATCAATTGTACCCGAGTTGGTTATTTCGAAACTACCTAAGCTGCCATTATGATAACCAACTGCTCCGGCACTGCTGGTGATTGTGCCGCTATTGTTAAGCTGACCGTCAAAAGATCTTTGGGTAAAAGATGGGAAGACACCATCTGTGGCTCTGAGTATGTAGATTGGAATTGAAAACGTTCCCGTAGTAGTAAGTGAGCCACTATTGGTGACATTGACCGTGGAAATTGTGGAAATGTTTCCGATGTTGGGAAAATAAAATATGCCGTAATTACTGTGAGTTGATGTGATCGAACCCTCATTCGTGATATTTACATCGCCTGTGATATTGTTGCTAAAATATACATATCCTCCGGTCAACGATCCCGAGCTTAAAGTTCTGCTGTTTGTGATTGTGACGTTATCATAGCTGCTCGAATTGGTTATTGGGCTTGATAGATCTGACTGGCTATAGTCGGTTGCCTTTGCGGTATTATAATTAAAAACAAGAAAAGTGATTACCGTAGCTAGATAGCGTTTATTCATTTTGTTTGATGGAAAAATAAAATAGAGAAATTTTTCCAAGAGAAAATCTGTTAGCCTGTAAAGGGCAATAAAGATAAATCTCTCTGTGCCAATTTTTATTAATTGCGGAATTGCCAAATTTTCATTGTGCAAAAATTTTTCCAAATCAGTCATTAAATCAGCAGCGTTGAAGATTATCTCTGTAAGAAATGGGGAATATCTGGTTAGGATTGTTTCATTCTCGGCTCATCATTGATGTTCGTAGTTTACTGTGTCGTAAGAAAACAAGCTGCCTAAAAATTCTTTGCAAAAACAGATTTGCATATCTGATTTCTTGAGCGATTCCAGCCCTTTAAAGATGGTTTTGTAATTATCAAAACGAAGGAATTTTATCCCTCACAATGCCGTATTCGAGAATATCTGAAGATTTAAAATCATCAGGTGAAGATGTTTATAACTCAGTGCCAGAGCCAGTTCAGCTCGCTATTAATCAGATTTTTTTACAAGCAGCATTCGATAGTGATTTAGGAGTTTGCAGAAATCTTATAGAGCAGGGCGTGAATATTAATTGCTTAGACGATGAGGGAAATAACGCTTTTATAATTGCTATTCGAGCAAAACATTTGGATTTGGCGGAGTTTCTTTTTAACAAAAAAATAGATATCACTTGCCAAAATCATCTTGGTTTAAGGGCTTTGGATTATGCTTCTTCTTGTTGCGATATCCCAGCTTGTCTTTTCTTGATCGACTGCGGAGCTTTAAAGGTTTACGACAAAGATGATTCATCCATTCTTTTTTCGGCCATAAAAAATGCGCAAAACGAAGATGTGGATATAATCGAATTGATCAAAATTTTTGATGGTGAAAATTTTGATATTGTTAGTAGCGAAAACAGAGCGCTTCATGAATGCGCAATGTCTAACAGAGTTGATCTCGCTCAATATTTAGTGACGAATTACGATTTTGACGAAAGTTTTTGGCGGCAGAAAGATGATCCTTTGGTAATTGCTGCAGAGCGAGGAAACACAAATTTTTGTAGAGTGATCTTGGCTAATGTTGACAAGATTCATCGAAGTAAATTTTTAGATCTTTCTAAAGTTCTGGCGCGACAAAAAAATATCGAAAGCGAGATGCGCAAATATGGTGTTTTGCACGATGGCGACTCTTTTAATCCAGAAGATATTGCGGGTGCGTTATTCATGGCAGTTTATTTTCGTCGCGAAGATGACGCTAATTTTTTCATTAACTATTTGCATGAGAATCACAGAGAAAAATTAGACGAAATCAGAAGCGCGGATTCCGATAGTTTGCTGCACGCTTTGGTTGATTGTGAGTTATATTTTGCAACGATGGTTTTGCTGCAAATGGATGTGAATGTTGGCGTAAAAAATACGAAGGGAAAAACAGCTTTTATTTTTGCGGTCGAGAAAGAATCAGAGAAAATGGTTGAGGCTTTTACCAGATCTGAAGTTGATTTGAGAGATGCGGAAGTTGAGTTAGGTTTAATCAAAGCGGTGAGGCAAAATAATCCCAAGATGGTTAAAAGAGTTTTGGCTGCGAGTCCCGATATTAATTTTCATGATGAGTGCGGAAATACCGCGCTACATCATGCTGCGTTGATTGGAAGTTTAGAAATTTACGAAATTTTACGTGACAACAGCGCCAGAGATAATTTGGAAAATGATGAAGGAAAAACGGCAAAACAAATTTTATCTGAAGCGGGAATCGCTGTTGAAATTCAACCTTCGACATCAACAAAAACAGTTTCACATTCTGCGTTAAAGCGAGAGAGACCTTCGAAAAGGATTCATACATGATTTGATGTTTAATCCCATGACAAATTAATTTTTAGTCTCAGCTCCCCGAGCGGAGTCGAGGGGATGAGAGTTTACTTTCCCACCCCTCGACTCCGCTCGGGGAGCTGAGAAGTTTCGGGGAGCTGAGAAGTTTTGTCCATCAAGGGATAATCGCCTTAAAAATTCTAAAATCTTTCGCAGCTAGATGAAATCTCGGTTGGGGAAAAATTTTGTGCCGTCAAAAACTAAAACAACTTACTCACATTAATCGAAAGAGTTTGGTTGGTGTAATTGCCGCGGTCTCTGCGATCATAGCGGATGGTGAAATCAACATCGTCACTTTGTTTGTAAATGAAGCCGAAGCCAGAACGTAGAATCCAAGGTGATGGTTTAAAACCGCGTGTCGTGAATGCTGCATCGCTATTTTCAAAATAGGCAGAAACATTGTTGCGATTGTTTAATAAGTCGTAGCCAAGGCCAGCATTGAGTGCGAATGAAAATTTGGAATTAAGCTGATGATTTCCTTTAACTTCAAAGGCTGGAATTAATTGCGTTTGTTGCTGCGAGTTAACGTGTAAATTCAAAGAGCCAGCGCCATTTTCAGTATAACTTTTATTGCCCGCGACAAAATAATCTAAGCGAAATTGTGGCGCGATAATGTGCTTTTTATCAATTTTTATTAATCTGCTAATTCCAGTTCCGGCGTGTAAATTCCATCCATCATAACTGCCTCTGGCAGTGCGGTTTATGCTGCTAAAATTGATGTTGCGGATGGAATTATTTCTGTTGTAGCCAAGAGCGACTTCGCCGTTAATTTCGGTTTTATCGTCAAGATTATGGCTGCCGTAAGCAATGCCAAGAAAGCTATCAACATTAACTTTGTTATTAGCGCTGTTTAGATGTGAGTTAAAATAAGAAAAACCAACGCCTAAATGATTTTCATCATCAACCGGTTTATCCGCGCCAGCAATGAATCCATAAGAAGTTGAATCATATCCGATTACACCATCTTTATTTTTCTGATCGCCCCACGAACCAAATGATTTAATCCACACATTGCGATTAGTTTGGAAATCATCGCCTGAAGAAATTCCTGAATTTAAATCTTGACGCGCTTGGATAATGCGCATCGCGGTGTTCATGGTTTCGGTTAATGCTGTGTTAGTTGCGCCAGCTAGAGCGGGAGTAGTTTGACTAACTGCATCCGAAACCGCTTGGCTGCTGCTTAAACTGTTAAGAGCACCGATAACATTTTGCCAATCTCCGGATGAATTTAGAGAAATAATTCTATCTAACTGCTGCGCTGCGCCAGCGCTAGCATTGTTTCCATTTACTGATGCGCCTTGTGCAACTGAAGTGCTCGCATCAGAAGTTGCAGTAAGATTAACGCTGCTTGAGCCAGATGCGGTGAACTTCAAAAGATAGCTATTGTCGGTGATGTTGTAGCTGGTTGGAGGTATGAAAGTTCCGCCTGCGGAAATAACATTGCTCAGAATTTGGCCTGCGGTGATATTTGAATTGCTCAAAACATTTACATTAATTTTGCCGCTGGCTGAAAGATCTACGTTATTTGTGACGGAAATTTGACCATAATTTGAAGCGGTTGAGGCGCTGATATTTAACGTGCCGCCGCTTAATTGCGTATAATTTCCGGTAATAGTTCGTGTTGAAGTGCCAGTTGATAAGGTGCCAGAATTATTCACTGCACTATTTGCAGTGATGGCATGAGTCATGTTAAAATTTGCGCCGCTAGTAATGTTGAAATTATTCACATTTGTGCTGCCGTTAATTTGTCCGCCGTAATAATTTAGCGTTGTATTAGAGGCATCGATAGCGCCAGTGATGACGCTGCCTTCGTAAAGGTTGATGGAGTTTACTGTGGCAGAGGGCTCGATATAAATTGCATAGGTGCCGCCAGTGATGGTGCTGTAATTGTTAATTGAAGTGATGCTTGATGAGGAGTCGGAAACATTGATGCCAGAATTATTTCCCGAAATTGTGCCGCCTGCTTGATTGATGATAGATCCGCTAATTGTTGCACCATCTAGAAAAATACCATCTTGATCACCACTGATGCTGCCGCTATTTGTGAGATTGCCACTCACTTCAGATGAATTGGTAATTTTAATGCCAGCAGTAGTGTCACCTGTAATGCTGCCGCTATTGGTTATGTTGCCGCTAATAGTTGAAGAATTGTTGAGCTCAATTCCGTTAAGATATCCTCGAATGCTGCCACTGTTAGTGAAATTACCAGTGATGGTGCTGGTTGTGATAAAAACGCTGTCGCTACCTGCAATATTGCGAATTGTGCCGCTGTTATTGATGCTGCCGTTAATGGTGCTATTGGTGATAGTGATAGCTGGATCAGTGTCATCAATCGTAATGCTGCCACTATTTGTGATGGCGTTGGAAATAGTAGAGCCGTTAACCGAAATTCCTGAACTACTTGTTGTCGAAATAGTGCCGTTATTGGTGAGTGATAATCCTAAAGTAGAGCCATTAAAAATCTCGATACCGTAAGTTAGCTCATTGCTGATAGTGCCGTTATTGGTAATAGAGCCGCTGAGAGCGTTATAATTATCCTGAGTAATTCCACCAAGAGTTGCTCCGCTGTTAATGGTGATGCTGTCAACTCCAGATTCAAAGCTGCAGACAATTCCCGCATTGCCATTTCCCGAAATGTTGCTGCTACATGGATCTGCAAAAGAATTGGATGTCAAAATAATTGACGCACCCATCAGGCCTAAGCCCACCATCGCTATTTTTAAATTTTTCTTATCAAACATTTGAACAAATAAAATATTTCTTAAGCAGAAAGTTTTCGAATTTTTTCAAATTTGATCATCAATTTCTTTTTAGAAAGGTTTTGCTTTCAATTTGGGAGAGAGTTTTTTTTAGAGAAAAAAGGTGAGATTGAAAGCGCGCAAGTAGGAAGCGGAGATTGGTTCGAATAATCTGATCTTAAATTGAAGAATTGTTTTGGCTCCGCGTTAGGCCAAAAACTAAGCAATAATTTTCCCCATAAAGTGCTCATCTACTATTTCACCCTCACGATTGAAATACCCCTTGAGAGTTCCTTCAATTTGAAAACCCATCTTTTTATAAAATTTTATCGCATTATGGTTGTCTGATTCAACCTTCAGCTCCAAGCGTTTTACACCCTTTTCTTTAAACTCAGAAATTACTGCTGCAAAAAGTTTTCCACCAAGACCCTTATTCTGAAAATCCGGATTGATTGCTAATTTATGAATATATGCAACGTGAGAACTACGATGAGGTAGTCTGGTAAGTGCGATTAATGCCAAGATATTACTATCTTCTTCATGCAACAGCAGCTCATTCACAAAATTTTTAAATACCGGTAAAAATTCTTCCTTACTCATTTTCGGAAAACTCATGTAAGGGTTCACCGTTTTATCCATGTAAATCGGATAAATCTTATCAAAATCTTCCAGAGAGGCTTTTCTTATTTTCATATATTCAAGAATGAATTGCGGATCACAAAGTGCATCTCGAAAATGGATAGAAAAAGAAAAAATAGGTCAAGGCCATAATTAAAAGCACCTCCACTAAGCAAGAGCTTTCTTAGCCAGGAAGGATTGCTTACGGATTTTTTGTTATGGCTCCGCGTTGTGTACATGTTCCGAACTGAGAGGTATGATGAGGTGATGAATTTTAGTAAGTACTGTTTCTAGCTTAGCTTGTTATTACTAACGGGAATTTCTGAGAGTTTTACTTTAACGTCTTTAAAACCATTATCTCTTAATTTTTTTTCGATTTCTTTTTTCTTTTCTTCTGAGGCGCTATCCAATCTCTCGTGTATCGGAGTTATGATGATCTCTGTAAGAGCTTTTTCTATCACCTCTTTTCCTCTAAATAGTTCTACATACCCATTACTAATATCTCTTACATCTTTTGCTCTCTCATCCTGAACGACATTTAATATTCTAAATTCGTGCTCATCTTTATATGATCTATGTTTTGCCATAAAACAACAGATGGCAAAGTTTAGAAAAATTTTACCAATAAAATCATTCTCTTCTGCTGATAATTTTTCGCGTTTAAAAAGCTTTTTTACCGTAGTGCAGAAAGTTTTTGTTCTAAATAATTTTATAGTCTCTTCCAGATCTTTATTTGCCCAAAATTCTTCCGCCTCATGTTCATAAAAATATTGCACCTTTCCCGCAAAAAATATTCCTTCTGGTTGCTCTAAACTAATCTTCCCATCGAACTTCTTGTTATATTCATCCATGTAATCTCGGATGATTTTTTCATTAAATTTCAATGCGTATTCACCGTAATGTCGCCACTGTGGTAAGACTCCATTATTTTCAAAAAAATCCTTATCTCGCGCCTTATCGATTTCATTTATATACTCCACCGAGAAAAAGCAGGAGATTCCTATAAATCTAATAAAAGTATCCGGACATTCTGGATCAATAAATCCCCACAAAACATCGAGCATATTAGCTATCGACTTTTGCTCTTCAGAAATACCAGCTTTATTGAAAATTGATAATTCTCTCCGATCTTTTTTATACTTTTTGTTTTCAGTATAAACCTCTGCGATGAACTGATGAATTAATTTTGCATTTATCCCTTTTAAAAGATTCTCGCATAAAAGTGAGAACCCGATCTTTATTTCCGCAGAGTCGTTAGATTTAAAGGCGTTTGTTGCCCGAAGATTTTTACTACTCAATATCCCATCTAGTCCTGGAAAATCTGTATAATGAAAGAGATAACTGCTCATGTACTAGAGAGAATAGGCTGGTAATTCGTTCTGTCCGAAGCCTAGAAAATCATGGCTCCCCGGGAAGGATTCGAACCTCCGACCAATTGGTTAACAGCCAACTGCTCTACCTCTGAGCTACCGGGGAATATGACTTGAAAGTGAGGAGAAAATTTTTGAAGGGGGCGCAAGTTAGGAATCGGTTTTGAGAAATCAATCTTAGATTTTTTCCAGATTTGAGGCGATTATCCCTCGATGGATTAATTTTTTAACTTCAGCTCCCCGAACGAAGTCGAGGGGTGTGAAAGCAAACTCTCAACCACTCGATGGGCAGGGTGGGGAGTTAAGAATTTTTGTCCATCACAAGGGATAATTGCTAGACTTGAGGATTATTCGACGATTATCCCGCGACGAACAAAAATCATTCGCTCTTGCAAAATAATCCAAAAAAAAGAGGGCTGGACTTTCATCCAACCCTTCTTTTTCAAAACCGTTTGCTTTGTGATTAACTTCTTCTGTCGCCGAAGAATCTTAACATCATCAAGAAAAGATTGATGAAATCCATGTAGAGATTTAATGCGCCTAGAACCGCGGTTTTGCTAACCATTTCAGCGTTTCCTGCAAAGTGGTAATAGGTTTGTTTAATGCGCTGAGTGTCGTAAGCTGTAAGCCCGATGAAGATGAAAACACCGATTACTGACAAGGCAAATTCAAGTGCAGAGCTTTTCAAGAAAATGTTAACCAATGAGGCAATGATTAATCCAATCAAGCCCATGATTAGGAATGATCCCATGCCAGATAAATCTTTTTTTGTGGTATATCCGTAAAGGCTCATGGCGCCAAATGTTGAGGCGGTGATGAAGAAAACGCGAGCGATGGAAGTGCCGGTGTAAATTACGAAAATCGAAGAAAGCGAAAGGCCCATCAAAGCAGAATAAATCCACAAATAAGTTTTCGCTTTTTCGGCAGAAATTGAATTTAATTTATAGCTGAAGAAGAAGACGAAACCTAGAGGCGCAAGCATTACAACCCAGGCGAGGGGAGTTCCAAAAAATAATTGCATTAGTGCTGGAGAGCTCGCAACCAAGAAAGCAACAGCGCCGGAAATTCCGAGTGCAACAGACATAAAGTTGTAAACTTTTACCATGTAATCGCGAAGCGAAGAGTCGTAAGTTGTGGTTCTTGCTGCGGTTGAGGCAAAAGAAGTTCTTTGGAAGTTTGACATGTGAACCCCGTTAATTGTTGATTTAAAATTGCTTAGAGGAGAATTTAACGCGGGCGTATTTAGAGACGACAAACATTTTTTCAAGTAATGAAAGCGCAGAGGAAGAGAATCATTGCCATTGTTGGTCTGATGGGGGTTGGAAAAACCACAATCGGCGCCAAATTAGCAGAAAAATTGAAGTGCTATTTTATCGATTGCGATTCCGAGATCGAGGATCGTGAGCGCAAAAATATTGCCGAAATTTTTTCGCAAAATGGTGAAAAATATTTTCGTGAAGTTGAGGAAAAAATAATTTCTGAGATTGTTTTGCGTGATGAGGAAATCGTTCTGTCTCTAGGCGGAGGAGCTTTTATGAACGAAAATACGAGAAAAATTCTGCGTGAAAAAGCAGTGACGATTTGGCTTTTTGCGCCGCTCGAAGAAATAATGCATCGCATTGGAAATAAAAATAATCGCCCACTTCTAAATCAAAAAAATAAGCGCGAAGTGTTGGAGGAATTAGCTACAAAGCGTTATCCCGTCTATTCCGAAGCTGATTTGAAATTTGACACTAGCGAAACAAATCACGAAGTTTTGATTGGAAAAATGATCAAAAAAATCAACGAGTTAAAAAATGAAAAATAAAATTTCCGTCGCGCTCGGCGAAAGAAGTTACGACATCATAATCGACAAAAATGCGATCGAGTTTTTGTCGAAATTTTTGACGCAAAAAAACTACAGCAAAATTTTTATTATCACTGACGAAAATGTTGCGAAACTGCATCTAGCAAGGCTTGAGACTGTTTTACCAAAAACCGAAACAATCATCACTAAAGCTGGAGAGCAAACAAAATCTTTTTCATTTTTAGAAAAAATTTGCGAAGAAATTTTGGCAAAAGGAATTGATCGAAAATCTTTAATCATCGCTTTTGGCGGCGGTGTAATTGGAGATTTGGCGGGATTTATCGCATCGATTTTATTGCGCGGAATCGACTTCATCCAAATTCCAACAACCCTTCTTGCAGCAGTGGATAGCTCGGTCGGCGGCAAAACCGCAATTAATTCCAAAGCGGGAAAAAATCTGATCGGAAGTTTTTTTCAGCCGCAATTAGTTTTGTGCGATTTGAATTTTTTAAAAACATTGCCAGCGCGCGAAGTCAAGGCTGGATATGCTGAAGTGGTGAAATACGGATTTATTCGCGATGAAAATTTTTTTGAATTTCTCGAAAAAAATTATCAGAGAATTTTTGTACATGACGAAGAAGTTTTGAAAAAAATCATCACGCGTTCTTGTGAAATTAAAGCGCAAATTGTTGGGCGCGATGAGCGCGAATCCAGCGAGCGCGCCTTGTTAAATTTTGGTCACACTTTTGGTCATATTTTTGAAACTGAAACCAGTTATTCCGACGAAATTTTACACGGCGAAGCGGTTGCTTTAGGAATGGTGATGGCGGCAAAAATGTCACAAAATTTTGGATTTATTGCGGAAAAAGATTTTTCACGAATCGCTTCGCACCTACAGGATTGTGGCTTTGTAATTGATCCGAAAAAAATCAGAAAAAGTTGGAATGAAGAAAATTTAACGCGTCACCTCTTCAAGGATAAAAAAAATGAAGGACAGAATTTAACTTTTATTTTGCTAAAAAAAATCGGCGAAGCGGAAGTAAAAAAATCAGTTCCACTGGCAGAATTTGAAAAAGTTTTGCGGGAGTTTTTGTAGAAATTTATTCATAGCTCACAAATTCAGTTTTCTGAGCAGAGGTCACAGGTCGTTCCCTTCAGCTCCCCGAGCAAAGCGAAAGCGTCGTCGAGGGGTTTGGAGTTTGCTTTCCCACCCCTCGACGCAGTGTGGGGAGCTGAGTTAAAAAATTAATCCATCAGGGGATAATTGCCAAAAATTTCTCACAGATTTCCATTTGCAAATTCATCAACCAAATTTACTTTGCCGCGCCTTCGCGCCTGCGTGATGGGTTTGAAGCGATCACGCAGTGAAACAATGACCTAAATGG
>CAYUSO010000005.1:16969-116600 GCA_964447395.1 uncultured Rhizobium sp.
AACGGGCATGAGCGAAAGCGAATCCCAGGAATGGAATCACGCGCCTGCGTGATGGGTTTGAAGCGATCACGCAGTGAAACAATGACCTAAATGGTCATTGTTAGCTTCAAACGGGCATGAGCGAAAGCGAATCCCAGGAATGGAATCACGCGCCTGCGTGATGGAATGGTAGACATAACGGACTTAAAATCCGTGGAGCTTTATCGCTCTTGCCGGTTCAAGTCCGGCCGCAGGTACCAATTGCTCGTCGGATTTTGAGCGATCTCGGCGATTTTTTTATGGTTTCAGTCGGTCACGTATTTCAAATACGCTCCCTCCTTCAACCATAAAAGAAATCACCGACCTCACTCAAAATCCTTAGAGCAATCTCACAATCTCGTCGGATTTTTGAGTTGTCTTGGCTATTTTTTTACGGCTCTCAAAATCCTTAGAGCAAAATTCCAAAACTACTTACGAAACAGCCATCCCAAGATTTTTTATTTTTGATGACTCCAGCCAAAAAACTAACACAGATTTTTGCTCTGATTTTTTTGGCCATTTCTCTCGCATCTTGCGACACTTCCTGCGTTGAGGCTGATGAATTCAATGTTGAATCTTCAATCATAGAATCAAAGCCAACTTCTCCTGACGTAATTTATGGAACCTATGATCCAATCACTGGAGGCCAAAGGGCTTCGTGGCATGACACTGGGTTGTTGTCGAATGGTGATGGTTTTCTGATACAAATCTCCGGCGCTTGGTCTCCTCTAGAAGGCGGAGCTCTCACGAATGATTCTCTTGCTGCTTTGTCGAATTGTCTGACATGCGCTAGAAAATCTGATATGCCGAATATGAATTGCATTTGTCCCAAGAATGTTTCTCCGGCTCCAGAAAAGGGGCCAGACGGTCTAGATTTAGCAGGGGTTAACTGCAGTGGAGATGATAAAGATGATCCAGCGAAATGCACCTGTACCACCAGACAAGGCTTGAGTACTGATTACGGAGTTTATCACTTCCAGCTCAACATTCTGAATAAGGATGAAACACTAAAAATCGCTGACCGCCAAACTAACTGCAAGCTGACCAAAGGCATGAATGCCTATATCGGACTATTTGGATCGAGAGGAGTTTACATTCCAAAAAGGGTTTATCATCTCCTTTCCTACGAAGAAGTGTGCAACGTGGTGCGCGACTCACAAGGCAGATGCCGTGATGCTAATGGCACTGACGTGACGCGTTATGTTTTTCGCAGTGCCAATAATCGCATTTTTATGAAAGATGATCATGATGGAAATAATGGTCCAGATACCAACACTGGAAATGATGAATATCACAGTGCCAACGAAGTGGTTAAAACCATCATGTGGGATCGCTACTACAACGACAACTTCGGCAGATATAACATCAAATTTTTGCGCGGAGTTGGAAATCAGCGCGATCCAGGCTTGCTCGAATATTTGGTGCGATTGGTCGAGGATGTTTTGCTCGGCAAGGAAGTTTCGGGAAAAAGATCGGGCGGGATTATCGAGTTCATGTTCAAATCGATTGTTCAGGATACAGGATTCATTCTTGCAGTTCAGGCTTCACTTTCGCTTTACATCGCATTTTTTGGCGCGGCCGTTTTGCTCGGAATTGCTGAATTGAGTCGCAAGGAATTGATGGGAAGGGTGATGAAAATTGGTCTGATATTACTCTTCACCAGCAGCAATAGTTGGCATTTTTACAACACTTTTGTCGTTGGATTTTTCAAAAATAGTTTGAACTCCCTGATCTCAATCATCATGGATTTGACGGATAGCAGTCTCGACCAAACTACGATGATAAAAATTGCGCAGGTGGATCGCGCAAGTGACGCGAGCAGCGCCACGCGTTTCTCCTACGCTGATATGATTATCACAAATCTGATGTCGCTTGCGGTGGCAAAAAAAGTTTTTGGTCTCTTCATCGGTAGCACTTTTGGCTTCCTCTACATTCCGATAATTTACGCTCTAATTTTTTATTTCATCTACGTGATGTTGCTCGCGGCCACGATGTACATCGTCAACATGATAAAAATTATTTTTGTCTTGTGTTTGGGGCCGATTTTCATGGTCTTCACGCTCTTTTCCAAAACAGCGGGAATGTTCAAAAACTGGTTAGCATTTTTAGGCGGACGAGCAATTGAGGTCATAGTTTTATTCACCATTCTTTACCTCTTCATCAACATCATCGACAAGAATTTCACCAACATGTTGCTCTATCGCGCCTGCGGTGAAAATAAAGGAATTGGGCCAGTTCAGCTCATAGTTTTGGTTTCTTACATCAATCGCCAATTTATCGATTGGATGCTGATCTTTTTATCAATCGGCGCACTGATTTTCATGATGCAACAAGTGATCAACAAAGTCGCTCACTTAGCAGGAGGATTGATCTCAATCGGTGGTGTTGGTGGCAGCAGTTCTGATGGTGTAGGGCATGGTGAGTCTGGAGCTAAAATGGCAGGAGACATGCTTTCCGCCGGATTTGATCTCGGCAAAATGGTGGCAGGAGGTTTGGCTCACGCAGGAATAAGCGGCGCTCGCCTCGGTCTTCAAGGCCTTGGAACTGCGGTTAGAAATGGTCCGATAGGAAGGTTGATTGATAAAATTAGCGACAAAATGCCGATCCGTAGCCCACGCGGTTTAGCGCGCGACAGCATTATCGACGCCGCCATCAAACGAGCAGAAGGGCAAGTCGGAGGTCTGCAAGGCAAAGAGCGCGATATGGCTATCAGAAAAATCGCCATGGGAGATTTGCAAATGCAAATGCACAGCGATCCAAATAAAATGGGACTTCTCGGCGTTGATACCAGAGCTGCGCTGAAGCGTATGGAACAAAAATTAGTCGAAGATCCGCTCAAAAAAGCCATCAAAGAAAAAGCGAAAGAATTGAAGGGAGGAGCCAATGTTCCTCTCGGAAAAGACATGAGACAAGGTTTGAGAAAATGGGCGACAGATTGGGCAGAAAAAAATCTCGCCGGCGGTGCGAGCAGCGTTGAAAAATTCCTCAAAAAAGATGGCAGCTTGCGATCTTTCGTGCGTGATCAAAGTGAACTCACCTCATCCGAAGCCGCAAAAAGATTTGCCGGAAATGAGGAAGCTAAAAACAAATATTTGCAGCATCTCAAGGATAACGAATTCAGAAATGCCAGAAAGGCTGAAGTTGCAGCTAGAAGTCCGTTCACCAAAGTTCCAAATGCCGTTTCGAGATTCTTCGACACCTTGGGAAGAAGTGCGGCGCATAATCCGAAATTAGTGCAGGAAAATTTCGCGCGCAAAGTTGATCGCGAAGAAAAAAATGTTCCGTGGTATAAGCGCAATGTTTTATCCAACATCAACGTGATTGATAAGGTTCGTAATGCGCAACGTCGCGCAGAAGTTTCCGCTCTAACTGCCGCTGGACAAAGAAAAGCTTTGAATGATCGCCTTTTAAGAGGTGATGGCAAGGAGCCGGGAAAAACCAAAAGAAGTCACAAAGAGCACGCCAAAAGACAATTTTTCCAATCACAGTTGAGAGAGCTTGCGGTGCGTGATTTAGCTGAAAATAAAAATCTCGATCGTCATGAACTCAGAAGGCAAGTGAATGCCGCTTTCGATGTAAATGATGGAAAAAATTTATTCGAAAAAACCGCGAGATTGGCATATTCGCAATATCTTGATCGCGCGAATGGAGATAGCAGAGACTTAGCCGCATTCCATAATGACGCGGTTCGAGACCATATTGCTAGAGAGCAAAAAAATATCTCAAAAGCTTTGAGCGATGGATTTTTATCAATGCAAGAAGCTCTCGAAGAAAGAGCAAAATTAGCGGAATTGCACCAGCAAACATTGGGCGGTAAAGGCAATGACGATAAGGCAAATTCTGAAAATATGGAGAAGCTGGACGAGGCTCTGAAAATTAAATCAGATCAGATTAAAGTCGATCTCGATGCTAGAATTGACGCTGCAGCTCTACCTGCAGATGGAAAAGATTTCACGCCAGCCCAGGCGCAGCAAGCTGGAATGATTTTAACCGATTTCAAAGTTGAATTTGGCCAATCAATCACTGATGCGCTGATAAAATCGCCAGATATCGGTTTGCACGCAGGAACAATTCTTCTTCAGGATGATAAGGATAAGAAAGGTGGCGAGCTTGATCCTGCGGTGATTAACGCGATGAAAATGCAAAGTAATCAACTTCACGGCAGAGTAAAAATGGCCAAATTAGACAAGGCTTTGAAAGAGTTTGAATTAAGCAAACTTCTTCCAACCGATCCTCAATATTCAGTGCTTCAAGCTGAAATTGCAAAACTCGAGGGAGATTATGAAAAAGCCAATCGCGAGTTCGAAGAGTTGGATGAAGTGATCGCAAAAGCAGAAGGTAGGAAGTAGCTAGCGAACTCTTTATTTCCCCGAGCGAAGTCGAGGGGTGGGAAAGCAAACTCATAACCCCTTGACTCCGCTCGGGGAACTGAGACTAAAAATTAGCCCAATGCAGGACGGGGTTTGCAACCACGTCCTCACCTTTCCTAAAAATCAATTTGAGTATAAATTTAATTTTTAATGAACATTTGGACTGGGTTGCAAACCCAGTCCAGCGCTGGGTCATCACGAACTCCATATTGTCATCCCGAACTTGTTTCGGGATCTATCTTTGGTTCTTAAAAATAATTCCCAAAAAACTCATTCTAAACCTCAGTTTGCTTTCTTGACAAAGCGAGTTGCTTTCCTAAATTCCGCAGCGTTTCGACCCTTCGTTTTCGAAGGGTTTTTTTATGTGGCAGGCGTAGCTCAGTTGGTTAGAGCATCAGGTTGTGGTTCTGAGGGTCGCGGGTTCGATTCCCGTCGCTTGCCCCATTGCTCGTCGGATTTTGAGCGATCTCGGCGATTTTTTTATGGTTTCAGTCGGTCACGTATTTCAAATACGCTCCCTCCTTCAACCATAAAAGAAATCACCGACCTCACTCAAAATCCTTAGAGCAATCTCGCAATCTCGTCGGATTTTTGAGTTGTCTTGGCGATTTTTTTACGGTTTCAGTCGGTCATGTATTTCAAATACGTTTCCTCCTTCAACCAATAAAAGAAATCACCGACCTCACTCAAAATCCTTAGAGCAATTTGCAAACTTTAGGGAAACTATTCCTCCTCGCTCCAACTCCCTTCTAAATTTCATGAGTATAATTTTTTTCGCCGCACTCACATTTTTTATTTTTTTTAAACTGAGCAAACAGTTGGGGAAAATTGATGAAGAGGAGAAAAAGCAGATCGAAGCAAAATTAATGCAGATGCGTGCTGCGATGCAGCAGCAACAAGCTCAATCTCAGCAAGAGAAAATCGTCGGTGGCAAATCAACTGAAGAAAAAAATCTCATCGAAGAAAAAATTCTCGCCTCTCTCGACGCAGCTACAAAAGAAAATCTCACCGGCATTTTAGCGCGTTGCAACATCACTGCAGAATTTTTTGTAAATGGTGCAAAATCTGCTTTTGAAATGGTGATTAAAGCCTTTGCTGCTGCGGATTTGCCGGTTCTAAAATTTTTACTCTCCGACAAAATTTTCAGCGGATTTGAAGCGGCAATTCAGCAAAGAAAATCTGAAGAAAAAACTCTCACCACCAACTTAATTTCAATCGAAAAATCTGAAATAATTTCGGCGATGATGATCGAAAATATCGCTTCGATTTCAGTCAAATTCGTTTCAAAACAAATCAACTACATCTCGGGAAAAGATGGCCAAATAATCGAAGGTAGAAAAGATGAAATTGCCGAAATAACAGACACTTGGACATTCAAGCGTGACGTGACTTCATCCAATCCAAATTGGATAGTAGCAGCAACAAATTCAAACTGATTTATGAATCATTTTATCGAAAAATCTTCGCTCAAAATCGGCGCTAAAAATTATCAGTTTTTTTCACTTCCGGAAACGGCAAAAAAACTCGGTCGTGATATTTCAAAATTGCCATTCAGTTTAAAAATTTTGCTCGAAAATTTAGTTCGAAATTTTGACGGCGATGTTGTTTCTGAAGCTCACATTTCTGCCGTTATTGACTCGGTAAAAAATCCTGAAAAACGCATTGAAATCGCATTTTCTCCCGCTCGTGTTTTGATGCAGGATTTCACCGGAGTTCCTGCCGTTGTTGATCTCGCCGCCATGCGTGATGCTGTTGCGAAAATGAAAAAAGATCCGAAAAAAATTAATCCGCTCGTGCCGGTTGATTTGGTGATCGATCACTCAGTTCAAGTCGATTTTTACGGTGATAAAAATGCGCTGCAAAAAAACGTCGACATGGAATTTGAGCGCAATTTGGAGCGCTATGAATTTCTAAAATGGGCGCAAAAATCTTTTGATAATTTCCGCGCTGTGCCGCCACAAACGGGCATTTGCCATCAAGTGAATTTGGAAAATTTAGCGCGCGTTGTCTGGCAAAAAAATGACGTCGCTTATTTCGACACCGTGGTCGGAACCGACAGCCACACTACGATGATCAACGGTCTTTCCGTTCTCGGTTGGGGCGTAGGCGGAATTGAAGCGGAGGCCGCGATGCTTGGCCAGCCTATCTCCATGCTTATTCCTGAAGTAATCGGATTTAAACTTACAGGAAAATTGCGCGAAGGAATTACCGCGACAGACCTAGTTCTGACCGTCACGCAAATGCTGCGCAAAAAAGGTGTGGTCGGAAAATTTGTTGAATTTTTCGGCGAAGGAATTTCGGCACTATCGTTGGCAGACCGCGCCACTATTGCGAATATGGCGCCAGAATATGGTGCGACTTGCGGAATTTTTCCAATCGATCAAATCACGCTAGATTATTTGCGCCTTACAGCCCGTGATGAAGAGACCATTTCTCTCGTCGAAAATTACGCTAAAGCGCAAGAAGTTTTCTGTGAAAATCATGATGCGTCACCAGAATTTGGAGATGTGCTCGAGCTAGATATTTCGAGCATTGTGCCAAGTTTGGCTGGCCCAAAAAGACCGCAAGATCGCGTCATTTTATCGGAAGTCGTGAAGTCTTACGAGGCCATGCAAAAAGAGCTCGGCAATGCTCACGAAAATAAATTTTTAATCCCCGAATTAAACACAGATTTGTCTGATGGCGATGTGGTAATCGCCGCAATTACTTCTTGCACCAACACTTCCAATCCTTCGGTTCTAATCGCTGCGGGATTGCTTGCCAAAAAAGCGGCGGAGCATGGTTTAAAATTGAAAGGCCATGTCAAAACTTCTCTCGCTCCGGGATCACAAGTTGTGAGCGAATATTTGGAAAAATCAGGCTTGCAAAAATATCTCGATCAATTCGGTTTCAACATTGTGGGATATGGCTGCACGACTTGCATCGGAAATTCTGGGCCACTGAATCCTCAAATCGAAGAAGTGATTAAATCAAAAAATCTTTTGGTCGGCGCGGTGATCTCAGGAAACCGCAATTTTGAAGGCCGCGTGCATCCTTTGGTGAAAGCAAATTATCTCGCATCACCACCGCTTGTTGTTGCTTATGCTATCGCCGGAACCTTGAAAATCAACCTTGCACAAGATCCAATTGGAACCGATTTCGCCGGCAAAAAAGTTTTCCTCAAAGATATTTGGCCAAGCAAAGCGGAAATCGATGCAGTGATTAACGCCAATGTCACGCGCGAAGTTTTTGCAAAAAAATATGCCGATTTGCTCACGGGAGACAAGGCTTGGCAAAAAATCCAAGTCGAAAAATCTGACACTTACGATTGGAAAAATAACAGCACTTACATCCGTTTGCCGAATTTCTTCGACGATTTGAATCGCGATAACGCCACTGAAATCAAGGCTGCGCGCGTGTTAGCAATTTTTGGCGATTCGATTACGACAGATCACATTTCTCCGGCAGGAAATATTTCCGCAACTTCTCCAGCCGCGATTTATCTTGGCGAAAAAGGCGTGAGCAAAAAAGATTTTAACTCTTACGGCGCCAGACGCGGCAATCACGAAGTCATGATGCGCGGCACTTTCGCCAATATCAGAATCAAAAATGAAATGCTTGGCGGCAAAGAAGGCGGGCTGACAAAAAACGAAAAAGGCGAGGTGGTTTCGATTTACGATGCTGCTATGTCATTCAAAGAAAAAAGCACGCCGTTGGTGATTTTCGCCGGCAAAGAATATGGCACGGGATCTTCTCGCGACTGGGCTGCGAAAGGAACCTTCTTGCTCGGAGTTAAGGCAGTAATCGCCGAAAGTTTCGAAAGAATTCATCGCTCGAATTTAATTGGAATGGGTGTAATGCCGTTGATTTTCAAAGCGGGCGAGAGCCGCAAAACTCTTGGCCTCGCGGGCGATGAAAAGGTTGATGTTTTAGGAATCACGCCTAGCATCCGCCCGAAACAAGACATCAAATGCATCATCACCAAAGCTGATGGTTCTAAAGTCGAAGCCATATTGACTTGCGGCATCGACACCAGCAATGAGGTCGAATATTTCAAACGTGGCGGCATTCTCCAATACGTGATGAATCAAATTTCCAACTAAATTTAAAACTTATGCAAATACGCGTCATCGGTTCTCATATGGATGTTGGTCAATCATTGACTCAATATGTCGAAGAGAATTTGCAGAAAAATGTTAAAAAATATTTCGATACTGCAGTAAGCGCCGAAGTCCATTTCTCTAAGAACGGACACATGTTCAAAGTTGTGCTTGCAGTCAATGAAGGTATGAAAGGTGGCATCGCCGTGAAGTCCGATTCTGAAGCGGGAGACGCCTACGGAGCCTTCAACGAAGCCTGCGAAAAAGTGACCAAACAATTGCGTCGCTACAAAAATAAAATCAAAAATTTCCGTCGCCAAGGCGGTGGATTAAAATCAATCGAGCCAAATTATAAAACGCTCGACGCCATGAAATACGTACTTCCGCCACTTACATACGATGTTTTTGCTGAAATGGAAAATGAAGAAGTTGAAGAAAAACTCGACGCTTCACATCAAGTAATCGCCGAAAAAACCACGGCAATCGAAGAACTTTCGGTTGACGAAGCAATCATGAAAATGGACTTAGCAAACCTTCCGGCTCTAGTCTTCGTCAATAGTAAAAACAAGAAACTTAACGTCGTTTATCACAGAAAAGACGGCAATATTTCTTGGATCGATCCACAAGTATAGACACTGTTAGCTAATTATTTTTCTCGCTCTTTTCCGCGAATTTTTGCTCTTTTTTTCGTAAATATTTTTCGAAGTATATCCAGATACTCCAAAAAATTTTACGAAAAAATCGCTAAAAATTGGCGAAAAATCCCGAGGAAAATAATTAGCTAATAGTGTCTAGTTTTAAAATTTATTTTACCCAAAGGAGGTAAATCGAAAATGGACGTCACAGTTCACGGCAAGGGAAATCTTGAAATGGCAATTCGCGCTTTCAGAAAAAAAGCTCAAAAAGAAGGCGTGGTTAAAGAAGCCAGAAGAAGAAAAGCCTACGAAAAACCTTCTGAAAAAGTTAAACGCAGAAGGGAGGAAAATATTGCCCGCAAGAAAAAAGCTAGAAAAGGCGAAATCGTCTTCTAGTCGCAAAGCGTGTCCGCGCTAGTCGCGGGCACGCTTAAACTCAGTTTAATCAATGAAGCTCAATCAAAAAGATAAATCCTTACTCCTCTTAATCATCACCACTTTGGTTGTTCTGTGGGGAGTTTTTTCATTTCTTTCTGGCATATTTTTTTCCGCTACTTTTGGAATTTCCGACGCCAAAAAAATCGTCAATGATGAAAATAAAGAATGGTTCAATGTCTCTCGTCCGCTAGAAACATCTGATCTCAAAGACCGCGTAATTTTACTACATTTTTGGACTTACTCCTGCGTCAGTTGTATCGAATCACTCGCAGAAATTAAAAAACTCGAAGAAGAATTTGGTGACAAGCTTACAGTAATCGGCGTTCACTCCGCAAAATTCGACAATGACAAAGATCACGTCGCCATCAAAAAAGCGGTGTTGAAGTATGATATTTCTCATCCGGTGGTTAGCGATCCGCAGTTAAAAATTTGGGGAAATTTCAAAGTTCAAGCTTGGCCAACTTTCATTTTGTTGAATACGCACGGCAATGAAGTTGAGCGTTTTGTTGGCGCAAATCAGGTGAAAAAAATGTTGCGTGAAACAAAAAAATTGCTGTCGAAATACAAATATGAAATCAGTCGCGATCCTTTGCCAATCGTGCTTGAGCGTTATAATACCATCGGAAATATTTTGAATTTTCCAACCAAGCTCGAATATGCTTCAAATTTCACTTACAAATCGCGCCAACTTTCAGGAATTTTCACCAGCAACACTGGAGATAACAACATTCTCCTCGTCACATTAGCTGGTGATATTGCGATCAAAATCGGCTCAACAAAAGAAGGTTTTCAAGATGGAAGTTTTGACGTCGCGTCTTTTCGCACGCCGCGCGGATTATTATTTGACGGCGCAAATCTTTACGTTGCTGACAGCGGAAATCACGCAATCAGAATTATAAATTTTAAAGAAGGGAAGGTCGAAACTTTAATTGGATCGGGCGTGATGGGAGAGGTGATTGATGGCGAATTCATTGATGCAAAAAAAGTCAATCTCGCATCACCAAATGATCTCGAATTTTTTCCAGACAGAAATCACATCGCCATTAGCAATTCCGGAACTAATCAAATTCTTGTTTACGATTTAAAAAACCAAACAATCTCGGTGCTTGCAGGCGATGGATCTGAAGGAATGGAAGACGGAAAATATCCGCAAAATTCTTTGGCACAAACTTCCGATATGTCCGCTTTTGGACGCAAGCTTTACTTTGTGGACGCTCTCAGCTCTTCGCTTCGCGTTATTGACGAGAATGGAAATGTCAAAACTCTTATCGGAAATCCTAAAAAATTTGGACATGAAAATGGCGATAAAAACAAAGCTTTAATGCAGCACCCGCTTGGCTTAAACGTTGATGATACGGGAGTTTACATTTCCGATAGTTTCAATCACACAATTCGAAAATATGATCTAGTTTCTGGTCAGATTCGCGATTTAGTAGGCGCAGCTAGAGGTGATGAAATTGGCAATAAAACTCGCTTCGACGAGCCGGAAGGAATCATAACAATTCTTGATCGTTTTTATGTCGCTGATTCAGGAAATAATCGCATAGTTATGGTGAATCGTGGCAGTTTGACTTCCGAACTTCTTGATGTCATGCCGCCTTTAAAATTGCCGAAGGAAGGCTTTTTGCAATATTTGCCAAATTTGCAAAAAACTGATGAGATAAAAATAAAATCCGATGCAGAAATTTTGCTAAAAATCGATGTTAAACAAGGTTGGAAAATCAACGAAGACGGCCCAAGCTTCATCAATTTGCTTGAACTAGTTGATAGCAAGCAAGCCAATCTCGCCGCTAGTTTTGATTGGCATGCGGTGAAGAGCAAAGAAGTGAAATTGTCAAAACTTTCCGATGACAAAGATTATCTATTGCAAGGCACGATTTACTACTGCGAAGACAAGAAAAACGCGCTGTGTTATGTCAAAAGTTATGAGCAAAAAATCGTCGCTGATGATGATGAAAAAACTGCGGAAATTGTGATTAAGATTGGTGAGTAAGTTGAAAAGTTTGGAGAATTTCGCGACTTACAAAGACAGATCCCGAAACAAGTTCGGACACTATTGAGCTTGAGATGACATTCTTGGACAAAATACTCCCCCAATTGTCATCCCAAAACTTCCCCAATTGTCATCCCGAACTTGTTTCGGGATCTGTCTTATATTCGAAAAAGTAATCCCTTTTTCAGGAATTATCCTGTGACAAACTAATTTTTAGTCTCAGCTCCCCGAGCGAAGTCGAGGGGTTGTGAGTTCATTTGTCGGACCCCTCGACTTCGCTCGGGGAGCTAAAAATAAAAATTTGTTCGCGAAAAAATATCCCTTTTTTCCTGCAAAAAATCCCTTCTGTTTTAAGTTTCGATTCCTATCATTTTTTCACCTTTCCAAATCCACGAAAAACTCAATAAATTCGCGCTTTTACAAGCATCTCATTTCTTAAAATTCTAACTCAAAAAAATCCAAAAAATGGCCAGTAAAAAACAAGAAGTTTTGCAAGAATCCGAGCAACTCGAAAAAGAAGTTAACATGAACGAATATGCCGCAGATTCGATCAAAGTTTTGAAAGGCTTAGATGCCGTGCGCAAACGTCCCGGCATGTATATCGGTGACACTGATGATGGCAGCGGTTTGCATCACATGGTTTATGAAGTTGTTGATAACGCCATTGATGAAGCTCTGGCTGGTCATTGCGACGAAGTTTTGGTCGCACTAAATGCTGATGGCTCAGTCACCGTCAAAGATAACGGTCGCGGCATTCCTGTTGATATTCACAAAGAAGAAGGCGTTTCAGCGGCAGAAGTTATCATGACGCAACTTCACGCTGGCGGAAAATTTGATCAAAATTCCTACAAAGTTTCCGGCGGTTTACACGGCGTTGGCGTTTCGGTTGTGAACGCGCTTTCTGATTGGCTCGAACTGCAAATTTGGCGCGATGGCAAAGAATATGCGATGCGTTTCCAACATGGCGATGCTGTGGCGCCGCTAAAAATCGTTGGCGATGCTAATGGCAAAAAAGGTACGCAAGTGACATTTCACCCTTCACATCAAACCTTTGCCAATGTTTTGGAATTTAGTTTTTCCACGCTCGAACAGCGTTTGCGCGAATTATCTTTTTTGAATTCTGGCGTAAAAATTCTGCTCAAAGATTTGCGCGGCGAAGAGCCGAAAGAAGTGATTTTATTCTACGAAGGCGGCGTTGAAGCTTACGTAAAATATCTCGATCGCAGCAAAAATGCGGTGCACCAAACCATCAGCGTCGCAGCTTCTGACAAAACTAGCGGTATTAGCATGGAGCTTTCTATGCAGTGGAATGACAGCTATCACGAAAATGTTTTATGCTTCACCAACAACATTCGTCAACGCGACGGCGGAACTCACCTTGCGGGGATGAAGGCGGCTCTAACTCGCACCATCAACAATTACGCGGGAGATAACAAACTTTTCAAAAAAGATAAAATTGTTCTAAGCGGTGAAGATGTTCGTGAAGGCTTGACAGCAGTGCTTTCAGTTAAGGTTCCTGATCCAAAATTTTCTTCACAAACAAAAGATAAACTCGTTTCTTCCGAAGTCAGAACTCACGTTGAATCTTGGGTTAACGACAAACTCGCGCAATGGTTTGAAGAGCGCCCAGCCGATGCTCGCGCTATTGTCGGCAAAGCGGTTGAAGCAGCTCAAGCAAGAGAAGCAGCTCGCAAAGCGCGCGAATTAACGCGTCGCAAATCGGCGCTCGAAGTTTCGAACCTCCCAGGAAAATTGGCTGATTGCCAAGAAAAAGACCCAACTCTTTCAGAAATTTTTATCGTTGAAGGTAATTCGGCTGGCGGTTCTGCTAAGTCGGGACGCAATCGTAAATATCAAGCAATTCTACCAATTCGCGGAAAAATTCTAAACGTCGAGCGCGCGCGTTTCGACAAAATGCTTTCCTCAACCGAGATCGGAACCATGATTACCGCACTCGGAACCGGCATTGGTGCTGAAGATTTCGATCCGTCAAAAGTTCGTTATCACAAAATCATCATCATGGCTGACGCCGACGTTGATGGTTCGCACATCAGAACTTTGCTTCTGACTTTCTTTTTCCGTCACATGCCGAAGCTTATCGAGCATGGTTTTCTCTACATCGCGCAACCTCCGCTTTACAAAGTTAAAAAAGGCAGCAGCGAAGTTTATTTGAAAAATGAACAAGCTCTTCAGGCTTACGTCATCGACAATGCGCTCAATAATACGATTTTGAAATCAAAGGCTGGAGACAGAACCGGTGCAGATTTGCACGATTTTGTTGCTAAACTCGGAAAATTTTCTCACCTCATCAACAGCATGTCGCGCGTGATTCAAAGCGACATCGCCGAAAATCTCGCATTGGCGGGAGCATTCGATAAAGGTTGGATGACGAACCAAGCTAAAGCCAAATCCTTAATCGCAAAAATCGAGAAAATCTTCGCCGCAACTTCGGAAGAGGAAGTGGTTTGGAAGGCTGCCATCACTGATTCGCAAGATATTGAAGTCACTCGCGAAACAAGAGGCGTAAAAACAAATTTCTTGGTGAAAAAATCATATTTCGATTTGCCAGAAGTTCCTGCGATTGCGCAATTAAAAGAACAAATCGCCGATGAATTTGAAAGCGCAGTAAAACTTATTCGTGCTGACGAAGAAAAAACCGCGCGCAAGCCAATTGAGTTGATGAATTTGATTTTGGATGCAGGAAAAAAAGGCGTATCAACTCAACGCTTTAAAGGTCTTGGAGAAATGAACGCCGAACAACTTTGGGAAACTACACTCGATCCTGCCAACAGAACTTTGTTGCAAGTCAAAGTAGATCAATTCGAAGAAGCCGACGAAACCTTCTCCACATTGATGGGAAACGTGGTTGAACCAAGACGCGATTTCATTCAAGAAAATGCACTGAAGGTTGTTAACCTCGATGTTTAAAATCTACCAACCCCTTCCCATTCCTTTACCGGAGAGGGTTGGGGTGAGGGATGAAAGCCATGAAAAATTTTTATTTCTCCGCCCTCGAATCGCTCAAGGAAAAAAATCTCTATCGACAACTTGTTGAATCTGATGCTTCTAGCCCTGTGGTTGTAAGGCGCGGCAAGAAAAAATTTATCTCTTTTTGCTGCAATGATTATCTCGGTCTTTCGCAAAATCCTCTCGTAAAAAAATCTGCAATTGCGGCGATAAAAAAATTCGGACTTGGCGCAAGAGCTTCGCGCTACATCACCGGCAATAATTCGCTTTACACAAAACTTGAAAAAGAAATTGCTAAATTCAAAAAATGCGATGATGCGATAATTTTTTCTTCAGGCTACGCGGCCGCGATTGGCGCGATTCCAGCACTAGTAGGCGATGGTGATTTAATTCTTGCTGATCGTCTAATTCACTCGAGTTTGATTGATGGCGCAAAACTTTCCGGCGCGCGTTTGCTACGTTTTTTGCACAATGATGCTGTTCACGCAAAAAGAATTTTAACAGAAAATCGCCACAAGTTTAAAAAATGTTTAATCATCACCGAGACAGTGTTTTCAATGGATGGGGATGTTGGTGAGATTGGTGAATTGTTGGAATTGGCAGAAAAGTTTGACGCGATTTTATTGAGTGATGATGCCCATGGAATTAGCGCTCCTCACCCCAATCCTCTCCCACAAGGGGAGAGACTTGGGGTGAGAGGTAATTATCTTCAACTCGGAACATTCTCCAAAGCCTTCGGTTCTCTCGGCGGCTACATTGCTGGTGAAAAAATTCTCATCGATTATTTGCGTAATTTCGCCAAATCAGCAATTTATTCTACCGCGCTTCCACCGGCTATTCTCGCGGCCTCGCTTGCGTCGCTAAAAATAATTTCACAAAAGAAACTCGCCAAAAAAACTTTAGAAAACGCCAAATATTTTTGTGAATTAATGAATTTGCCAAAACCGCAATCGGCAATAATTCCAATCATCATTGGCGATAATAAAAAAGTTTTGGAGATCGCGAATCGCGTGGCGCAAAAAGGATTTTTAATTTCGGCAATTCGTCCGCCAACCGTAGAGCCAGGAAAATCAAGGCTTCGCATCACTTTTTCTTCCGAACATAAAAAATCCGACATCAAGAAATTAGCGGAAATTATCGCACATGAACTTCAAAAATTCTCAAACTAACAAGATTAAAGAAGATTTAATCGCAACGCTGCGCGGCCTTGCGAATGATGAATCGCTGCGGGTTGAGTTTGATGAAAATTGTCAGAATAATTTTTCTTCCTGGGATCAGAATTTGGTTTTGGATGAGAAAATAATCATGTTGCCGCAAGTCCTGAAGCAAGTTCAGGATGACGATTTTCCAACTAGTCATCCTGAACTTGTTCCGGGATCTATAAAAAACTTCAGAGCCGCGTCAGACATGGCTCTATGCTATTTATTATTTCACGATAAAGAAACGCATCAGCAGAAAAATTTTGTGGAAGATGAGCAAAAGTTTTTCGACGAATTTGAAAAAATTCGCGTGATTTCAAACGTCAAAAATTCTTATCGCGGAGTTGTAAAAAATATTTTACGCAAGCTTGAAGATGACATATTCACAGCTTCGGAAAGTCTTTCGTTGGTTTTGTTAAAACAGTTTTTTCCCGCAGAAATTTTGCCGAGAACTGCAAGTGCAATTTCTGATTTAGAAAAAAAATTAAGTAAAAAAATTCTTTCGCAAATCCAAAAACTTGGAAAAAATATTTTCGATCAAACAGCTTTCGCGCTAGAAGTAGAAAGGCTTCTTGAGATGTTGAAGGAAGAAAGAAATTCTGAAGAAAAAGAAAAAAATGATTCCTCGTCAAACTCAAAACAAAAAACGGAAAATGATCTAAACAGTTTTGGACAAGAAAATATTGACGCAAATGAGGAAGAAAATTTTGCACAAAATGGCGAAGAAGAATCGGAGCAGAAAAACGAAGAACAACAAAAAAATGCCGACTTAAAAGATGAAGGAAAGAAAGGAGAAATCTCGATCAAGCTAGAGAAATCAAGCACCGATGAGGATAAAATTGAATTCAAAAATTCTTACAAAATTTTTACCTCACAATTTGACGAAGTGATTTTTCCGCAAAAATTAGTAGCAAAAAATGAGTTAGAAATTTTGCGTGATCAACTCGATTTGCGTTTGGCAAAGCTCGCAACCATTTCCAAAAAAATGACTTTGAAGCTGAAAAGAAAATTGCTTTCGAAGCGAAATTCTTTTTTGGAATTTGATTCTTCGCGCGGAATTTTGGACAAAAAGAAATTAACTAGATTGGTCATCGACCCAATGTTGACGGACATCTGGGTCAATCACAAAACTCACGAATATCAGGATACTGCGCTTACAATTCTTCTCGATAATTCGGGATCGATGCGCGGAAATCCGATTGTGATGAGCGCGATGGCTTGTGAAATTATCGCGCAAATTCTCGAAAAATTCTCGGTAAAAACTGAAATTATTGGATTCACAACGGCGGATTGGAAAGGCGGGAAGGCGCGTAAACTCTGGGAGAGTTCAGGTCGTCAAAAAAATCCCGGACGTCTCAACGAACTTCGTCACATCATTTACAAACACTTCAATCAGAGTTTCAAAAAAGCAAAAACCAATCTTGGTTTGATGTTAAAAGAAGGTGTGCTCAAAGAAAATATTGACGGCGAAGCCTTGCTATTCGCGCGTTCACGCCTGATGCAGCAAAGTGAAAAAAGAAAAATTCTAATCGTAATTTCTGACGGAACGCCAGTCGATGATTCAACAAATTCAGCAAATGATTCCGATATTTTATCTGATCATTTGCAGCATGTGATTAATAAAATCGAAAAATCTTCAAAAATTGAAGTTGTTGGAATCGGCGTGGGACATAGCACGGAAGAGTTTTATCGTAATTCAATCACGATAAAATCTTTGGAAGAATTGGGCGATGTGATGATCAATAAAATTTCTGAGCTGTTGTAAAATTTTTGCTCTAAATTCCAAAATCTACGCAGATTTAAAAAAATGTTTTTTTATCGGATGAGATGATTGACATCGGTGCTTATTTGGGTGTTTTAAGAGACTGTTTTGCGACAGGGTCAAAAGCAAATTTGGCATAGCGTATAAACGAATCAGTTTTTCATTAAAATTTATAAAAAAATGTCGAGAAAGCCTTATAAACCGCGTCGTATTTCTTCACGAAATTTAAGTTATAAAGTTGATCAGGAGAAATCCCGTTCTCGTAAAATCGTCACGAAAAATTTTCTTTCCTATGTTGTTGCTTCCTACGTGGTAGTGGCTCTGAGCATTGTTTACTTTTCTTTCTTGAGTTATGATTCCTACATGAAGAGTAGAAATTTAGAAATGGAAGCGGCGGCTTATGAGATTGAAATGAGCTTCACCAATAGCATTAGCTATGCCGAGTCGGTTTTGAATTATGTTAATCGTCAAATCGTGCTTTCAAAGGCGACTAATTCTGAAATCGCAGAAATTCTCAGCTCGTTTAATCGCTCGCATCACGGATATAATTCAATCAAAGATGTGTTATCGGTTGGAATGCTTTATTGGGTTGATGAAGAGAAGCGTTTGGTCGCGAGCAGCTCTGGCGCAATTGTGACTCCAATCGATCTTTCTTCACGCGATTATTTATCTCGCACCAAAGATGATCCGTGGAAAATTTATACCGGTTCCCCAGTTATTGGCGCAGCTAGTGGACAATATGTTATGCCTGCTGCAGTGGGCGTTTATAGTAATGGAAAATATTTCGGAACTTCGGTTGTGAGTTTCAAAGTTTATAATCTGGTAGAAAAATTTAAGCGCCTCACTGGCTATTATGGCGATGATTTTGCCATTTTGGATAGCAATAACAAAGTGCTGATGGAATCAGAATCTGGGCTGTTCTCTGAGGATAAGGAATTGTTGAATAGTTTACAATTTTCTACTCAATCGATGCATCCGGAATTGGTTTCAAAATTTTCTCCTTTCAAGCAAAAAGGTCATTATTTGATCGTTAGAAATATGGAGAAATATCCTTACAAGGTTTTGATCGGAAGTCAGAATAATGTTCTGACAAAGGAAATTCTGCTTAAAATTATGCCGCATTTTATCGAACTGATGTTGGTGACAGTTTTCTTCATCGTGGTTTTAGCCGCAATGCGTAGGACTAAAAATCAGTTCTAAGTTTTTTTGATGGGATTGCTGCGCGAAGTAGATCCCGAAACAAGTTTGGGATGACGACTTAGGTGGCTCTTGTCCAGAATGTCATCCCGAACTTCCAGAATGTCATCCCGAACTTGTTTCGGGATCTGTCTTTTGTGAGTCGGGTGATAATCACCGAATTTTTTGATAATCGAGAATTTTAATTCCGTATCCTTCTAAGCCTACAACTGACTTCTTCGAGTTGGTCAACAAAGTTAAATTTTTTACTCCTAAATCGGATAAAATTTGTGCGCCGATTCCATAATTTCTCAAAATTTTTTCCTGATTTTTTTGCTGATTTTCTTCGCTGAAAAATAAATTCGACAGAGATTCGCTTGGTTGTCTGATCAAAACCACAACGCCATTTCCCGCCTTAGAAATTTTCTTTAATGCTTTTGCAAATAAGCCGCTTCTTGGATCAGTAGCGTCGTCTAAACAATCAGTTAAAATATTTAAGTGATGCATCCGAACCAGAGTTGGCGCTGCCTTGTCGATTTTTCCTTTTACTAAAGCAATGTGCTCAACACCGTCGATTTTGCTGCGATAAATTGTCGCGTTAAATTCCCCGGCAATTTTGCTGACGAATTTTTTGCGCTCGATCACTTCAATTAATTTTTCATTTTTGCGGCGATATTCGATGAGATCGGCGATAGTGGCGATTTTCATCTGATGAGTTCTGGCAAATTTGATGAGATCAGGCAAGCGCGCCATCGAGCCATCATCATTCATAATTTCGCAAATTACGCCGGAAGGATTTAGGTTGGCGAGTTTTGCAATATCGACTGCAGCTTCAGTGTGGCCAGCGCGCACTAGAACGCCGCCGTTTTGTGCTTTAAGCGGAAAAATATGTCCGGGGCTGACAATCGCTTCTTTACCTTTTTTTTGATCGATGGCATCGCGAATTGTTTTGGCGCGATCTTGCGCAGAAATTCCGGTGGAAATTCCGCTGCGTGCCTCGATGGAAACTGTAAATGCGGTTTTGTGGCGCGATTCATTATTCATCGCCATTAAAGGCAGATCAAGCTCGCCAATCCTTTTTTCTGTAAGTGCAAGACAGATTAATCCGCGTCCATACCTGGCCATGAAATTCACTTTTTGATCGTCGCAAAGTTGTGCTGGAATCACCAAATCTCCTTCATTCTCACGACTTTCATCGTCAACCAAAATGAACATTTTTCCTTGCTTAGCTTCGGAAATAATTTCGGGAATTGTCGCGAGATATTTTTTTTCGTTGCTGGTCATTTTTTTAAAATTTTTGCGGCGTAGCGCGCCAGAGTGTCGATTTCGAGATTAATCGTATCGCCGATTTTCGAATTTTTGAAAGCAGTATGAGCAATTGTGTGCGGAATTAAATTCACGCTGAAGGAATTTTTTGTCACTTCATTCACTGTCAGAGAAACGCCGTTGAGCGCAACTGAGCCTTTCGGCGCGATGAATTTCAGCAAATCTTTTTTTGCTGCGAAAATAAATTTTTTTGAATCTTTGACCGCGATGATTTTGGTGATTTTTACAACTCCGTCAATATGGCCTGAAACCAAGTGCCCACCAAGCTCGTCGCCGAGACGCAAAGAGAATTCCAAGTTTATTAATTCGCCAATTCGCCAATTGGCTAAAGTGGTTTTTACGCAGGTTTCTTTTGAGGCTTGAAAGGAAAAAACATTTTTTTTGCCGGAAGTTTTTTTGGAAATCAAAGTTAAGCAAATGCCGTTGCAAGCAATAGAACAGCCGATTTCCAGTTTGCGATTGATCTTTTCTGTGACGGAAATTTTTAACAACAAATCCTGTTTTTGATTAAGATTTATCTCCTCAACTCGCCCAATATTTGTGACTATTCCAGTGAACATTTTTTGTTTTCTTTTTGAAGTTCTGAAATTTTTTTACGAATTTTTCGAATCGCATTTTCTTCAATTTGGCGAATACGTTCGCGCGAGACTTTGTAGACCTGACTCAGCTCTTCCAGAGTTAAGGATTCGTCGGACATTTGGCGTTTGAACAAAATATCTTTTTCGCGATCATTTAGAGTTTTAAAGGCCTGATGAAATAGTGATTCTTGGCGCGATTTTTCCTGATTTTGAATAGCAATTTCCTCTTGGCTGACTTGGTCTGCGGCCATGAGATCAACCATTTCTTTGGCGTCATCATCATCGCCAACCAACTTGTTGAGAGAAGTGTCGCCTTGCGCAAGGCGCGAACTCATGTCGCTCACTTCTTTTTGCGAAACGTTTAAATCGTGAGCGATGCGCGCAACCTGATCTGGCGCTAGTGTAGCGTCAGTCATGCCCAATCTTTTTTTGATTTTATGAAGATTGAAAAAAAGTTTTTTCTGCGCCGCAGTTGTGCCGATTTTTACTAAAGACCAAGAGCGTAAAACATAATCTTGCATGAAGGCGCGAATCCACCACATGGCGTAAGTAGAGAAGCGGAAGCCTTTATTAACATCGAATTTTTTTACGGCCTGCATCAATCCCAAATTTCCTTCGGCGACTAAATCAACGATTGGCAATCCGTAATTTCGATATTTGCCCGCCATTTTTACAACTAGTCGCAAGTGGCTTTGAATCAGCATTTTTGCCGCTTCTTTGTCGCCAGTTTCGGCGAAGCTAATGGCGTATTTTTTTTCTTCTTCAGCAGTCAGAATAGGGAATTTCTGAATCTCGCGCATGTAGTGTAGAAACGCGCCATCATTGCCTCTAGAAAGAGATGTGGTTTTTATTTTTGAAGAGGAGACCGGCATGAAATAGCGATTAAAATCCGTTAAATTCCACTGACAGAAATTTTATATTTTTTCGATAAATAGGACATGACATCTTTGCGTTCCTGTAGCTTGAGTGGGCGGTTGTAAATGATAATTTCCGAAATGAATCCGGTGAAGCCAGAGTTACCGTTTTTATCAGCGCCGATTGAAACTCCATTTAGCGAATTTGATCCAGAATCAATGTTTGCAGCACCGGCTAGGGTTGTGGCATTATTGACATAAGCACCAGAGGATGAGCCATTGATGTAAGCGGCTACCGCATAAGCACTACCTGAGCTGAAGCTGGCTGGATTGCTGCCAGTTCCTGTGTCAGCGCCAGTGCCATTATCAAGACGCACCGCGTTGTTTTTGATCCCGATAGAAAAACGATTTTGTCCGTTGTAGGAGTCGAACGGAATAACTTGTGTAGAGCTTGGAGAGAAGTTTGGTTGAAATACCAGAAAGACTGTCGCTTGTGTGATATCGCCTTGATAAAAAGCTGAAATCGTCACTTTTCCTGAGCCGTTAAATAAAATGCTTGGAACTTTGTTGATGCCAGCGAGCCGGTAAAGAGCGTCGTTTCCAGCGGTTTTGGTGAGTTTATTTTTCTTGGCAGCAATGGAATTTGGACTGATATCGTGCCAAGTGGTTATTTGCACGCCGTCAACATTTTCACCATCTTTGAGAGATTCTTTCAGTGAAGTTTCATACCAGGCGATAAGCCCAGGAATGTTTGGTACCGGAGATTTTGAAGTGATTGATCTTGCTCCGGCAATTCTAGCTGAACTTATCAAGCCAACACCTTGCGTGACAGTGGCGGTTAGCACAGCAATCACCATTAAAACTACAGAGATTTCTAACAGTGAAAATGCTGAGCGTTTTTTCATAATTGCATCCAAGTCGTGATTGGGTTTTTCGCGGCCTTCACGTCGTCAAGGCGACGACGCGGTGTGTTGAGCGGATAGTTATGGAATTTTTCGCCGCGACCTTCGACAACTTCTTTGGCGATGAAAATCATGGTGTCGATAAATTCATCGACAGTTTCTTTGGTTTCAGTTTCTGTTGGTTCGATGAGCATTGCGCCAGAAACAACGAGCGGGAAGAAGACAGTCATTGGGTGAATGCCAAACTCAACCAAAGTTTTGGCGATGTCGAGCGTTGAAATGCCTTGCGCTTTTTGGATTTTATCGGTGAGCAAACATTCGTGCATGCAGTTGCCTGTAAATGGCACGTGATAGTGATCTTTTAATTTTGCGAGGATGTAATTGGCGCTTAAAACCGCATCTTCAGCAACTTTTTGCAAACCGTCAGTTCCATGTGAAAGCATGTAAGTCAAGGCGCGAACATGCATTCCGAATTGTCCGTTAAAACCTTTTACTTTTCCGCAAGTTGTTTTTGGAGCTACGAGTTTGTAGGTGTTTCCATGTTTTTCGACATGCGGAGTTGGTAAAAATTCTACCAATTCTTTGCGAACCGCAATCGGGCCGGAGCCAGGTCCGCCACCGCCATGCGGAGTTGAGAAGGTTTTGTGCAAATTGAAATGCATCACGTCAACACCAATATCAGCAGGGCGAACTTTGCCTACAATGGCGTTGTAATTGGCGCCGTCGCAATAGAAATAGCCACCAACCGAGTGAATTAAATCGGCGATTTTTTTGATGTCTTTTTCGAATTTGCCGCAGGTGTTTGGATTGGTGATCATCGTGCCGGCGATTGATTTGCCATGCTCGGCAACCAATTTTTCTAGAGCTGCAACATCGATTAAACCTTCGGAATTGCTCGGAATAACTTTGATTTGAAAGCCGCACATTGCTGCGGTTGCTGGGTTTGTGCCATGAGCTGAATCTGGAATTAAAACAATTTTTCTGCTTTCAGCTTCGCCATTTTTTTCATGAGCTTTTTTTATCACCAACATTCCCGCCAATTCACCCTGCGCACCAGCCGCTGGAGCAAGCGAAGCCGCGCCAAGGCCGGTTAAAGTTGTGAGCCAATTTTGTAAATTAAACATCAATTCCAAAGCGCCTTGGACGGTTGATTCGTCTTGCAGCGGATGGATATCGGCAAAACCAGGTAAGCGCGCCATTTTTTCATTGAGGCGCGGATTATGTTTCATGGTGCATGAGCCCAGCGGATAAAAGCCGGCATCGATTGAATAATTCTGATTCGACAAGCGCACAAAATGGCGAATCACTTGCGGTTCGTTGACTTCCGCTAGTCCGATTTTTTCACGCTTTTCTTGGCCAGTGCGTAGGGAAAAATTCACCACCTCAGGCAAATCAACGCCGCAAGCTCCAGGACGCGATTGTTTGATGAGGAGTTCGGTTTCGTGATTTAATCCGCCGATTTCTTTTGGGGTAAATGTCATGGTTATCCTAATTTAAAATTTTTTCTAACTCAGTTGCCAAAGTTTCCATATCAGCTTTGGAAGTTAATTCGCTAACCGCGAGAATCATTTTTTTGCCGTCAGCAAATCCGCCGATGATGTTTTTTTCGAGAAGTTTTTGATTCACTTCTGCTGCGTCTTTGCTGAGTTCGATTGTGAATTCATTGAAGAAATTTTTGTTCAAAATTTTCACGCCTTTCACTTTTGCTAAAATGTCAGCAAGCTCGCAAGCCTTGCCGTGATTGATTAGAGCAAGTTTTTTGAAGCCATTTTCACCAAGCAATGAGGCGTGAATTGTGAAGGCGGTGGCGCAAAGGCCTTGGTTTGAACAAATGTTAGAAGTTGCCTTTTCGCGGCGAATATGTTGTTCGCGAGCGTTGAGCGTTAGAACATAGCCAGGCTTTCCATCAACATCAGTTGTGGCACCACAAATTCTTCCCGGCATTTGACGCACGAATTCTTTGCGGCAAGCGAAGAATCCTAAAAGTGGGCCGCCGAAATTTAATCCAACGCCAAGGCTTGAAGCCTCGCCAACTGCGATGTCGGCTTGTTTTGGTGCGGCGAGAAGTCCGAGTGATAAAATCTCGTTAGTGACTACAATCAGTAGCGCGCCGGCTGCTTCGCATTTTTTTCTAACTTCGTCGAGATTGTTAATTTCGCCGTAAAAATCGGGATATTGCACAATGACTGCAGCGCAGGATTCGTCGATATTGACAGTGAATTTTGCCTCATTCAAATCGAGATAAGTTTTGGTGACGTCGAGATAATCTGGATGAATGTGACCAAGAGTTGCGATGTTTTTTCTGCCCGATTTTATGCGCAGCGCCATGAGACACGCTTCCGCCATTGACGTGGCTCCGTCATACATTGAAGCATTGGCAATTTCCATTCCAGTAAGCAGCGCGATGATGCTTTGGAATTGGAAAATTGTTGCCAAAGTTCCTTGCGAAATTTCTGGCTGATATGGCGTGTAAGAAGTTAAAAATTCTGAACGCTGAATGATGTGATCAACAGCGGCTGGAATGTGATGTTTGTAGCATCCAGCGCCGAGGAAAAATGCGCCGGCAGAAGCGGCACGATTTTTTTGTGCCATGATTTGTAGGGCATTTTCTACCTCAATTTCGCCTTGGTGATTTGGCAAATTTTCGATTGGTTTTTGACGCAAAAATTCTTGTGGAACAGCATCGTAAAGTTCATCAATTTTAGAGACGCCGATAGCGGCAAGCATCTCTTGCCGATCCTTCTCGGTCAAGGCTAGATAACGCATTTGATTTAGGGATTTAAGTTTAAAAAATTGGGGCGGCGCAAGCTAGGAGTAAAGGAGTAAAGTTCAAGGAGAATTTGTTGATTGTCGGGGGGTGTTATTCTGCGATAGACTAAAACTTTTTAGTTCTACGAAACCTCTCAGCTCCCCGAGCGGAGTCGAGGGGATAAGAGTTTGCTTTCTTACCCCCTCGACGCAGTGTGGGGAGCTGAAATCATAAGTCACTTTGCTCGGGGAGCTAAATCTTGCGAGTCAGAAATAATCGCTGATTATTGCATCACAGTCGCACCAAATCTTCCGCTTTCACTTTTTTGTCATAAATCGCGCGGCCAACAATGGCGCCGATTACACCATCTTTTTCCAGATCTTTAATTTTTAAAACATCGTCAAAATTAGAAACTCCGCCAGAAGCGATTACGGGAATTTTTAGCGATTGTGCTAGTTTTTTTGTTCCTTCCAAATCAGCGCCAGATAAGGTTCCATCGCGAGAAATGTCGGTGTAAATTATAGCGCTTACACCGCAATCTTCGAATTTTTTTGCTAGTTCCAAAACTGAAATTTCAGAAGTTTCAACCCAGCCTTCAGTTGCAACGAAGCCGTTTTTTGCATCAATTCCAATCACGATTTTTCCGGGAAATTTTTTGCAGGCTTCAATCACTAATTCAGGATTTTTTGCGGCGATTGTTCCAAGAATTACGCGGCTCACGCCTAAGTTAAGCCATTTCTCAATTTGCTCTAAATTTCTGATCCCGCCACCAAGTTGAGTCGGAATTTTTATCGCGGATAAAATTTCTTTTACCGATTCTTCATTTCTGCTTTCACCAGCAATGGCGCCGTCCAAATCAACAATGTGTAAAAATTTGAAACCGGATTTTTCAAATTCTTGTGCCTGATTTTTTGGGCTAGAATTAAAAATTGTCGCCTGATTCATGTCGCCTTTAAACAGGCGCACACATTGGCCGTTTTTAAGATCGATTGCTGGAAAAATTATCATGATTTTGATTTTCGATTTAGTTTTGTGCTTCTAGTTTTAGAGCTTCTCTTTGAAGCTAAACAATAAAATTCTTTTAAAAAAATGCTAAAATTTTTCTTAAAAATCTGGCCAGCTCTAATTCCAATCGCGGTTTATGTTTTTTGGATTTTTGTCATCGAGCGATTTTTAATCGGAAAACTTTTGGCAAAATTTTTAAAGAAAAAGACTGAATTTGAGGCGGAAAAAGTGGTGGGTGAAAAATCAACCGCCGTAAAAAAACCGGGCATATTTTCGCTGCAAAATTCTTGTTTTGTGGTGATGCTTTACATGAGTTTTGCTCTGGCAATTTTGATTCTGATTGTGACGGCATTTTCGTAAAAAAATTAGGTTGCAATTTTTCAATCGATTCCTAGAAAGCCCCGCCTCGCTTGAGTTCTTCAGGCGATTTTCATTTTTAATTCCACAAAAACAGCGCTTTGGTGTTGGCTTCAAGCCTTGTTAATCAAGACTTGGGCTGATTTGCTGCTTTTTGGTAACTAACCAATATTTTTTAAATTATGTCAAAAACAGAACTTCCTCAATTCAGCATCAGACAACTCCTCGAAGCTGGAATTCACTTCGGTCACAAGACCATGCGCCGTAATCCAAAAATGGCGAAATATGTCCACACAAACCGCAACGGCATCAGCATCATCGACCTCAACAAAACTGCCAGCTTGCTTCACAATTCGCTAAAAATTGTGAAAGAAATCGCTAAAAATAACGGTCGAATTTTATTCGTTGCAACCAAGAAACAAGCCATTGATCCAGTTGCTGAAGCAGCAAAAAGATGTGGTCAATATTACGTAAATTTCCGTTGGTTAGGCGGCATGTTGACAAACTGGAAAACGGTTTCTCAATCAATCAAAACCTTGAAGCAAATCGAAGAAAAACTCGCCGATTCTGAATTCGGTTATAATAAAAAAGAAAAGCTCGTTCTTGAAAGACAAAGAACAAAGCTTGAGCAAGCTTTGGGCGGCATCAAAAACATGGGCGGATATCCAGATTTGGTTTTCGTTATCGATACCAACAAAGAAACCTTGGCGGTTGCTGAAGCTAAGAAACTCAACATTCCAATCATGGCAATTCTTGATACTAACTGCAATCCAGAAGGCATTGCTTACCCAATTCCAGGAAATGACGATTCAGCAAAATCAATCAAACTTTTCTGTCGTTTAATTTCTGATGCAGCAATCGCTGGAATTAAAGAAAACATGGCTTTGGCTGGTGTTGATGTTTCAAAATTTGAAGGCGACGAATTGCCGGCAAATATTCACGAATTGAAAAAACCTGCCGCAAAGCACGATTCGCACAAATCTGACGACAAAAAACCTGCTAAAAAAGATCATCACAAAAAAGACGAAAAACCGGCGGCAAAAAAAGACGAAAAATCTGAAAAAAAATCTAGCAAACCGGCGGCAAAAAAATCTGACGTAAAAGTTGTCACTAAAAAACCGGCGGCAAAAAAACCAGCTGCAAAAAAATAATTTAAACCGCGTTGCCGCAAGTTGTTAGTAGGGAAGGCGGCGCGGTTTAAATTCTCTAAATTTCTTTCTTAAAATTCTTAAATTTCGAAAATATGGCGGATTTAGCACTCATTAAAAAACTGCGCGAAACCACAGGATGCGGTATCGCAGATTGCAACAAAGCTTTGGCCGAAAATTCTGACGATTTTGAAAAGTCGGTTGATTGGCTTCGTAAAAAAGGCCTCTCCTCTGCGGCAAAAAAATCTGGCCGCATCGCTTCTGAAGGCGTTGTAGCCGTTGCGATTTCTGGAAAAAAAGCTGCGGTAGTTGAAGTTAATTCTGAAACTGACTTCGTTGCTCGTAACGAAAATTTCCAAAAATTCGTCGCTAAAATTTCTCAAGAAGCTTTGGCTTTTGGTGATGATATCGCCAAATTTCAGGCTGAAAAAGATGAAGAAGTTAAAGGTCAAATCGGCGTAATTGGCGAAAATATCAACATTCGTCGTCTCGCTTCTCTAGAGGTTTCGCAAGGTTTGGTTGTTAGTTATATTCACAATTCAATTGCTCCAAACATGGGAAAAATCGCCGTGTTGGTTGCTCTCGAATCAACTGCTTCTGAAGAAAAATTGCACGAAATTGGCAAACAAATTGCGATGCATATTGCTGCTGCAAAACCAGATGCTCTTGCAATCGAAAATGTTGAGCCAGCAAAACTTGCTCGCGAAACTGAAATTCTCAAAGAACAAGCTCGCGCCTCAGGAAAGCCTGAAAGCATCATCGATAAAATGATCGAAGGTCGCATCAGAAAATATTACGAAGAAGTGGTTCTTTTAGAGCAGCTTTTTGTGATGGATGACAAAGTCAAAATCAAAGACTTGATTGCGAAATTTTCTAAAGAAAATTCTGCGACAAAAATTTCTGGTTTTAAGCTTTTCATTCTTGGTGACGGCATCGAAAAGAAAGAAAATGATTTCGCTGCTGAAGTGGCATCAATGACCAGATAAAAATGCTTCGCATTTTTAGGAGTTAGAAAATCCGGCGCTTAAGGGCGGCCTTAAGCGCCTATATCAAGATCGAGTAAACTCTAAGAAAATGAAATCTGATCTAAAATTCAAACGAATCCTCTTCAAAGTCTCCGGTGAAGCGATGATGGGAGACAGAGCTTTTGGTCACGATCCGCAAGCAATTTCAAAAATCTGCAATCAAATAATTTCCGCGCATAAGTTGGGCTGCGAAGTTTGTGTTGTTGTTGGCGGCGGCAATATTTTTCGTGGAGTTTCTCAAGCTGCAGCTGGAATGGAGCGCGTTAGTGCGGACTACATGGGAATGCTTGCTACCTGCATCAACGGCCTTGCTTTGCAATCAGCACTTGATGCGAAAAAAGTTGATACGCGCATGCTTTCGGCAATTCCGATGAATACCGTTTGTGAGCCTTACATCAAGCGCCGTGCCGCTCGCCATCTCGAAAAAGGTCGTGTTGTTATTTTTTCTGCTGGAACTGGAAATCCATTTTTTACAACTGACACCGCCGCGATCCTACGCGCCGTTGAAATGGGATGCGATGTAATTTTGAAAGGCACGCAAGTTGATGGCGTTTATTCCGCAGATCCAAAAGTCGATAAAACCGCTACGCGCTACGAAAAAGTAAAATATATCGACGTTATCAAACAAGATCTCCGCGTCATGGATCAAACCGCAATTACTCTCGCCAAAGACAACAAACTCCCAATCGTAGTTTTCTCGATCAAAGAGGAAAATGCCTTGCAGGAAGTGGTTTGCGGAAGAGGAAAATTTACGATTATCAATTGAACTAAATCCCAAAATTTATGATCAATCAACTCGCCGAAAAAACTCGCAACAAAATGGATGAAACCATGAATTCGCTGAAGCGCGACATGGATTCAATTTCAACTGGGCGCGCAAATCCGAATTTGCTCGATGCCATCAGAGTCGAAGTTTACGGCAGCATGATGCCGATTTCCCAAGTGGCGAGCATATCGGTGCCTGAAGCCACAACTCTTTCGGTGCAAGTTTGGGATCGCGAAAATGTTAAGGCTTTGGAAAAAGCCATCATCAATGCCAATCTCGGTTTTAATCCGATGGTTGATGGAACGACGCTGCGCATTGCTATTCCCAAACTTAGTGAAGAACGTCGCCGCGATTTAGTGAAGCTCGCGAAAAAATATGGCGAAGACAAAAAAATCGCGCTGCGCAATATTCGTCGTGATGTTCTCGACGAATTTAAAAAACACGAAAAAGAACTCGGCAAAGATCAGAGCCATTCCTTCACTGACATCGTGCAAAAAATTACCGATGAATTCGTCAAGAAAGTTGATGATGCTGTTCTCGTAAAAGAAAAAGATTTGATGAAAATTTAATGTTTTTTTCCCGCAAAAAAAATCGCGATGAAGCTAGTAATTACAACATTCCTCAGCATATTGCCATCATCATGGATGGCAATGCCAGATGGGCGAAGCAAAAAAATCTTCCGCTAAAAATTGGACATAAAAACGGTTCGGAAAATTTACGCAAAGTTGCAGAAAATTGCATCGAACTCGGCGTGAAATTTCTCACTGTTTATGCTTTTTCCTCCGAAAACTGGAATCGTCCGCAGGAGGAAGTGGATTATCTGATGAAGCTGCTCGAGGAATATCTCGAAAAAGAAACCAAGCCTTTGATGGAAAAAAATATCAAAATTGTGATTTCAGGAAATCTCGAAAAAGTTTCCGAATCAGCGAAAGCTAAAATCGATAAAATTCAAAACGTCACCAAAAACAATTCGGCTCTGACGCTAAATATCGCCTTTTCTTATGGCGCCAGACAAGAAATTGCCGATGCGGTGAGGAAGATAGCGCTTGCGACTAGTGAAGGCAAAATTAGCCTCTCGCAAATCAACGAAGAGTTGATCTCGCAAAATCTTTATCATCCAGAAATTTCAGATCCCGACCTTCTAATCAGAACCGCGGGCGATCTGCGAGTTAGTAATTTTCTGCTGTGGCAAATTGCTTATAGCGAATTTTATTTCACTCCAACTTTCTGGCCTGATTTCGGCAAAAAAGATTTACTCGACGCGATAAAAAATTTTAACCAAAGAGAGAGGCGATATGGAAAAAGATAAGCTCACAAAATTGCTCAGCATTTTAGAAAAACCGGTTTTTTTGGTGCGAAATTTCTTCAATAAAATCATCTCGCACATTCATTTTCTTGATCCGCGCGAAAATACTAAGCAGCGCGTTGTCACCGCTCTAATCTTAATTCCCTTCGCTCTTTACGCGATTTTTTATTCGAAAAATCTTTTCATTTTAATCGCGATTGCAGTTGCGATGATGATGACAGTTGAGTGGATCGACATGACTAAAAATCAGCCCGATCAAAAAAAATGGCGCATAATCGGATTTTTTTACATTCTGATTCCAGTTTATTCCGTCATTAAAATCCGACTTTACGACGCTGACATTTTATTCTGGATGTTTGCCGTAATTTGGGCGACCGACATTTTTGCATTTTTTGCTGGCAGGACTTTAGGCGGAACAAAATTAGCGCCAAATATCAGTCCAAATAAAACCTGGTCAGGTCTTGCAGGTGGAGTTGTTGCGAGCGTTATAATAGGCTTTATGAGCTCATTCATGTTTGCTGGTGGAGTTTTGTTTTTTGTTTTTATCAGTGCATTTTTGGCTTTGATTGAACAGGCAAGTGATTTGCTTGAGTCAAAATTTAAACGAATTTGTGGCGTAAAGGATTCTGGAACGATCATTCCAGGACATGGTGGAGTGCTTGATAGACTTGACGGCATGATGCTAGTTGCACCAACAGTTTTGTTTTTAATTACAGTTTTCCCAAGCAAATTTGGTGGTTAGTTAAAATCAGGTCCCCGAGCGGAGTTGAGGGGCCGGAATACAAACTCACGGCCCCTCGACTCCGCTCGGGGACCTTATAAAGTGTATGACTCAAGATTTTTTCGAAATAGCTGGCCACAAATTTTCTTCCCGTCTTTTGGTTGGAACCGGTAAATACAAAGATTTCCAAGAAACCGCGGCAGCCATTGAGGCATCTGGCGCGGAGATTGTCACGGTTGCAGTTCGTCGCGTGAATATCGAGAAAAAAGGCGAGCCAATGTTGCAAGATTTTCTCGATCCAAAAAAATATACCTACCTTCCAAATACTGCGGGATGTTTTACCGCCGATGATGCGGTGCGCACTTTGCGCCTAGCTCGCGCTGCTGGTGGATGGAAATTGGTAAAACTCGAAGTTTTAGCTGACGAAAAAACTCTTTACCCAAAAGTTGTTGAAACCATCAAAGCCGCGGAAATGTTGATCAAAGACGGTTTTGACGTAATGGTTTACACTTCCGATGATCCAATTGTTGCCAGAGAACTCGAAGATATCGGCTGCTGCGCCATCATGCCGCTTGCAGCTCCAATCGGTTCTGGTCTCGGAATTCAGAATCGCTTAAACATCGAATTCATCGTCGAACAATCAAAAGTTCCGGTTTTAGTTGATGCCGGAGTTGGCACGGCTTCTGACGCCGCAATCGCCATGGAACTTGGCTGCGCCGGCGTTCTAATGAACACCGCAATCGCCAAAGCGCAAAATCCAATTCTCATGGCGCACGCCATGAAACTTGCAATCGAAGCCGGCCGCGCCGCTTATCTTGCCGGCAGAATGGAAAGAAAAAAATTCGCTTCGCCTTCATCTCCAATAGTAGGAAAAATTTCATGAAACACACTTTTCACCCTTCAATCATTCGCGCCTACGACATTCGCGGAATCTACAACGAAACCTTGTTCGACAAGGATGCATTTTTTGTCGGAAAATCTTTCGGCAGTTTTTTGCGTAAAAATAGCAAGAAAAAAATCTCTGTTGCCTGCGATGGGCGCGTTAGTTCCCCAGCTCTTAAAGAACAATTGATTCAAGGCTTGCTAGAGACTGGTTTGGAAATAATTGATGTTGGCGTTGGCCCAACTCCGATGCTTTATTTCTCGGTTTATAACTTGTCTTGCGATGCGGGAATTATGGTGACCGGCTCACACAATCCCGGCACTCACAATGGTTTTAAAATGCTATTGAAGGATCGTCCATTTTTTGGCGACGATATTTTGGAATTGGCAAAGCTTGCTGAAAAAGCTGATTTTATCAGCGGCGAGGGCGCTCTAAGCAAGAAAGACGTGCGTGACGAATATGTCGAAAGAATTCTTTCCGACTGTTTTTTAGCGGAAAGCAACAGCGTTTTACTTGATGAAATTGACGAATTTGCGCCAAGAAAAAAATTAAAAATCGCTTGGGATAATGGCAATGGCGCCGCTGGAGAAATAATGGCGCGTTTGAGTAAGCGCATCGTTGCTGACCATATTTTGTTATTTGAAGAAATTGATGGGACATTTCCAAATCATCATCCCGATCCTACAGTTGCAAAGAATTTGCAAGATTTAATCAAAGTTGTTGTCGATCAAAATTGTGATTTGGGAATTGCTTTTGATGGCGATGGCGACCGTATCGGCGTGGTTGATAGTGAAGGTGAAATCATCTGGGGCGATCAGTTGATGGTTTTTTACGCTCGTGAAATTTTGAAAGAAAAAAAAGGCGCAACGATCATCGCCGATGTCAAGGCCAGCAATGTGTTATTTGACGAAATTAAAAAACATGGCGGTGAAGCGGTGATGTGGAAAACTGGACATTCATTTATCAAAGCAAAAATGAAAGAAACCAAAGCAGCACTGGCTGGAGAGATGTCTGGTCACATATTTTTTGCTGACAAATATTTTGGTTTTGATGACGCACTTTACGCCGCAATTCGCATAATTGACATTGTTGCAACTGCAAAAATTTCTTTGGCGGAAATGCGCAAATCATTGCCTAAAACTTTTTCTACTCCGGAAATTCGTATCGATGTTTCTGAAGAAAGAAAATTTAAAATCGTTGAAGAGCTTAAAGAAAGTTTAAAGAAATCTGGCTTACAATTTAATGATATTGATGGAATTAGAGTCACAACTGATATGGGCTGGTGGCTGATTCGTGCTTCCAATACACAATCGGTTTTGGTGGCAAGATGTGAAGCAAATTCCAAAGAAAATCTCGAAAAATTGAAAGGCAATGTGAGAGAAAATTTAGAAATTTGTTCGGTAAAAATTCCTGAAGAATTAAAATGAAAATTATTGGCTTAACTGGAGGAATTGCTTCTGGGAAAAATTTTGTTGCAGAAGTTTTTGCCAAAGAAGGTGCGGCGGTTTTTGATGCTGATGCCGAAGTTCATAAATTGCTGGAATCAGACAGAGAAACACTTCTCGAGGTTAAAAGAAAATTTCCAGAAAGTTTTATTGAGCAAAAAATTGATCGAAAAATTTTAGGAAAAATCGTTTTTTCTGACGAAAGAAAATTAAAAATTTTAGAAAAAATTCTTCATCCGAAAGTCAGAAAAAAACATTTAGAATTTTTAAAAGAATCAAAAAAATCTGGCAAAAAAATTGCCGTTTTAAACATTCCACTTCTGCTCGAAACAGAATCTTATGAATGTGATTTTATCCTTGCTGTTATTGCTTCTAAGGCTGTTCAGAAAAAAAGATTTTTAGCGCGAGAAAAGAAGAAAGATCCCAAAAACTTTGCTAAAAATAAAAAGATTGTCGAAAAAAGATTCGCACAAATTTACACCAAGCAGGCAAAAAATTCAGAGAGAAAAAAGCTTGCAGATTTTGTGATTAAAAACGGAATTTCAAAAGCTAATAGCACAAAGCAAATCGAGAAATTTCTGCAGATAATTAATCATCGATAACATTGTCAAAACTAGGGCGTTTGTAGGTCTCGGGCTTTTCCAAAGCGCCTTTTTTCCCACAAGAACTAACAGCGAAAAAAGAAATAAAAATTATCCAAAAGAGATTTTTAAATTTCATAATTTTATCTCAAAAACTTTTTCGCTTTAGCGATTTCTTCTTTCACTCTGAGTGGAGAAGTGCCGCCGATTGAAGTGCGGCTGGCAACGGAATTTTGAACCGAAAGCACATCAAAAATTTTTGCCGAGATTTTTTTCTCAATTTTTTGCAGATCCGAAAGTTTTAATTCATGTAGCGCCAAGCCTTTAGTTTCAGCCATTTTCACGATTGCTCCTGTTGCATGATGCGCCTCGCGGAAAGGCATTTTTAGGTTTTTTACCAACCAATCGGCAATGTCAGTAGCGCAGGCATAATCAGCTCCAGCCATCGCAAGCATATTTTTTTTATTCACTTTCATGTCGGCAATCATTCCGCTCATTGCGCGCAGGCAAAGTTTGGAATTTGTGACGGCATCAAAAACCGGTTCCTTATCTTCCTGCATGTCTTTGGAGTAGGTGAGAGTAAGGCCTTTGATGGTTGTAAGAAGTGAAAAAACTGCGCCGAAAATTCGACCGCTTTTGCCGCGAACTAATTCTGCCGCGTCAGGATTTTTTTTCTGCGGCATTATCGAGCTGCCGGAAGTAAAGGCGTCAGAGAGGTTGATGAATTTAAAACCTTTGCTCATCCAAATAACGATTTCTTCGGCGAGGCGCGAAAGATGCGTGGAAATTAGCGCCAGACAAAAAAGTAATTCTATGGCGAAATCGCGATCAGAAACTGAATCCATTGAATTTGCAGTTGGCGCATCAAATCCGAGCTCTTTCGCGGTCATTTTGCGATCAATTGGAAAAGAGGTTCCAGCCAATGCACAAGCGCCTAGAGGACATTCATTCATTCTTTTTCTTAAGTCAGAAAGGCGAGAGGAATCGCGCTTAAACATTTCAAAATAAGCAAGCAAATGATGTGAGAAAAGTACTGGCTGTGCAACTTGCAAATGAGTGAATCCTGGCATTATTACATCAAGATTTTCTTCAGATTTTTTGACTAAATTTTTTTGCAAATCGGCGAGAAGTTTGGCGATTTCATCAATTTCATCGCGCACAAAAAGGCGAAAATCTGTTGCGACTTGATCATTGCGAGACCTTGCTGTGTGCAGCTTCCCAGCTACATCTCCGATAATTTCTTTCAAACGAGATTCGATATTCATGTGAATATCTTCGAGTTCGATTTTGAAATTAAATTTACCGGATTCGATTTCTTTTTCGATTCGATTAAGTCCGTCAGAAATTTTTTGTGCTTCTGATTTTGTTAAAATTCCCACTGCGGAAAGCATTTTCGCATGCGCTTTAGAGCCGCGAATATCTTGCTTGTAGAGCTTGCAATCGAAAGTGATCGATTGATTTATTTCCTGCATCAAATTTGACGGCTTAGCATCAAATCTTCCGCCCCACATTTTGTTTGAGGATTTTTTTGTCATGATTTTATTTTTATTTTAATGGAGTTGGAGCTTGTCGCGACGTCATCCCGAACTTGTTTCGGGATCTATTCCTAATTGGGAACTTAAATCTTTCAATTTCGGATTTACCGATTTTATCAAATTTAATTTCCATTCTCGATGCCAGTTTTTTAGCTGTTTTTCTCGCGTAATTGCGTCAGAAATATTTTCGAATGATTCGTAATAAAGCAGATATTTGCAGCGATATTTTTTGCTAAATTTGCAATCTTCGCTTTTTTATGTTCGGAAATTCTTCTTTCCAAATCGTTGGTGACGCCAATGTAGAAAACGCTTCGTTGATGATTACCAACGATGTATGTGTATCCTGGTTTCATTTTTGGTGGGGTATTGCGGGTTGGTTGAGATAGATCCCAAACTTGTCTCGGGATCTAATCTTCCAAACTAAAAGATAGAAAAATTCTAAAGAAAAGTTTTTAATCGCCGCGCATCTCTTTTCTAAATCATTACCAAACCAATAAAATCATGGATAGCTGGGACATCAAATCAAACAGCATTTTCGATCGTCGTTACCTCAATACTTTCAAAAAATGGTGGATCGATATTGATAAAATTAATTTTTTTCTGGTGCTCGGAATCATGGTTTTTGGCTTGATGATGACCGCCAGCTCTAGTCCGGCAATCGCCAAGAAAATCAGTGTCGATAAATTTTTTTTCGTAAAAAAGCAGATGGTTTTTGCGATGATTGCGATGATTTTACTGATCGTAATTTCCTTTTTAGATCAGGAAAAAATCAAAATTTTCTCTTTGGTTGGACTATCGTTTTCGCTAGTGCTTTTGGTGATGGTTTTGCTTTTTGGATCGGAGGCAAAAGGCGCAAAAAGATGGATTTCATTTGCAGGGTTCACCCTACAGCCATCTGAGTTCGCCAAAACATTCTTCATCGTCTTCAACGCCTTTCTTTTGCAGCGATTTTATTTCGCAAAATGGTATATCAAATACGGAATTTCCGCCGCACTTTTGCTAATAATAGTTTGCCTCCTCATTCTACAACCCGACTTCGGAATGACTTTAACTTTCAGTCTCTTGTGGGTGTCGCAACTTTTTATTTATGGCCTGCCTTTGCCGCTGATTTTGGCGATTGGAATAATTGCCGTAATTGGCGGAATAGGCGCTTATTTAGGCCTTCCGCACGTTGAAGATCGTATCAATAAATTCCTCGATTCTGGTGAAAAAAATTATCAAGTTGAGCGCTCGATTGATGCTTTTGTGAATGGTTCATTTTTCGGCGAAGGCCCAGGAAATGGCGTCGTAAAAAAATTCATTCCTGATGCTCACACCGATTTTATTTTTGCAGTTGTTGCCGAAGAATATGGCATTTTTTCCTGCACCATAATTTTGCTAATTTTTGCTTATTTCATCACGCGTATAGTCAAGCGGGCGTTGGATGAAGAGGATATGTTTATTTATCTCGCACTTTGCGGTTTAATGCTGCAATTCACTATGCAAGTCATCGTAAATATCGGCGTTAGCATGAAACTTTTTCCAACCAAAGGAATGACTTTGCCATTCATCAGTTATGGCGGTTCGTCGATGATTGCGATGGCGATTTGTTTCGGATTAATTTTGGCTTTTACGAAGCGAAAATATCACCGCGATGTGGATTATGGAAATCTGAGGATGATCTGATTTTACAGTTTCACAAGCAAAGCGTAGCGTCATCGAGGGGTTTTGGAGTCTATCTTCCGAAGCCCCTCGACGACGCTACGCTTTGCTCGGGGAACTAAGAATTATTCTGCTGCTGACAATTTGCTTAAACCGCTGAAGAAATAAAAAACTGCACAATATTTTTTTCGTCTTCTTTACGAAATTCGATTTCTAAACTTTCATTTTCTCGCTTAAAACTAGCGCTATTTTCAGAATTTTTTATTACACTCCAACCCATTTGTGGCAAGGTTTTGAGGTAGAAATTTTTTATCTGAATCAAATCGATTTTTGTAGAGTAGCTCGAAAAAATTATGCTGCCGTTGCTGGAATCAAAACCCAAAGTTTCATCGGCAGTTTTATTCATTCCAACCAATAGTGGAATGTCTTCGCTGCCTTGCACGAATTCCTCAGAAGCTTCAATTCCAGTCGATTCTTCTGCCAAAAATTTCTTCAAATCGCCGCAAGAAAAAAGCAAAAAAGAAATCGAAATTAGTGTTAAAATTTTTTTCATATCACCCCTGACATTGTGAACAATAAAAGCTTGAACGGCCGTTCTGCACGATTCTTTTGATGGAATTCTTACATTGCAAACAGTTTTGTTTTTCGCGTCCGTAAACTTGAAAATTTTTTTGAAAATTTCCTGAATCGCCTTTGGCATCAACGTAATCCGAGATTGAAGATCCGCCAAGTTTAATCGCTTTTTTGATGATTCTTTTGATTGATGAAACGAGGTTTTTTATCTCATTTTCTTTAAGCGAAGAAGAGCTGCGCAGTGGCGAAATTCCTGCGTCAAACAAAGATTCATTGATGTAAATATTTCCCACGCCAACGACGATTTCATTATCCATCATCGCGGTTTTTATGTTCATTTTTTTGCCGCGTAATTTTTCTCGCAGAGAGGATAAATTAAACTCGCTTGAAAGCGGTTCGACGCCAAGACGCGCGAGCATTTTGTGAGTTTTTAAATTTTTAGTTTCGATCAAATCAACAAAGCCAAAACGACGCGCATCGTTAAAAATTAACCAGGAATTATCGTCAAATTTGCAAGCGAAGTGATCATGTTTGAGACCTTTAAATTCACGGCTATGTGTAATTTTACCGCTCATACCGAGATGAATAATGAGAGATTTATTTCCGGAGAAATAAATCACCAAATAACGCGCTCGCCGATTAATTTCTAAAATTTTAGCACCGCACAAGCCTTGCAAATCAAGGGTTGAAGTCATACGCATTTTTTTCTGCGAACGAAAAACTTGCGTCACTTTCTTTCCAATCAGATTCTCCAAACCCTTGCGGATCGTCTCTACTTCAGGAAGCTCGGGCATTTTTTAGTTAAGAATTAAGAATTTAGAATTAAGAATTTCGGGTCGTTTTAGTTCTGAATTCTAAATTCCTAATTCTTAATTTTTCATGTCGCTTCTTCAACTTCCGCCTGAATCAACCGATAATCGCGTCCTCCTCCACAGTTGCTGTGCGCCTTGCGCGGGCGATTTGATGGAGCGCATGAAAGAATCTGGAATTGATGTGACGATTTTTTTCTACAACCCAAACATTCATCCGAAGAAGGAATATGAGATTCGCAAAGAGGAAAATATTCGCTTCGCCGAGAAGCTTGGAATTCCCTTTGTCGATGCCGATTACGATGTGCAAAATTGGTTTGCGCGCGCCAAAGGCCTAGAGTGGGAGCCGGAACGCGGCGAGCGTTGCACCAAATGTTTCGATATGCGTTTCGAGCGCACCGCGCTTTATGCCTACGAAAATAATTTCAAAATTATCACCTCATCCCTTGGCATTTCGCGCTGGAAAAATATGGATCAAATCAATGATTGCGGAATTCGCGCCGCAAAAAATTACGAAGGAATTTCCTATTGGACTTACAATTGGCGCAAGGCTGGCGGCGCGGCGCGAATGTATGAAATCGCCAAACGCGAAGAATTTTACAAACAGGAATATTGCGGCTGTATTTTTTCGCTGCGCGATTCGAATAATTGGCGCACAAAAAATGGCCGAGAGGAAATTAAAATCGGTGAGGAGTTTTATGGCGAAATCGGGGTGGATGACACTGCTAGCTAATTATTTTTCCCTCAAATTTTTTACAAAATTTTTACACGTTAAATAATTTTTTCTGATCAATTTGTGCGGCCGTTTTTTAAACTTTTCAAACGGCTATGAAATCAAAAAAAATTTTCTCCCAGTTATTTTTTACTTTTTATTTTTGTGTATTTTCCGCATTTTCAGCTGAACATTCTGGTCCGATAGATGGTTGCGGCTCTAAGGCTAAAGATGGATTCATAAAAAGATTTTACGAAACTTATCGCGAGCATCTCGCCGTCACTGGCGAAGAAGAAAATAAAATTGTTTATCGCGGAACTGAGCCGCCTCTAAGTTCTCCACCGTTCCCTAGCGCAACTTGGAATATTGGCGGTACTACTCCCATCGGCTATCCCGATACAACCGTAGCTCCGATGATGGACGCGCTTTATTGCGGTGAAGATGGTCAATCCATCAAAGACAGCCGCATCAAAGTTTATGGATGGTTGAATCCTGGTTATAATTTCAGCAGCTCAAAACAAAAATACAGCACCTCTAGCGGCACTGGTGGCAATGCTCCGGCCGCTTATTACGTTTATCCAAATTCCATCGAATTGAATCAGGCGGCGCTTTACATCGAGCGCGTTCCTGATACGGTTCAAACCAAACATATCGATTACGGTTTTCGTATCGCCAACCTTTACGGCACTGATTACAAATACACTTTCGCCAACAAAATTTTCTCGCAGCAATATTTGCGTGATCACAAAAAATACGGCTACGATCCGGTAATGTTTTATGGCGAAGTTTATTTTCCGAATGTTGGCGAAGGCCTGAATGTAAGGCTCGGACGCTATATTTCGATTCCTGATATCGAGGCACAATTGGCGCCAAATAATTACACTTACAGCCATTCGATGCTCTACAGCTATGATCCTTACACCCGTCAAGGCGTCGTAAATACGCTGAAAATTAACAAAAATTGGACAGCGCAATTCGAACTTTCTTCAGGAACCGACATCGCTTTTTGGGATAAAAAAAATACCGAATTAACCCCCGGAGTCTGCGTCAATTGGACGTCGGATAGTGGCAATGATAACATCTATCCTTGTGCCAACGGTTTGAATAGCGGCAATTACGCTTACAACAATCCGCAAATGTTGGTGACAACTTGGTATCACAAGTTTGACAAAAAGTGGCACATGGCGAGTGAAGTGTGGTATATGTGGCAGAAAAAAGTTCCGAATTTGCGCAACGAAAATGCTCCTGCAACCATTAACGGCGCTAACGGAGCTTTTTGTAAATATGGAGAATTAACTTGTACCGCCAAGGAATTTGCTGGCGTGAATTATCTGGTTTATAAATTTAAGCCGCGCGATTTTTTAACTTTGCGTAATGGATTTTTTAACGATCAGCAAGGCCAAAGAACTGGCTACAAAACTCTCTACACCGAGCATTTACTTGGCTGGACACATTGGATCGGAGATGTAATAACTATTCGCCCTGAGATTCGATTCGATCATTCTTACGATCTCAAAGCCTTTAACGGCGGGCGCAGAAGCAGCCAATATGTTTTTGCAACTGATCTGATTATTCACTATTGATGAATCAAAAAAAATTTTTGAATTGTTGTAAAGCCTTGCTGGTTGTGGCTTTATGCACAATCATCGGGAAAATTTTTGATAAAGTTTTTTTGCCGATTGATCAGATTATGATTTATCTAGTCGGCGCAGCGCTAGTTGCATCAAGGCTTGATAGAACGTCATCAATTTTATTTTCTTTCGTTAGCGTTAGCGCTTTTAACTTTTTTTTCGTCGAACCTTTTTACACTTTTGCCGTCGCCAGCAGCACTTATTGGCTGACGTTTTTGGTGATGTTAACCACCAGCCTGATTATCTCCACGCAATATCTGCGCGTTCGGGAGACCAAGTTAAAAATCGAAAAAGAAAAGCTGAGAAACATTTTACTCAGCGCGATTTCGCATGATTTACGCACGCCACTTTCTGCGATAATTGGTGCTTCTGAAACCATCTGTGAAAATTTTGAGAAACTGCAAAAAGATGTGATAAAAGATTTGGCAAAATCAGTGAATTTGGAAGCGTCGCGACTCTCACGAATTGTAAAAAATCTGCTTGATATAACTAGCATAGAATCAGGAACTGTAAGGCTTAACAAGCAGGAATATTACATTCAGGAAATTATTGGCGCGGCGATTTTATCGCTGCGGGATTTACTAAAAAATCACCAAATTAAAATCGATATTGCCGAAGATGTTCCGACGATTTTTTTCGATGGAATTTTGATCGAACAAGTGATTACAAATCTGCTTGAAAACGCTGCAAAATATACGCCACAAGGCACTGAAATTAGTATCGTCGCAAAAAAAGAAGGACGGAATTTATTGATGATTATCGAAGATGACGGAGTGGGAATTTCTGCGGAAAAAAATAAGCAAAATAAAAGTGGTTATGGTCTTGGTCTGATGATTTGTCAAAGCATCGTAAAAGCTCATGGAGGCACAATTGGCGCTGGAAAGAAGCGTTTAAAGGGAGCGCATTTTTCTTTCACTTTACCACTAAAATCATGAATAAAATTTCTATTATAATCATCGAAGATGAGGTCGAAATTTGTAAATTTTTGCAGACGGTTTTTGTCGCGAATGATTTTATCGTGAAGGTCGCAAATAGCGCGAAAGAAGGCTTGAAGGCAATTTCTTTTCATCCGCCAGAAATCGTAATTCTTGATTTAGGATTACCGGATTTGGATGGAATTGAGGTGATAAAAAATATTCGCCAATGGTCACAAATTCCGATAATAGTTTTATCGGCGCGTGGACAAGAAGAAGAGAAGGTGAGGGCGCTGGAAGTTGGAGCGAATGATTATCTAACTAAGCCTTTTGGAACCGCGGAATTATTGGCTAGAATCAAAGTCGCAATGCGTCATTTAAACAAAAATTCTTCACTGATTTTTGAAGTGGATGAGTTGAAAATCGACTTGGAAAATCGTCGTGTTTTTTTGCAAAAAGAAGAAATTCATCTCACAAAAATCGAATATAAATTGCTCTCAATTTTGGCAAAAAATGCTGGAAAAGTTTTAACTCATTCACAACTTTTGCAGGAAGTTTGGGGGAAAAATTCGACGGAGAATGGACATTATTTGCGCATCTATACACAGCATTTGCGGGAAAAATTGCGCGATAACCCGCTGAGTCCGAAATATGTTTTTACAGAAGTTGGGGTGGGATATCGGTTTAGGGGATGAAAAAAGGGAAGCTGGGCTGGGGAAGGATGATTTTGAGAGCCTTCCTTCGCTAAAGCTGGCCTGCCAGCCGAAGCTCATAAGAGCGAAGGCTGGAGCGGGCGAAGGGATTCGAACCCTCGACATCCACCTTGGCAAGGTGGCACTCTACCACTGAGCTACGCCCGCTTTGCTCGTCGGCTTTTGAGCGATCTCGGGGTTTTTCGGAACGGCCTTCGTCGATCATGTATGCTGAATACACTCACTCCTCAGTCCATTCCGAAAAACCCCGACCTCACTCAAAATCCTTAGAGCAAAATTCCTGAATTTTTTGGGGAAGATTTTCTGAAAAAAAACAAGGCGGCGGAAGCTAGGAATCGAAAAATAATTTGCAATGTTGAATCTGAAAATTAGCTTCGCGCGTCTGCTTTCCACCCTTTATTTTCAAGCTTCCTCGATATGAAAATCTCAAAACTATTTTGTGTTTTTGCGCTAATTTTTGCTAGTTCATGTGTTGAAACTGTGATTGTTGGATCAGTTGCTGGAGGCGCATTGGTAGTGCGCGAGAAGAGTTTAAATGACACTCGCAGCGACATCATGATCTCAACTCAGCTCGGCGCAAAATTTGTTGCAAATGGTTTAAAAAATCCGGGAAATTCCATCGATATCACTGTTAATGAAGCTAGGGTTTTGCTCACTGGAATTGCTCGCGATCCAGAAAAGGCAAAGCTTGCGCAAGAATTGGCTTGGAAAGTTAAAGGCGTAAAAGAAGTGATTGATGAAATACAAGTTCACACTGATGGCGAGTTTCATTTGCGAGATTTTTCCACTGCTTTTCGTGATTACTTAATCACCTCTGAAATCGAAAGTAGACTGCTTTTTGCGCGCGACATCTCTACCATAAATTTCCAAGTGACCACAGTTGATGGCACGGTTTATCTACTTGGAGTGGCTGATGATGATTTTGAAATGCGTCGTGTTTTGGCGATCGTTTCAAAAACTCGCGGTGTCGTAAAAGTCGTTAATCACGCAATTCTCGAAGATGACAGCAGAAGACGCAGCTAACCAAATCATCACTTTCGGTTGCCGCTTAAACGCCTATGAATCTGAGGCGATCAAAGAAGCTCTAAAAAAATCCGATCAAAAAAATCTTATCGTTTTTAATTCCTGTGCCGTCACGAGTGAGGCGGAGCGCGAGTTGCGGAGTGCAGTGCGCAAAGCGCGTAAAAATAATCCGCAAGCAAAAATTGTTGTCACTGGCTGCGCCGCGCAAGTCGATCCCGAAAAATATGCGAAGATGGAGGAGGTGGATTTAGTGTTGGGGAATGGGGAGAAATCAAGATCTGAGAGTTATGATTTTAGTCGTAAGTCGAAAGTCGTAAGTCGTAAGTCGGGAGTTGAGTCGGATGGACTTACGACTTACGACTTACGACTTACAACTAGCAACGAAATCGCTCACAAAAACCACATTTTTTCTGAAGCTAAAAAATCCTCACAAGTTTTTCTAACCCCGTCTGAAACCGCTAAAATCAAGGTTAACGACATAATGTCGGTGCGCGATACTGCGCCGCAATTAGTCAGTTATTTCGAAAATCAAACTCGCGCTTTTTTAGAAATTCAAAATGGCTGTAATCATCGTTGCACTTTTTGCATAATCCCGTTTGGCCGCGGAAATAGCCGCTCGGTGGCGTTAGGTGAAATTGTTTCGCAGGTGAAAAAAATGGTTGCCGCAGGGCATCGCGAAGTGGTTTTAACCGGAGTTGATATTTCTGGTTATGGTGAAGATTTGGCGATTAAAATCACCTTGTCGCAGATGATAAAGCGCCTGCTCAAGCTGGTTCCCGAGCTTCCGCGTTTGCGACTTTCTTCGGTTGATGTGGCGGAAATCGACGAAGATTTTTTTGAGATTTTGGCCAGCGAGCCGCGATTAATGCCTTATCTCCACTTAAGCGTGCAGTCGGGAGACGATGTAATTTTGAAGCGCATGAAGCGTCGTCACAATCGCGCGCAGATTTTAGAATTTTGTGCGAAGGCGCGCCAAATCAGGCCAGAGATGAGTTTCGGCGCTGACATCATCGCCGGATTTCCAACAGAAACCGACGAAATGTTTGAAAATTCTTTGCGCCTGATTTCAGAAGCGGGACTAAGTTTTTTACATGTTTTTCCTTATTCAAAACGCGAAGGAACTCCAGCCGCAAAAATGCCGCAAGTTAATGGCAAAATCATCAAAGAACGCTCGCGTTTGCTGCGTGAAGCGGGTGAGGCAGAGCTACAAAAATTACTGCAAAAACAACTCGGAAAAACTCTGCGTGTGTTGATCGAAAAAGACGGAATCGGCAAAGCAGAAAATTTTTTGGATGTGAAAATTTCTGGTGATGATAAAAACGCAAAACCCGGCGAGATCACAGAAGTCAAGGTTTTGGGAGTTGAAGGAAAATTTCTAACTGCAATTCTTTAACACTAAAAATGAGAACCACACCATGAAAAAACCACTGCAAAATTACGTTTCAACTTTAGAGAATCTTAAAAAACAAATCAGAGAGACTCGTCTCAAAGCCGCTCTATCAGTGAATTCAGAGCTGATTCGACTTTATTGGAAAATCGGTAAAGTGATTTTAGAAAAACAAGAATCAGCAAAATGGGGCGATAAAATTCTGGAAAATTTTTCTAAAGATTTGTCGGAAGAATTTCCGGATATGAAGGGATTTTCGGTGCAAAATCTAAAATACATGAAACGTTTTGCCGCTGAGTATGATGAAAATGAATTTGGTCAACAGGCTGTTTACCAAATCCCTTGGGGTCACAATGTGATGTTGATTTATTCAGTTAAAGACAAAACAGAACGTGAATTCTACATCAAGCAAACCATTGCCAATGGCTGGTCGCGCAATGTTTTGCAAATGCAAATTAGCACGAATCTTTTTCGCAGACGGGGAAAAACAATTAATAATTTTCAGCGCACTTTGCCGCAGGCGCAATCGGATCTCGTCAATCAAACTCTGAAAGATCCTTACATTTTTGATTTTTTGACGATCGGCAAAGAAGCGCATGAGCGCGAAGTGGAAAAATCCCTCGTCACTTGCGTCGAAAAATTTTTGCTTGAACTCGGAAAAGGCTTCGCATTTGTTGGTCGCCAATATCACTTAAAAGTTGGCGATGAAGATTTTTATATCGATTTACTTTTTTATCACATTCATCTGAAAAGCTACGTGGTTGTTGAGCTCAAGTCCGGTAAGTTTAAACCAGAAGATGCGGGAAAATTAAATTTTTATCTCTCCGCAATTGACGCTGAGATCAAGCGCGACGACGATAATTCCTCGATTGGAATTTTGCTTTGCAGCGGAAAAAATGGTTTGACCGCCGAATATTCTTTGCGCGGAATCAGCAAGCCAATTGGGGTTGCGAGCTACGAAATCACCGAAAAACTTCCGAAAAATTTAAAAACTCAATTGCCGACAATCGCTGAACTTGAAGCGGAACTCGGAAAAAAATTTAAACAAAAATCATGACAATTTCACAAAAATCTTACCTCGAATCAAAAGCTTGGCCGTTTGAAGAAGCGCGCAGAATTTTAGAAAAACTTGGCGGAAAAACTCCGGCGAAAGGTTTTGTTTTGTTTGAAACTGGCTATGGCCCGTCTGGTTTGCCGCATATTGGAACTTTTGGTGAAGTGGTGCGAACTTCGTTTGTGCGTCACGCTTTTTCGTTAATTGCACCGCAAATTCCGACCAAAATGTTTTGTGTTTCTGATGATATTGATGGCTTGCGCAAAGTGCCAGACAACTTGCCGCAGCAAGAAATGATTCGCGCCAATTTGGGCAAACCACTCACTTCAGTTCCTGATCCTTTTGGCACGCATGAATCTTACGGACATAACATGAACGCGCGTCTGCGTAGCTTTCTCGATGGTTTTGGTTTTGAATATGAATTTATTTCTGCAACAGAAAAATATAAATCTGGCGCATTTGATGCTACAATGCTGCGCGTTTTAGAAAAATATGAAGAGCTGATGGAGCTAATGCTGCCAACGCTTGGAGCTGAGCGTCAAGAAACTTATTCGCCATTTATGCCAATTGATCCTGAATCAGGAATTGTGATTGATAAAGGCGTGAAAGGCATCAACAAAGAAAAAGGAACCGTGATTTATGTTGATGGCAATGGCAAAGAAAAAGAAATTCCGGTGACTGGTGGCAATTGCAAATTGCAATGGAAAATCGATTTCGGAGCGCGCTGGTATTCGCTTGGCGTTGATTATGAAATTTATGGAAAAGATCATCAACCAAATGAAAAAATTTATCGTTCAGTGTGCAAAATTTTAGGCGGAATTCCGCCGGTAAATTTCACTTACGAAATGTTTTTATCAGACACGGGCGAAAAAATTTCTAAATCGAAAGGAAATGGAATTTCGGTGGAAGATTGGTTGAAATATGCCCCGTCTGAATCGATGGCGCTTTACATGTATCAAAAACCAAAAACCGCCAAGCGACTTTATTTTGATGTGATCCCGAAAGCGATGGATGAATATTTAACTTTTGCGCAAAGTTTTGAAAAACAGGATGAGCTTGCGAAGCTAGATAATCCGGCCTTCCACATTCATAGCGGAAAAATTCCGGCGATTAATTTTAATTTAACTTATTCGCTTTTGCTAAATTTAGCGAGCGCCTGCAACCCAGAAAATGACGCGGTGCTTTGGGGTTTTATTTCAAAATATCAGGAAGGATTAACGCCAGAAAATGCTCCGCTTTTGAAAAAAATGGTTCATTGCGCGATTGCTTATTACAACGATTTTATCCGCAAAAATAAAAAATTTAGAGAGGCGACAGAAGCAGAGAAATCGGCACTTAGCGAGCTTTGCGTTGAATTAAAAAAATTTCCAAAAGAGCAAGCTCACGATGGTGCTTTGCTACAAAATCTAGTTTTCCAAATCGGCAAAAATCACGGTTATGAGCAAAAAATGCGCGATTGGTTTTTAGCGCTTTACCAAATTCTCCTCGGCCAAGACCAGGGCCCACGGATGGGCTCGTTTATTGCGCTTTTTGGAGTGGAGAATTTTGTGAAGTTGGTGGGGGAGAAAGCAGCCTAAGTGGCTTCCGTGATAGAAGAAGGTTTTTGAGAATTATTTACCCCTCACCCTAACCCTCTCCCACAAGGGGAGAGGGTTAGGGTGAGGGGTAAGTAAACTCTAAACAACCTTCCGCACTTCCGAAACCAAATTCAAAAACACATCTGTTTCATAATTATCATGCTTGCCTTGCAGCACTGAGGCGATGCGCTCTAAGCCCATTCCGGTGTCGATGCATGGTTTTGGAAGTGGGTTCATTTTTCCGTCTTTTTGCTTTTCGAATTGCATGAAAACCAAATTCCAAATTTCGATGAAGCGGTCGCCATCTTGATCTTTTGAGCCCGGAACTCCGCCGAAAATTTTATCGCCGTGATCGTAAAAAATTTCCGAGCAAGGACCACAAGGGCCAACATCGCCCATTGACCAGAAGTTGTCGTCGGTTGCGATGCGAATTATTTTTTCGTCATTTAATCCGGCGATTTTTTTCCAAAAATTTGCTGCTTCATCATCATTGTGATAGACTGTTACGAGCAGCTTTTCGCGGTTAATTCCAAATTCCTCGGTAAGCAAATTCCACGCATAAAAAATTGCTTCTTCCTTAAAATAATCGCCGAAAGAAAAATTCCCAAGCATCTCGAAAAAAGTGTGATGGCGCGCAGTGAATCCGACATTGTCGAGGTCATTATGTTTTCCGCCGGCGCGCACGCATTTTTGCGAGGTGGCAGCGCGTTTGAATTTTGGAATTTCCACGCCGGTAAAGTAATTTTTAAACTGATTCATTCCCGCATTTGTAAACATCAAAGTTGGATCGTTATGCGGAATTAGTGGGCTCGACGGCAAAATCTCATGTCCGTTTTTAGCGAAATAATCGAGAAATTTTTGACGGATTTGGTTGGTAAGCATAAAAGTCGTAAGTTGTAAGTCGTAGGTCGTAAGTCGTAATCAAACTTGCGGTCTGACCTACGACTTACGACCAAAATGTAAGACAAGAATAAGCCGGATTTTGTGCCTAATTTCTTAGGTGATGATCATTCATCTGGGATCAACATCGCTGTTGACCTCAAGCAGTCTACCCGAATGGCGATGCGGGAGAACATTTGGTTTTTGCAACCACGCCATTCCTATTTGACCTTGCTCTAGATAGGGTTTTTCCAAATCCATGTTGCCATAGAAGCGTGTGAGCTCTTACCTCGCATTTTCACTTTTACTTATCTGCACCCCCATCGTCGCGCTAACGCGTCGACTCGATCCCCCCTAGATAGGGGGATCATGGGCGCAAAAAAGAAACATATTCTCTGTGACACTTTCCCTCAGAAGCCTTATGTGTTCAGGCTCCGTGGCCAGCCGTTAGCTGGTATCATTCTCCCGAAGAGTCCGGACTTTCCTCTGATTTTCAAACCCATTGCTGGGTTAAAATCAGCGATCATCTACTTGCCTTACAAGTTCGCGAACTTAAGGTGCGCGGCCTTTAAAGACAATTAGCAATTGATCAAATTTTAATGAAAACCGTTCTTTCAGGAATCCAACCAACCGGAAATCTTCATCTCGGAAATTATCTCGGATCAATCCGTAATTGGATTGATTTGCAGCAAACTCACCGTTGCATTTTTGGTGTGATGAATTTGCACGCAATCACGCTGCCACAGGATCCGCAAGAATTACGAAAAAATGTTTTGGATGCGGCTGCTGTTTATTTGGCTTGCGGTTTAGATCCAAAAAAATCGTCGATTTTTGTGCAAAGTGATGTGGCGGAGCATACAGAATTGGCGTGGGTTCTTGGCACATTAACCCCGATGGGTTGGTTGAATCGCATGACGCAGTTTAAGGAGAAATCTGCGGAAAATGAAAATCTCGGCCTCTACGCCTATCCAACTCTAATGGCTGCTGATATTTTACTTTATCGCGCCGATCTCGTGCCGGTTGGCGAAGATCAAAAACAGCATCTCGAACTTACTCGCGACATCGCTGGCGCTTTTAATCGCCGCTTCGGAATCGAATATTTCAAATTGCCTGAGCCGATGATTTTAAAGTCAGTAGCGCGCATCATGTCGCTGCAAGATGGCACGAAAAAAATGAGCAAATCGGATGAGTCGGATCTCTCGCGCATCAATCTCACTGACACGCCGGAAGAGATTGTGAAAAAAATCAAAAAAGCGAAAACCGATTCGCTCACTTCTATCACTTTTGACGAAGCTAATTCCCTCGGACGTCCAGAAATTTACAATTTACTCAACATCTTCTCCGCCGCGTCTGGCAAAGCTTCAGCCGACATCGCGAAAGAATATGAAACGTCGGGATACGGAAAATTCAAAAATGATTTGGCGGAAAGTTTAGTCGAAAAATTGCGCCCAATTCAAGAAAATCTAAAACGCTTCAAGCAAGACCAATCCTACATCAAACAAGTTTTGAGCGACGGAAAAAATGCGGCGCGCGAAGTGGCGCAAAAAACTAAAAAAGAAGTTTTTGAGATCGTAGGATTATTATAGAACAGCTCCCTGAGCGGAGTCGAGGGGTCGGCAAGCCAAACTCAACAGCGAATTTGTTAATGCCGAAAACAGCCGTTTAGGACTGTTTTCTCCCCTCGACTCCGCTCGGGGAGCTGTCTTCATAAATTAAATAGAGAATGCACGAAATTCCCGTAAATTTAGAACAAGAAATTCTCCGCCTAAAACGCGAAAAAAACGCCGTAATTCTGGCGCATTTTTATCAGGATTCTGAAATCCAGGACATCGCAGATTTTATCGGCGATTCCCTAGATCTCTCGCGCAAAGCTGCCGAAACCAATGCCGATGAAATCGTTTTTTGTGGCGTGAAATTCATGGCCGAAGTGGCAAAAATTTTATCGCCAACCAAAAAAGTTTTGATTCCAGATTTAGAAGCCGGTTGTTCGCTCGAAGATTCTTGTCAGCCCGAAGAATTTGCCGAATTCAAGAAAAAATATCCTAACGCCATCGTTGTCACCTACATCAATTGCTCCGCTGAAATCAAGGCTCTGTCCGACATAATCGTCACTTCTTCCAACGCTAAAAAAATCATCGCACAAATTCCTGCCAATCGTGAAATTATTTTCGCGCCTGACCAACATCTCGGTCGCTATCTCGAAAAAATCACCGACCGCAAAATGATTTTGTGGCATGGATCTTGCATCGTTCACGAACAATTCAGCGAAAAAGAATTGGTAAAATTAATCGCAAATTATCCGCAGGCGAAAGTCATCGCCCATCCTGAATGCCCACAAACATTGCTTTCATACGCTCATCACGTTGGTTCAACTTCATCGCTTTTAAAATTTGCGCAGGAGAATCAAGGCGGAGAATTTATCGTTTTAACTGAGCCGCACATCATTCACCAAATGCAGCAAAAAAATCCGTCAGCAAAATTTTACGATTGTCCGTCTCTAGACAAAGCTGGCTGCACCTTGTGCAACACTTGTCCGCACATGCAGCTCAATAATTTGGAAAAACTTTATTTGGTGATGAAATATGGAAATCATTCGCGTTGCGGTGGCGAACTTGTGATGGAGGAAAGCCTGAGAATTAAAGCCGAAGCGCCTCTCAGGAAGATGCTCGAGATGTCGTAATTACTCTTCTGCGGGTTTAAAATTTGCTAAATCTTCGCAATGTTTTTTTAGATCAGCGGCAAATTTTTCTATCTCTTCAGCAACTTCTTTCTGACAGGAGAAAATGTATTTCTGACGCAGCCTAGTTAACTCAAATTTGCTGTATAACCCGGCCTTAGAATTGATTTTTCTGATTTTTTCCTGACGTTCTTTTTCTTCCTCTTCTTCGGTTTTTTTAGGTTGCGAGGCGAAGAGTGCGCCATCAATTCCAATCGAAGCAAAATTTTGCTTGTTGTAGAAGGCGGAATCTCTGTTGGCTTTTTCAATTTCTTGTTGCGTGCGATATTCGTCTTTTAGCATTTCATTGTTGAAGCGCACGTAGGATTCTTTCTGACAGGAAATTTTTTCCTCCCCATCTTTTTGAAATTTTTTTCTTTCGATTTGTGTGAAGCATTGACGCGACTCATCTTGTGCCGCAATGCATTTCTGAAAATTTTCGCTGTAAAGGTTATACTTCACGCAAGTTGGGTATTTTTTATTCATCTCATTGAAGCGCTGAATAGCGAGATTAATGCGTTGGTCGATAACAAAACCAAGATTATAAGAATAATTTTGATGTGTGAGATAATCAGTGTTGCCGTAGGCCGGAACGAGTTGCTGATCTTCAATCAATGCTTTGCGACATGAAAAATAATCGTCAATTTTTGCTTGATCTTCGGTTTCAATTACAAAGCCCATTCTTAGGCATTGTTGGTGATGACGATTATCCATTTTTTTATTCTCGCGCGACAAAATTGTTTCAGAGCTATCGGCGAGTTTTAGCGAAATTTTTGTGATTAAATCATTGATTTCGATGTTGGAATTAATCTGCTGCGGCGTGACTGGATCAACACTCAGGCGATATTTAGCAAAGGAAAGACGGCAACGCCAGTAAAGCTCGCTATGCAAATTATCAGCTTTGTCGAAGTTCAATCGGAGTGCCACGCAGCTTTGGTGATCTTGCTTTTCTAGAAGTTGAATATGCGGAATATGAGAGAGAACGTAGGGATCTTTTGGTTTCGTACAGGCAAAGGTCAGGAAAAAAATCGCAATGAGAATTTTCTTGGCAGATTTTTTTTGCATGAAAAATTTTTGTGAGGAAATAGAAAGCGCAAAACTTTGTAGAACCCAACTCATTTTTCAACATGCATCTTCTGATTGGTCTAGGAAATATCGGCCGCGAATATGAATTAACGCGGCATAATTTTGGATTTTTATTACTCGATCAAATCGTTGCAGATCATGCTTTACAAGCGCAGGGGAAAAAATTTAAGAGCGAAATTTTTGTTGGAAATATTGATGGAAAAAAAATCGTCGCGCTAAAACCACAAACTTTTATGAATCTCTCCGGCCAAGCGGCTGTTGAAGCAGCAAGTTTTTTTAAAATTCCTGTAAAAAATATTTTAGTTTTTCACGATGATGTCGATTTGGCTTTGGGAAAAGTAAAAACAAAAATCGGCGGCGGAAATGCTGGGCATAATGGACTCAAATCGCTTGATGAAACAGTTGGAAAAGATTACGTGCGAATCCGTTTGGGAGTAGGGCGCCCGGAAAATAAAGAATTTGAAACAGCAGATTATGTTTTGGGAAAATTCAACAAAGATGAGTTGGTACAAGTTCAAAAAATTAACAAAAAAATTTCGGGATTAATCGGAGAAGTTGTGGCGGGAAATTTAGAAAATTTTTCAAATCGGTTTTATTTATCTCGCTAGAGATTAGTGCTGCACGTGCACTCTCTTCGAGGCGCTGACCCCAAGATCATTCATATCTGTCAATTTCTTAGCTTCTTTATTTCCTCTAAGAATGGTTGAGTGAATTCCGCTTTTATCTCCACTGTCAGGAGGATTTACTCCCATAACTTCGTCGGTTCCTTTGACTTTGTATCCGTAATCTCTATCGGCCATAGCTATGAATGACGCAAGTGCACCTTTATGTTCTTCGCTGTAATGTATGGCTCCCTGATGCAAAGCGCTGAATTCCTGAATTCCAAATAGAAGAATGGCAACTTGTGGATGAAGAGGATTTCTGTCATTGGTTGCAGCTTTCTTTTCGAAGATGTTCGCATATCTTTCATTGTAGCTCTTCATTTTTTCCAGCAACTGATCGGCTTCCTCATCGCGGTTATTGCAAACCTTATCAAAAAGCATGTGAACATCGCGGTTAAAATCTTGTATGAGATCAATTTCCTCTGCAGTGACGGTTGATCCTCCTTTGCTCACGGATTTTCTAAGTTCATCAAAATCAGTTTTTGAAACTAGGTTGCATCTCTCAAGAATAATGGGCAGATGATATTTCATCAATTCTTTGCGCACCATAGCTTCGTTGCCAAGATTGTTAGTCCATTCGTCGGTGATGAGTACACGAACTCTATGTTCACCAATCTCGTTAAGCTTAGATAACACTTCTGGCAAAGGCATATGATGTGCAGCAAAAGAGGAGTAAAATCCGTGAATTTTTTTTCCATCCAGATCGTCTTTCAGCGAAATATTCTGCATGCATTTTTGAATAACTCTGATGTTGCTAATGCCACGCTCCTTAATTGCTTGCCTTAGAATTTGACAAGAAGGCTCATCAGGCTCGACCGCAATAAAATCACAATCTGGAAACATTTCAGCGGTAGGCACCAAGATAGTTCCTGTACAAGGACCAGCGTCGATAATAACTGGTCTAACACTTTTGCTTTTTGCGGCGGTTTTTCTGACTGAGCTAATAAATTTATCGAGATTTAATGCCATTTGTGCTCCGTAAGCAGGATGCAAATGTTCTACCGAATTATATCCCGGAACTGAAATAACCGAGCTGAAGGTTGGAGTTTTGCCCGAAGTTTCTTGCGGCTTTCCCATCGGCACTCCGGCATTCAACGCATATTCCCAAAAATCACGCATTGGCTCCACTGGTGCAACTAATTCACCTTGTTGCATCAAAATATCTGCTGACAAAAGAGCCTGATAATACTGCTCTCCCACGTCGCCTTTTTTAGCCATAATGCGCAACATCTTAAAAGTGTTATCAATATTTTCTTGATTCACACCGCGTTCATTAAGCGCTTCTTTATTGTCCATCATGTATTTTTTTACATCGCGCCCCAGCGCCTGGAAATAAAAGTCTTTTAAACTATCAAAAGTTTTCTCTTCTAAGAAAGTTTTTACCGAATCAGCAAATGCATCTAATGTCTGCGGAACTGTTGTGGTGCGGTGTAAGTGATAACTCATGAGTATGATGTTATCGCCATCATTCTCGGGATCAATAAACAAGCCTCTGCCACGGCGACAGTCAGTTTGCGGATGTAATTCTTGCAATAATTCCTGAAGTTTTTTTTGAGCTGTAATTTTTTCTTGAGGCTCGGAATAGGAAGATAGATCAAATCTGATTACTGAATTTCGAAGTGCTCCAGTATCAAGTTCGGTAGTGATGTGCGACATTGCTCTAGATAAGGTCGCTAACTCTTTTTGATCTCTATTTAGTAGCTCTCTTAATTTTATGACTGGTGTGCTAAATGATGTTGATCTCCTTTGCGTGTCCAGTGGCATAAATTGCTAAAAAATATTTTTACTTAATTCTACACGGCTCGCAGAATTAATCCTTCAAATCCTGAAAAGATTTCATCAACGAGCCGTAAAAATTAACTTTCCTGCAAGAATTTTTTATATCCCGCTTCATCCATTGCATCAGCTAAGTCGTCAGGATTGCTCATTTTAACTTTTGCAATCCAACCATCTTTGTAGGAAGAATTATTCACTAACTCAGGCTGAGAAGTTAAGGCATCATTGGCTGCAACGACTTCGCCAGCAACTGGAATGTAAACGTCACTCGCTGATTTTGAAGATTCAACCACGGCGAAAGCGTCATGCTTTTTGTAAGTATTTCCAACTTTCGGAAGTTCGACATAAACCAACTCGCCCAAGGCTTCAGCGGCATATTCAGTGATTCCGATTGTTGCGACATCACCTTCGATTTTTACCCATTCGTGATCTTTTGTGAATTTCATTTGCACTCCGTTTTTTAAAGTTAGGTCCTCGAGCAAAGCGCCTAGGCGCGTCGTCGGAGGGGTTAATTATTTTTTCACTGACTTAGTTTTAGCCGCGACAAAAACTGCCGAAGCTAAAATTGCAGGAATTTCGCGATCGCGAACAACCGCTGAAACTTGGTCTCCAACCTTTGCCACTGCTGGATCGAAATAGCCTTGGCCGATTGAAACTTTTAGATTTGGTGAAAATCCGCCGCTCGAAAGCACACCGATTTTTTTTCCGTCTTTTCTGATTTCAGTGCCTTCGCGCGCGATGCCGCGATCAAGCAGCTTCACGCCGATTCTTTTGCGTTTCACGCCTTCAGCTTTTTCTTTCAAAACGCGATTTGCGCCGATGAAGCTCGTGTTGCTTTTACTTACAACCCAACCAAGCCCAGCTTCGATTGGCGAAGTTGTGTCATCCAAATCATGACCATAAAGCGGATAGCCCATTTCGAGGCGGAGAGAGTCGCGAGCACCGAGCCCGATTGGTTTTACCTCACTTTGTGCTGATAAATCTAACCAGAATTTTGCCACGGCAGAATTTTTGATTGAAACTTCGAAACCATCTTCGCCAGTGTATCCAGTGCGACCGATGAAGACTTCTTCACCACTTTTGAGTTGGTAGGTTCCGAGATTCATGTAAGGCAATTCTGCCAAATTTCCTGCAGCTAAAAAGCGATTTAAAACTTCTTCCGCCTTTTCGCCTTGCACCGCGATTAGCGAGCGATCAGAGAGTTCGGTAAAAGAAATTCCGGCTGGTAAATTTTTGCGAATCCAAGCCGCATCTTTTTCTTTGCAGCCAGCGTTGAGCACGATGAAAAATTTTGTGTCGCTGATTTTTGTGATGATGAGATCGTCGATAATTCCGCCTTCGGGATTGGTTAGAACTGTGTATTTAGCGAGCGCAGGAGTGCTTAAAGAAAAATCAGTTGGCGTGATGTGCGACAAAAATTTTACCACTTCTGCGCCTTCAGCGATAAATTGCCCCATGTGCGAAACGTCGAAAATTCCGACATTGCCGGAGCGCGTCCATTCATGTTCTTTCAACATTCCATCTGGATATTGAACTGGCATATCATAGCCGGCAAATTCAACCATTTTTGCGCCTTGAGCGCGATGTGTTTCGTTTAAAGCTGTTTTTTTCATTTTAGATTTTGAGATTTATTTTACCGGCGGAACTGTTGGAGCTGAAGGCGCGGCAGGAGTTTCAGTTTTTTCTTGCTCTTCAATAACTTTTTCCAAATCGCTTTGAATCTTTTTGCTCGCGACGTTGGAAAGGGAAGCAAGAATTAGGCAATTAAGCATGAATATTCCGATCAAAATCATGGTGGTTTTGCTCAAAACATTTGCCGTTGCCTTGCCAGACATGACGGAGTTAAGACCTCCAGAACCACCGCCAATGCCGCTTAAAGAATCTCCATCGGACTTTTGCAAAAGTACGAGAATTATCAACACAACGGCGATAATGACCTGCAAAATCAGGAGAAAAAGTTGGAAATTTTCCATTTTTTTTAAATTAAATTTGATTTGAATATAGGCTTCGTGACAGGCGCCAAACAGTCTTCTAAAAGGGAGGGCGCAACATAAAAACCATTTTTTATCTGACAAGTTCTTAATGAAAAAAATCTCAAAACTAGCTTCGCAAAAGACTCCAAGGCAATTTCAAGATGGCAAAGTTTACGATTTTGGTTTGTCACTTAGCTATCCAAAACTTGTTTTGGGATCTGGCATTACGCTAGAGACGACTAAGCTCATCTCCGATTTAGGTTTTGCATTTGAAGAGATTATTTTTATCTCCGACGAAAAAATTTGGCGCAATTGTGAAAAATTATTTCCGGAAAATTTTACCCAAAAAGTCGGAAAATTTTTATTGTTAAAAAATCCGCAAGCTGACGAAAAAAATCTCAAAAAAATTTCCGCGGCGCTAAAAAATTATAAATTAATAATTGGCCTTGGAAGCGGTGTTATCAACGATTTATGCAAATTCACTTCGGCGCAAAAAAATATTCCTTACGCGATTTTTGCTTCCGCTGCGTCGATGAATGGTTATCTCTCAAAAAATGCTTCGATCACGATTTTGGGACATAAAAAAACTCTGAGCGCAACTCTTCCGCTGCGAGTTTTTTGTGATCTAAAAATTTTATCACAAGCGCCTCTCGAGCTTACAAAAGCAGGGATTGGGGACAGTTTATGCTTTTACTCCTGTTGGTTCGATTGGTATCTTTCGCACAAAATTCTCGGCACAAAATTCAACAAAAAACCTTTCGAAATTTTGGCGCCGAAAATGGAATTTTTTGTGAAAAATTATAAAAAATTTTCTCCAAAAGATGAAAAATTTTTACATATTTTGATCGAAATTCTAATGCTATCCGGACTAGGAATGACAATGTCTGGCGGCTCTTATCCAGCTAGTCAATCTGAGCATATGATTGCTCATACAATCGAAATGAAATATCCAAAAAAAGCCGAAAAAATTCTGCATGGACAGATGATTGCGGTGACAAGCTTAACCTCATCTAAGATTCAAAAATTATTTCTCGCTAATCACGCCAATATTGAGGAATCGTCATTTTTCCCGCGAGAAAAATTGGAAAAATTTTTCGGGAAAGAAATCTCTGCAGCTTGTAAAAAAGAGTATGAAGAAAAAATTTCTGCTTACAAAAAAGCTAAAAAAATCAGCGCAAAAACCAAAAAAGAATTACAGAAAATTTACTTCTCAGAGGAGAAATTAAGGGCAATTTTTTCGCATTTTAAGATCAAATATTCTTCAAGATCATTAGGTCTGTCAGACCAGCAATATCAAGCCTGCGTGGCTTATGCGAAATTCACCAGAAATCGCTTCACTTGCTTGGATTTATCTACTCATAAATAACATAACCCAAATTACGCACGGTTTGCAAATAATGCGGCTGTTTTGGGTTGGTTTCGATTTTTTTTCTAAGGCGAGTGATTTGAACGTCGATACTTCTGTCGTCAATGCCACCGAATAAGGCGGAAAGCCTTTCACGACTAACTGGATTGCCTTTTTCTCGGCACAGAATGTTCAAAATTTTTGCTTCCGAATCTGTGATGTGAATGAAATTTTCGCCTTTTTTCAGACGAGATTCGACAAGGTTGAAAGAAAAATCTCCGAAGCTGCAAATATTTGGCGCTGTAGGACGAGAATCAATTCTTCTCAAGATGTTATTGATGCGCAACAGCAGTTCTTTTGGCTCAAAAGGTTTTTGTAAATAATCATCAGCACCAGCTTCAAGACCTTTGATGCGATCTTCAAACTCGCCGCGCGCTGTAAGCATAACAACAGGAACGCGCGAGTTTTGGCGTATTGAGGTAGTAAATTCGACACCATTTTCGTTTGGCATCATGACGTCAACAATCAGCAAATCGAAATTATTGTTTTGCATTAATTCGCGAGCCTCGGCGGTGTCTTTAGCGAGCGAGATGTTAAATCCATTTTCTTCGAGAAAGCGCCCTAACAGGCTGCGCAGACGCGTGTCATCATCAATTACCAAAAGGCGATAAAGTTTTTTTTCCATATGGTTTTAGGAATTTTTTGTGACTTCGTCCAAGCGTTTCAACTTGGTCAAAAGTTTTTCGAGACCGTCTAGGCGTACCATGCAAGGCCCATCAGATGGTGCATTATCAGGATCTTGATGAACTTCGGTGAATAGCGCGGCAATGCCGACGGCAACCGCAGCGCTTGCTAAAGTTTCAACAAACTCGCGCTGTCCGCCGCTAGCGCCGCCCAATCCTCCCGGTTGTTGCACGGAGTGGGTCGCATCAAATACAACTGGGCAACCAGTTTTGGCCATAATTGGCAGGCTTCTCATATCTGAAACCAGAGTGTTATATCCAAAGCTTACGCCGCGTTCGGTTAGCATCACGTTTTTATTTCCAAAGTGATCCATTTTTTTTACGATATTTTCCGCATCCCAAGGCGCCAAAAATTGCCCTTTTTTGATGTTGATGATTTTTCCACTTTTTGCTGCCGCTTCAAGCAAATCGGTCTGACGACAAAGAAAGGCGGGGATTTGCAGAATATCCACCTCGTCGTGATTTGCCAAAATTCGACAATGTTCCTCATTGTGAATATCGGTCAAAATTGGGCAGCCAAATTGTTTTTTTATTTCAGCAAAAATCGGCAAAGTTTTTTCTAATCCAGCGCCACGTTTTCCGCCAACACTAGAGCGATTCGCTTTATCGAAAGATGATTTATAGATGAAGCTGATGCCAAGTTTATCGCAAATTCTTTTGATATTGCTTGCCATCATGAGGCTATGATCAAGAGATTCAGTTTGGCACGGACCAGCGATTAGCACGAATGGAAGGTTGTTGGCAATCTTGATGTTTTTGATTTGAATGCTGCGCATTTTTTGAAGATGTTGAAATTGAATTGAAACTTTTTCCCGCTCTAACTAATCCCGCCGCCTACAAATTTCAAACTAAAAAATCCTTCATAAAAAAATGTTTTCCAAGCCTTTCAGCTTTGTTTTGGTTTATATCGTCACCGTTTTTAACATTGTGGTTTTGGCCTCGCCAGTTTTGGCCACAGCTATTCCGTTTATTGATTTTAAAAGTAGTGTAATCGTTATCGATTACAGCACTTACTCGCATATCAAATTTGCCTTTTTGTTTCTCGCCTTTCTGGTGAGCTTCTTGATGCTGCTCTATTTGGTTCTTGATTTTCTTTTTGGTTTCTCGATGCGCGCCTCATTGAAAGGTTGCACGCGTTATGAAAAAATTAACGATTACGGTTTTCTTACCGATCTTTTTGATCAGGTGAAAAACAAATTTGGTGAAAAAAATGTGAAGCTTTACATCAAAAATTCTGACGAGATTAACGCTTTTGCCGTCAGCAGTTTGGGTGGTCGCGCTATTGTTCTAACTCGAGGATTGATCAATCATTATCTCGTTGAATGCCCTGATCCGAAAATGTTTTTATATGCTTTGCGCAGCGTTGTTGGTCACGAAATGTCGCATTTGGTAAACAAAGATTTTCTTCCAGCTTTTCTCATCATCACCAACCAAAAAATCACCAACTTGGTTTCGAGTTTGATCTACATAATTTTTTCTCTAGTGATTCGTATCGCTAGCATGATTCCCTACGGCGGCAAGTCTTCGGCGCGCGTGATGTCTGATAGTTATTCGGTGCTGAATTTTGTAATCACTTCTTTCAATCGTTTTGTGGTTTTTAACATTTACGAATTTTTGCGCCGCTTTATTTCGCGCTCAATCGAATATCGTTGCGACCGTCAATCAGCCAAAGCTTTTGGCGGACAGAACATGGCTCTAGCTTTGTCGATGTTGAGTGAAGGTGGATATTTTACGCTTTTCTCAACTCACCCACGAACAAAAGCGCGCATTAAAAAAGTTGAAAATGTGAAGATGCAAGATTCGGTGGTGCGCCCAGGATTTCTCGATTCTCTCGCCAATTATTTCTCTTTAATGTTTTTGATTGTCACTTGCCTCTACTTCGCGAAGCAGGCGCACGTTGATTTGCTATTGCGTGAATATTTGCGTAATCATGAAGCAATTCATCGCAAACTTTCAATTTTATTGCAGCTAGTCAGTAAATTTTTTTAGATGAAAAATTTCTCAACACTTTCCGAAATAATATCGTTTCAAGCCAATAATTTCAAGAATCCGCGTGCTTTTAACTTTAAAGAAAATGGCGTTTTAAAATCTTTTTCCAATCAAGAATTTTTGGAAAAAACTTTTCATTTTGCCTGCGGACTTCGTGAAATTGGTTTTAAAAAAACCCAAACTTTTGCTAACTATTCTTATCAAAATCCGATTTGGTTGATAGCTGATTTAGGCGCGATTTTAGCGGGCGCAGTCACGGTTCCGATTTTTCATAATATCGCCAAAGAAAATTTACTTTTTGAAATTTCTGACGCGGAAGTAAAATTTATTTTCACTGATAATCGTGAATTATTTGAGACGATAAAAAACGAAAATTTAAATGTTAAAATCATCACTTACGGTTTTAAAGCTGAAAATTCGATTAGCTTTGAAGACCTGATTTTACTGGGCAAGAAGGCTGCTGAGGAAAAAAAATATGATCTTGAAGCGCTGCAAAAAAATTCTCATCCACAAGATTTAGCTACAATAATTTATACTTCCGGAAGCACCGGAAGACCGAAGGGCGTTGAGCTCACGCATGAAAATCTAATTTCACAAATTCATGATACGCAAAAATTTTTCCCGCTTAGAAGTGACGATGTAATTTTATCATTTCTGCCATTAGCCCATATTTTTGAACGTATGGTGATGATGTTTTATATTTCGCAAGGTGTGTCGATTTATTTTGCTGATGATGTAAAAAATGTTGGAAATATTTTACGAGAAATCCATCCAACCCTGATGACAACGGTTCCGCGCCTGTTAGAAAAAGTTTTTGCCAAAATCGCAGAAGGGATCGATTCAGCAAATTTTATAAAAAAATTCTTAGGGCAAAAAGCTTTGCAACGAGCTCTAACAAAAGATCCACAAGCATCAAAAAATCTCAGCGATAAAATTTTTGACGCATTAATTTACAAAAAATTTCGTATCGCTTTAGGTGGAAAAATGCGCATGATCATTTGCGGTGGAGCCGCAATATCAGAGGAGTTAGAGCGTTTTTATTCTAACATCGGAATCAGTTTATTTTGCGGTTATGGTCTAACCGAAAGCTCGCCAGTTCTGGCGGCAAATTGTCCAGCAGCTTACAAAATTGGAACTGTCGGTAAAGCATTTCCTTCGGTTGAATTAAAAATTGCCGAAGATGGTGAATTGCTCGCACGCGGCCCAAACATTATGCGCGGCTATCGTAACCAAGCGCAAAAAACCGCAGAAACAATTCAAGACGGTTGGTTTAAAACTGGAGATTTGGCCGCAATCGATTCTGCGGGTTTTGTAAAAATTATTGGTCGCAAAAAAGAGCTCTTCAAAAACGCTAATGGTAAATATGTTTCTCCGGTTCCAATCGAGCAGCAACTAATGCAGGAACTCAGGTTTTTACTGGGCGCAATCGTTATTGCGGAGGGAAAAAAATTTACTTCGGCAATACTTTTTCCAGAGTTTGAATTGCTAAAAAAATTTAAAGAAAAATTTAATTTTTCTGGAAGCGATGAGGAGTTTTTAAAGTCAGAAATTTTACAAAAATTTACACAGGAAAAAGTTGATCAGATCAATAAAAATCTAAATCATTGGGAACAAATTCAGAAATTTTATATCGCTCCGCAGCCAATAGGAATCGAGTCTGGCGAGATTACTCCTTCGATGAAATTAAAACGAAATGTGCTGGAGGAAAAATATCAAAATGAGATTGCAGAATTTTATCGCGATAAAATTTGAAAGACGGAATCGGTGATTTTTTTTAGCTCAGTTTTTTTGATGATTAGCGGCGGCATGATATAAATGCAGTTGCCGAAAGGCCTAAGAAAAATTTGATTAGAAATAAATTTCTTACGTAGATCGATAATTTTTTTGAAGTCAGATTTTATCTCGACCACACCAACAGCACCAAGCACGCGAACTTCTATCACATCTTTTAGATTCTGACATTTTTTTAGCTCGTTTTTAAGAATTTTTTCAATTTCTAAAACTTTTTTCTGGTAATTTCCTTTTTCAAATAAATCGAGCGAAGCGTTCGCGGCGGCGCAGGCAAGAGGATTTCCCATAAAAGTTGGGCCGTGCATTAAAGCGGAATCAAGGGAATTTCCTAAAAATTTTTCGAAGATTTTTTTGGAAGTTAAGGTGGCGGCGAGCGTTGTCATTCCTCCGGTGAGAGCCTTTCCCAAAATTAAAATATCCGGCGTGATTTTGGCGTGATCGCAAGCGAATTTTTTTCCAGTGCGATAAAATCCAACAGCGCATTCATCGGCGATGAAAAGTACATCATGCTTTTTGGCGATCAGAAAAATTTCGTGTAAAATTTTCGGATCATGAAAAATCATGCCGCCAGCGCACTGTACAAGCGGCTCGATAAAAATTCCGGCGAGGATCTTTTTATTTTTCATTACGAAGCTCTCAAATTTTTTCAGATCGTTTTTATTTTTTGGCAAATCAAGTGAGAAATTTTTCAGCAAAATTTTCTGAAATTTTTTATGCATTCCAGAATTTAAATCGGCGAGAGACATTGCACCTGTAGTGTCGCCGTGATATGAATTTTTGAATGAAATGAATTTGGTTTTATTCTTTTCGCCGCAATTTATGTGAAATTGCCAAGCCATTTTCATCGCCACTTCAACAGCAGTTGAGCCAGAATCGGAGAAGAAAACACGATCCATGCCTGAGAATTTGCAGAGGCGATGAGCCAGCTTGTATGTTGGCTCGGTAGCAAATCCGGCTAGCATTACATGCGATAATTTTTTTGCTTGTTTAGTGATTTCAGAAATGAGGTGAGGGTGGTTATAGCCATGTGCTACCGACCACCAAGAGGCAATTCCATCAAGCAAAACGCGACCATCTTTAAGAAAAATTTCTGCGCCTTTTGCCGACTCGATTTCCAACTGAGGCAGATGATTTTGCATTTGTGTGTAGGGCAACCAAATGTGATCGGATCCAAGAAGGACGTGCTTGCTCATGTTATTCCTTTTCAGCTAACTTGGTCCAGTAATTTTCTGGAAAACGTATCGATAAATGCTTTTTGGCTTTCTCTGCTTCTTCTGTTATTCCTAATTTTTGATAAATTTCTGTGAGACGAAAATAAGCTTCCGGCACTTGTTTGGTTTGACGATAGCGCGATACGACTTCGCTAAAATTCTCAATCGCACCAACAAAATTTTGTGATTGAATTTCGTAACGACCAATTGACATTTTTGCGCCAGCCAGATGTTCATCGATGAAAACCAGCTTCTCTCTAGCATCCGCAGCATAGTCAGTTTCTGAAAAACGCGCCGCTAATTCACGAAAAGTGAAAGAAGCTTGCTGCGTGTTATCTTGCGCGCGCTCGATCGTTGGAATGCGATTGTAGTAGCCGAGCCCTTTCATGTAGATGACATATGGAACATATTCGCTGTTTGGATTAAGGCGCAAAAAATCATCGGCATTTTGTGTCATTTTGTCGTAATCTTCGTCTTTGTAGCGTGCGTAAACAGACATTACTTGGCCCTTCATAGCCCATCTTGAGAAAGGAAACTCATCATCAATTTTTTCAAAATTATCTGCCGCTTCAGAATAGTTTTTATCCTTCAAAAGCTTCATTGCTTTAGTGTAAGAAATTTCAGCGTTGCTTTGTTCGTCTTTCTTCTTTGAGCAAGAGAAGAGTAGGGTTGATAGCAGAAGAAAAAGTAGAATTTTTTTCATTATTTTCGAATGTCGATACTTAGTTTATGCGCGTCCAATCCTTCGCACTCAGCCAGAACTGACGTAGCTTCAGCAAGGTTGGTGAAAGATTTTTTATCGCAAGAAATTAGCGAAATTCTTTTAAGAAAATCAAAAACAGAAAGTCCACTGGAGAATTTTGCCGAAGCCGATGTGGGTAAGGTGTGGCTTGGGCCGGCCATGTAATCACCGATGGCTTCAGGAGTGTAATTTCCTAAAAAAATTGCTCCGGCATTTTTTATTTTTGGCAGAAATTTCTGCGGATTTTTTGTCACAATTTGCAAATGTTCTGGTGCGATAAAATTGCTGATATGCGTGGCATCATCGAGATTTTTAATAACAAAAATTGCCGAGTTTTTCAGTGATTCTTGGATGATTTTTTGGCGCGGTAATTTTTTTTGCAAAAGCAAAATTGCTGCCGAAATTTTTAGAGCAAAATTTTCATCATCGGTGATGATAAATGCTTTTGAATCATGACCATGCTCAAGCTGCGAGAGCGCGTCAGCAGCGATCCAATCGGGATCGTTATTTTTATCGGTGATGATTGTCACATCAGTTGGGCCAGCGATCATATCAATTCCAACTTCACCAAAAAGAATTTTTTTAGCAGCGGCAACAAACGAGTTTCCTGGTCCAACGATTTTATTTACTTTGGAAACAGTTTCAGTTCCGTAGGCGAGAGCACTAATTGCCTGCGCTCCGCCGATTTTATAAATTTTATTTATGCCGCAGATTTTGGCGGCGAATAAAACTGCGGGGTTGATCTTTCCGCCAGAGCTTGGAGCGCAAATAGAAATTTCTTTGACTCCGGCAACCAAAGCCGGCACAGCAGACATCAGCACTGAGCTTGGATAGGAGGCGGTTCCACCCGGGACGTAAATTCCAATCGATTCAATGGCGCGCCAATGATTTCCTAGCTCAACGCCACTTTTATCTTTAAAGGTAAAGTCTTTTGGCAGCTGTTTTTCGTGATAAGATTTAATGCGTTGAAAGGCTGTTTCTAAGGCTTGACGAACTTTTGGATTAAGCGATTTCTCGGCGGCAATAATTTCTTTTGATGAAGCTAGAAAATCTTGCGCCTTTTTAAATTTGGTTTTGTCGAATTTATTGGAATAAGAAATCAGCGCTTTGTCGCCGTTTTTTTTCACATCAGAAATTATTTTTTTTGCAATTTTTTCAGCATTAGAATCAGTTTTCTGCGATTGATGAATAAATTTATAGAAGCTTGATTTCTCTAGCTTTACGAGATTGGGAGAGATCTGGTTTTTAATTAAAAAAATTTGCATTTTTGGAAGGTAATCTAGTCAGAAATTTCTACTTTTTGATCGATTTTAATTCCCATTTTTCGGGCCAATCCGCCGTTAATTTCTAAAACTTTTTTTGCCTCTTTTTCCGAAGAAATTACCTCGAGAGAGTAGGGTTCGGCATCATTTTTGATTGATACGATTTTGTCATTGGCATCGATAAAAATCATGTCGAGGGGAATGCGAGTATGCTTCATCCACATAGTAATGACGCGGCTAGTGAAGAAAGGAAAAAGCATTCCTTGATCTTGCGGAAGGCGGTCTAAATTCATAAAGCCGTACATTTTTTTATGATCATCGTCGGCAATGGCGATTTTAAACTCGGCAATTTTATCATCGTCTTTGTTAAAGATTTGTAATTTTGCGTTGTAGTTTTTGGGATCGCGATTAAATTCCAAAATCTCTTTCGCATCAATAGAATTAAAGCTTCGCAGGGTTATGAAAATTATTGATGCAACAATCAATGCAGCAAAAGTGAAACGTTTTTTATCTAGCTCAATATCGAATATTCTCATGGTTTTGTGCTGTGAAATTTTGTTTCTTGATAGTGCCGTTGCGGCTGGAAAATCAAGGCTCGAAACCTCTGATTCGCCAGCCAGAATAAGATCTGACATCATCGACATCAAGCGAAAATCTCAAACCATAAATTTTCTGCAAAACGTTGTCGTAGAGAAGGATGACAGCTCCCTGCTTGCTCAAAAAATGACAGTTTTTTATGTGCAAAATAAAAAATCTTCGCAGGGTGAGAAGACCCAAATCAAGCGGATCGAAGCTAGTGATAACGTAAAAATTTTCAGCGAAGAATTTGTTGGCAGCGGCGATTCAGGTTTTTACGATCCATCGCAAAATGTTTTTGTTTTGGAAAAAAATGTCATCATCAATAACGGCACATCAATTGCCAGCGGCGGAAAATTTGTTTACGATATTACAACAAAAAAAGGTCATTTCGTTGGCAAAAAAAATGAAACTTCAATTGCAGGAAATGGCGGCGATAAGCGCGTTGTTGTAGTAATTGGCGACGATATTTCTGAGCAGAAGAGTCAGCGAAAAAAAATAAAAAAACAGCATGAGCGATAAAATTCTGAGCGTAAAAAATTTAAGAAAATCTTACGGCAAAAAATCGGTGATTCGCGATATTAGCCTCGAGATAAAACAAGGAGAAGTCGTTGGGCTTCTAGGTCCAAACGGTGCAGGAAAAACCACCTGTTTCTACATGATTGTTGGTTTGGTTGAGGCAAGTGCGGGAAATATTTTTATCGATTCGCTTGATATAACTAACATGCCAATCTATCAGCGCGCTCGTTTGGGGCTTGGTTATTTGCCGCAGGAAGCTTCAATTTTTCGTGGCATGAATGTTGAAGATAACATTTACTCCATCCTTGAAATTACTGAGGCAAACGAAACGAAACGCAAAGAAAAACTGGAAGAATTGTTGAGGGAATTTTCGATTACTCACATTCGGAAATCTCACGCTCTATCTCTTTCTGGTGGTGAAAGAAGAAGGGTTGAAATCGCGCGTGCTCTAGCCACCAATCCTTCATTTATCTTGCTCGATGAACCTTTTGCTGGCGTTGATCCAATTGCCGTAAATGACATCCGTCAAATGGTGATGCATTTGAAAGATCGCGGAATTGGTGTTTTAATTACTGATCACAATGTGCGCGAAACCTTATCAATCGTGGATCGCGCCTATATTGTTTACGATGGTATGATTCTTACTTCTGGAACAAAAGAGCAAATTATCAGGCATGATGAAGTGCGTAAAGTCTATCTCGGTGAGGATTTTAAATTTTAATTTGTGATCAAAAAATCCTTTAAAACATTCTTTAAATCAGAAATTGCCATCGGAGTTTCTCTCCTGATCGCAACCGCTATTGCGATGATTGTTGCTAATTCTGAAGGTTATCAAACATATCGTAATTTTTTTCTCATAAATCTACCTCTTAGCCTTGATTTTATTGGTATTCACAAGGATTTAACTTTTCTTGACTGGGTTAATGATGCTTTGATGGCGGTGTTTTTTTTGCTAGTTGGTCTGGAATTAAAGCGTGAAATTTTGGTTGGCGAACTTTCGAGCAGGAGCAAAATAATTCTGCCAATAATTGCTGCTTTTGGTGGCGTAATTTTTCCTTTGTTAATTTTTTCTTTTTTTAATTTTGACAATCCGGAGAACATGCGCGGATTTGCAGTTCCAACCGCGACAGACATAGCTTTTGCCTATGGTATGATTTCACTTTTTGGCAAAAAAATTTCTAATTCTCTCAAAGTTTTCTTGGTTGCTCTTGCGGTTCTTGATGATCTCGTTGCGATTTTATTTATCGCATTTTTTTACTCACAAAATGTCAATTTTGGTTATTTGATTCTTGCAACAATTGTGCTTTTTGGACTGGCCTTACTGAACATAAAAAACTCCAGAAATATTTCTCTCTATCTGGTTTTAGGAGTTTTTTTGTGGTTGATGGTTCTAAAATCAGGAATTCATGCAACCTTGTCTGGCGTGCTTCTAGCGCTATTCATTCCGCTTAAAATAAAAAATGAATCTCTGCTTTCTAGTCTCGCTCATAAAATTGCTCCGGTGGTAAATTTTTTAATTTTACCAATTTTTGCTTTTGCCAATTCCGGTGTTCGTATTGAAAAATTTTCTGCAGAAATTTTTTCACAACCTTTGGTTTTGGGAATCGTTTGCGGATTATTTTTTGGCAAACAAATCGGTGTTATGTTGTTCAGCTTTATTGCTATAAAATTAAAAATTGCACATCTGCCGCGCGGTACGGATTGGTTTGAATTTTATGGCGCTGCAATTCTTACTGGCATTGGCTTCACCATGAGTCTCTTTATCGGATCGTTAGCTTTTTTTGGGAAAGATTTTGTTCTTGATGAGGTGAAAATAGCTATTCTTCTAGGCTCTTTCTGTTCAGCAATTTTTGGAATTTTTGTTATTTACTTGTCAACGCGTCGCAGATTTGACAGAGGCTATTAACCAATTTTTTGCGCGATTTCTTCGGCAATTTTTTTGATCTCATCGTAATCTTTTCCTTCAACCATCACGCGAATTAAATTTTCTGTTCCTGATTTTCTAACCAGCACACGGCCCGCATTGCCAAGCTCTCGCGACTTTTCCTCAATAAAATTTTGCAGCGATTTTTCTTCGAGAGGATTTTTTTTGCCGTCGAATTTTACGTTGCGCAGAATCTGCGGGAAAGATTCGTAAAGATTTAAAACTTCGCTCGTTGGTTTTTTTGCATCGCAAATAACTGATAAAACTTGCAGTGCTGCAACTAGTCCATCTCCTGTTGTAGAGTAGTCGGAAAGCACAATATGTCCGGATTGTTCGCCGCCAAAATTGCATCCCAATTTTTTCATTTCTTCGAGAACGTAGCGATCACCAACTTGTGTGCGAATCGTTGAAACGCCGATATAACTCAAATAATTTTCCAGCGCTAAATTGGACATTTGCGTGATGACCACGGTGTCTTTTTTCAACTCGCCGCGATTGTGAAGTTTTTCCGCGATCAGCGCTATAACTTTGTCTCCAGCGACTGCGTGGCCTTGCTCATTCACAACTAAAAGTCGATCAGCATCGCCATCGAGCGCAATTCCGATGTCAGCTTTTTCTTCCAAAACTTTTTTGCAGATAGTTTCAGGAAAAGTTGAGCCGCATTTTTCGTTGATGTTGAAGCCGTTTGGTTCAGTGCCGATTTCGATTACTTCAGCGCCGAGTTCTTTGAAAATCGTTGGCGCCATTGAGTAGGAAGCGCCGTTAGCGCAATCGACGACGATCTTCAAACCAGTTAAAGTTTTATCTTTTGGGAAAGAATTTTTGACGAATTCGATATAACGGCCGCGCGCATCTTCGAGTCTTTTTACGCGTCCGAGATTATCCGCTTGAGCTAGAAATGGCGTGATGTCTCCCTCGATCAAGGCTTCAATTTCTGCTTCCAATTTGTCGGAAAGTTTATGGCCGTCGCGGTTGAAAATTTTAATTCCGTTATCGTGGTAAGGATTGTGCGAGGCGGAAATCATGATGCCAATATCGGCGCGCAAAGATTTCGTGAGCATTGAAACCGCCGGAGTTGGAACAGGTCCAACCAAAAATACATCCATACCAACAGCGGCAAAACCAGCGGTGAGGGCGGGTTCGATAACATAGCCGGAGAGACGCGTATCTTTGCCGATGACGACGCGATGACGATGATCTCCATCAGTAAATTTTGCGCCAACTGCCATACCAACCCGCAGAGCAATTTCTGCAGTCATTGGAAATTTATTAGCCGTGCCGCGAATGCCGTCAGTGCCGAAATATTTTTTGGTCATAAGGGAATTATGAGTGAAGAATTGTGAATTAAGAATTGTGAATTTTGAGGTTGTGACGGGGTCGCAACTCAGCCCTCCAATGGTAATATCCTATGATTCACAAAGACAGATTCCGAAACAAGTTCGGAATGACATGCTTAAACGAGATATTGCCCACATCGTCATCCCGAACTTGTTTCGGAATCTGTCTTTTGTGTTTGAAGGGATAATCGCCCATCCAATTCATAATTCTTAATTCTTAATTTTAACTCTTTAATCGCTTGCGGAATCGCATCTCTACTAACTCCACCACCCATTGCGAAATCTTTTTTTCCGCCGCCGCTGCCAATTGCAGCGCTAAGCAATTTTGTTGAATCAAATTTTTCAAGCAGATCTGAGGTGATTGCAACGCAAGCCGAAACTTTATCATCTTTGCACGCGAAGATTGCAAAAATATGAGACGAAGAAAATTCGGCACGAGTTTTGATTTCATTGACAATGTCGCGAATGTCTTTTGCTTCAGCATCTTCAAAAACATGGGCGAGAAGGCTTGCGGCACCAAGATTTTCTGATTTAAGACCATCTAAATTTTTAAGGAGCATTTGTTTTTTGAGTTGCTCAAGTTCTTTGTTTTTTTGTTTTTGTGCCGCGGCTTCTTGTTCGGCTGCGAGTTTTTTATTTTCATTTTTTTGCCATTCATCAACTGCGTTGCAGCCAGTGATCGCTTCGACTCTTCTGATTCCAGCCGCGACACTTTTTTCAGAAATAATTTTAAAAATTTCAATTTCGGCGGTGTTTTTAACGTGAGTTCCGCCGCATAATTCAACAGAATTTCCCATTTTTACGACACGAACTTCAGCGTCATATTTTTCACCAAAAAGTGCTTCAGCGCCACTTTCGCGAGCCGCGTCTAAAGCCATTAAATTCGTGTTTACAGCGGAAGATTTTTTGATGTTTTCATTGACTAAATTTTCAACTTTTTTGATTTCTTCCGCAGTCATCGCGCGATTGAAATTGAAATCAAAAGTGAAGCATTTGGCATCGACATTCGAGCCTTTTTGTGAGATGGAATTTCCCAAAATTTCTTTGAGAGCTTTGTGCATTAAGTGAGTCGCGGAATGGTTAGCAGCGCGCATCGCGCGGGTTTTTGGATTTACTATTGCCTCAACTTCGTCACCGGTTTTTAGATTGCATTTTTGATTAGAAAAAAAATGTACAAACAAACCGCCAGCAAATTTTTTTGTTTCGGAAATTTCAACATCGCCAATTTTTCCATCATCGCCGCGCTGACCGCCAGAAGTGGCGTAGAATGGGGTTTGGTTGAGGATTATTCCATTTTCCAAAATCGCCAAAACCTTCGCTTTCGCACTTAAATTTTCGTATCCCAAAAATTTTGTTTCGCCGAATTTTTCCTTCAAATCGAAAAATATTTTTTCTTCTGCAACCTCTCCCGAGCCTTTCCAATTGGCCTTGGCGCGCTCGCGCTGTGATTCCATTTCGCGATTAAATTCTTCCAGATCAACCTCGAAATTTTTTTCTTTGAGGATGTCTTGCGTGAGATCAAGTGGGAAGCCGTAGGTGTCGTAAAGCTTGAAGGCGAGGGCGCCGGAGAATTTGTTATTTTTTGTTTTGGCGATTTCCTCTTCCAAAATCTTCAAACCTTTCTCCAAAGTTTCGCGGAATTTTTCTTCTTCGGTTTTTAGTGTTTCGATGATAGTGGCGCGCGCCCTTGATAGTTCTGGGTAGGCAGCTCCCATTTCTTTGATTAAAGCATCAACAAGTTTATACATCGAAGCCTCGCGAGCCCCGAGTTTGTGGAGTTGACGCATGCCACGGCGCATAATTCTGCGCAAAACATAACCGCGTCCTTCATTGCTTGGAAGTGCGCCGTCAGCGATTAGAAAGCATGAAGATCGCAGGTGATCGGCGATGATTTTTAGTTCAGGTTGAATCGACATTTTTTAATTTACTAAGTGAATTGCGACTTCCAGCGCCGGTCTTTTTCCCATCAAATCTTCAAAGATTTTGAGTAATTTTGAGCGCAAAGATTTTTCGATTTCTCCAAGAATTTTTGTTTCGCTAAGTTTTTTCTTTTTCTGTTTTTTCTTCAAAAATCTCATGCCGAAACCGTCATTTAAATTCAATTCGCGCGCCTTGTTTTTGAGGAAAATTTGAATTTCTTTTTTGATCATTTCTTCGGCTTCGTGATCGTTTTTTAAATCATAGGAGCCGATAGCAATGACGCGGATCTTCGACATTAAACCTAGAGAATCATTCACTGCTAAAGAAATCGAAATTATGCCGGCAAATTGTAGCTTTTTACGTTCGCGAATTATTTCGCCTTCGAGGTTCAAAAGTTGTCTGCCGTCAACGCCGAAATAGCCGCTTTTTACGAAGCCGATTTTTTCAGAATTATGCGGATTTTCGGCGTCGATTTTAACCGCCAAACCATTTTCGATTTGGATTACGCGCGGCACGCCGCATTCGCTAGCAAGTTCAGCGTGAGTTTTGGTGTGCAGAAATTCGCCGTGAACTGGAATGGCGATTTTTGGGCGAGCTAAAGCATAAATTTCGCGCAATTCATCTTGTGAAGGATGGCCAGAGACGTGGACGAAATGATCTTTTTCCGTCATCACGTCGATTTGTTTTTTGGCTAATTCGTCGAAAAGTTCGAAGATTTTTTTCTCATTTCCGGGAATTATTTTTGACGAAAAAATCATCAAATCGCCTTTGGTAAAACGAATTGTTGGATGGTTATCAGTAGCGATTTTGCGCGTGCCAGCATTAGGTTCGCCTTGGCAGCCGGTTGAAATTACCAGCACTTCTTTTTTGTCGTAAAACTTCATTTCGCGATCAGAAATGAATGGAAAATCTTCCACAAAATATCCGCTTTTTTTCCCGACTTCGTGAAGGCGATGTAGCGAAAATCCGGCTAGAACAATCTTGCGACCTACGTCCCGAGCGATTCTAGAGATGGTGTGAATGCGTGCGATGTTTGAAGCGAAAGTGGTGACGCCGACTAATCCACTGCGGCCGACGATCAAACTTTTTAGCGAATCGTAAAGTTCGCCTTCTGAACGTGAATGGCCTTCGGATAGCGCGTTTGTTGAGTCGCAGACCATGACATCAATTTCGCCGCGATCACCATAAGCACGAATCTTTTCTTTTTCTGAAGCTTCGCCGATTACGGGATCTGGATCGAATTTCCAGTCTCCAGTGTGGAGAACATTGCCTTTGTGAGTTTTGATCATCAGCGCTTTCATCTCAGGAACCGAGTGAGTGAGGCCGATAAATTCGATTTTGAACGGTTTTAAATCTAACTCGCGCGAGCCATCAATGACGTGAATCGGCACGGTTTTATCCAACTTAAATTCTGCGAGTTTCGTCTTCAAAAAATTGGCGCCGAAATTGGTGGCATAAACCGGAACTTGTAATTCTTCCCAAAGATACTGCACCGCGCCCATGTGGTCTTCGTGAATGTGTGTGAGCACGATTCCAACCAGATTTTTGCGATGCGCTTTGATGAAAGAAATGTCAGGCGTCATCATGTCAACGCCAGGAATGTCGTAAGCAAAACCAACGCCGCAATCAACCATCAGCCACTTGCCATCGAGGTGATAGAGATTGAGATTCATCCCGATTTCATTAGCGCCGCCGAGTGGGAGGAAGAAGAAGTCGGAGTAATGTTTTTTTAAGTTTAGATCCATTTTGCTTAGTTCGAGTTTTGATAAATTATGCGAAGCCCTTCAAGAGTAAGATCGGGCTCGTAATGCTCTACTGAATTTTTCAGAGCATCTTTGAAAATTTCAGCGAGGCCGCCGGTGATTATTCTCGTTGTTTTTGTTTCAAGTTCTTTTTCGATTTTTTGAATCATGCCTTCGATGAGAGAGATGTATCCGAAGTAAACCCCCGAATTCATTGCTTCAATCGTGCTTTTTCCGATGACATTTTTTTGCGGTTTCACCGAAATTTTTGGCAATTGTGCCGTCATATCGTGAAGTGCTTTTAGCGAAAGATTGATTCCAGGAGCAATTACGCCACCTAAATATTCGCCGCTTTTTCCGACAATATCGAAAGTGGTTGCTGTGCCAAAATCGATGATAATGAGATTGCCACCGAACTTAGAAAATCCTGCGATAGCGTTGATTATACGATCATGCCCAACTTCATTTTTATTTTTGATTTTTATGTCGATATCAAGATGAGTTTTTTCATCGCCGATTATGACAATTTTTTTTGCTACCTCTGCGGGAAGAAATTTTTTTACCGCTTCGTTGATGCGATTGGTTAGGGTTGGCACAACTGATCCAATGACGCAGCCGCTAATCTCGTGAGCATCAACTTTGTCGGTGAGAAAGAGTTCGATAATGTCGATTGCATAATCATCGTCGGATTTTTTTGTGCTGCTCGGCAAGCGCCATTTCCGCGTCAATTTCTCGCCATCAAAGAGTCCGATGGTGATGTTGGTATTGCCGATGTCGAAGGTTAGGAGCATATTTTTGTAGGTCCCCGAGCGGAGTCGAGGGGTCTCGAGTTTGTTTTTTGGCCCCTCGACTCCGCTCGGGGAGCAAGCTTGTTAGCTTAATTTCGCAGCTGCATCTGCGATTCTCTGCATCGCGTTTTTCAAAAATTCTTCCGAAGCGGCGTAGGAAATTCGGAAAAAACCTGCGGCGCCGAAAGCAACTCCTGGAACCACGGCTACCAAGGCTTCTTCGAGTAAGTAGCTGGCGAAATCATTGTCATTTTCGATTAATTTTCCGTCGGGAGTTTTTTTGCCATAAAGACCTTGGCATGACGGGAAGACGTAAAAGGCGCCGTTTGGTGTGTTGCAATTTATGCCGTCAATGGCGTTGAGCATTGAAACCACCATGTCGCGGCGAGATTGGAAAAGTTTTGCGTTCGGCTTGATGTAATCTTGCGTTCCGCTCAAAGCCTCAACTGATGCGGCTTGCGAGATTGAACTTGGGCTTGAAGTGCTTTGCGATTGAATCATCGCCATCGCTTTGATGAGGCTTTGCGGACCAGCACCATAACCGATGCGCCAGCCTGTCATGGCATAGGCTTTGGAAACGCCGTTCACGATGAGAGTGCGATCTTTCAATTTTGGCTCAACTTGCGCAATTGTAGCGAATTTTAAATCGTCGAAAATGAGATGTTCGTAGATGTCATCGGCCATTACATGAACTTGCGGATGGCGCAAAAGAACTTCCGCCAAAGCCTTCAATTCCGCGGCGCTGTGGCATGAACCAGTTGGATTGCTCGGAGAATTTAAAATCAGCCATTTGGTTTTTGGCGTGATTTTTTCTTCCAGATCTTTGGGAGAAATTTTGAAATTATTTTTTTCGGAAGATTCAACAATTACCGGTTTTCCGCCCGCGAGCAAAACCATGTCGGGATAAGAAACCCAATAAGGCGCAGGAATAATCACCTCATCTTGCGGATTAATCGAGGCGATTAAGGCGTTGTAGAGAACTTGCTTCGCGCCAGTTGAGACAAGGATTTCCGTAGGTTTATATTCGAGAGAATTTTCGCGTTTAAATTTTTCGATAATGGCTTTTTTTAAAGCCGCCGTGCCATCAACCGCAGTGTATTTTGTATCGCCTTTTTGAATCGCTTTAATCGCGGCTTCTTTGATGTTTTGTGGCGTGTCAAAATCTGGTTCGCCCATGCTAAGCGAAATTATATCCTTGCCCGCAGCCTTTAATTCTGCAGCTTTCATCGATACAGCGATGGTTGGAGAAGGTTTGATATTGGCGAGAGAATTTGCGAGGAAAGACATAATAAAAATAAAATTTGAGCTCTAGGAGCGAATAAAATTTAAGCTCCCCGAGCAAATAAATTTAAGCTCCCCGAGCGAAGTCGAGGGGTTTACAAAACTATCCCCTCGAACTCATCTCGGGGAGCGAGATAAATCCTCGTAGAGCGAGATAAATCAGTTTGACTTTTTTAAAGGCGGCGCGTTTTATGCGCGGCCTTGCGCGTTGTCAATCATCATTCTTTTTCACAAATGTCAGGAACAGTTGGAACCGATCCGCTATTTTTAGGTTTAACCAGACCTCCGATGTTGCTCGGCGTGAGCTACACTTTTGCAGCGCTAAACGGAATTTGTTCGCTTCTTGCTTTCGTCATCACCAACCAGTTTTTTTATCTTTTAGTTTTGCTTCCCGGTTTGCACATGGTGGCTTGGTTCATCTGTTTGAAAGAGCCGCGAGCAATTGAACTTTTCATCGCCCGCATGTCAAAATGCAATGTTTGCCGCAATCGCTATTATCACAGCGGGACAAATTCCTACGATGTATATTAAATTCGAACTGCGTTCGAATTTAGAAAAATTTGAGTTGCTGCGCGCAGAGTGAATCTGCGCCTCCGCAACAGTTTTAGTTTTATGATCGGATGAAAATTCATCCGATTTTTTTGTTTTTAAATTATGCATCTTTATCGCACTCACAATTGCTCTGAACTCAATAAATCTCAGGTTGGAAAACGTGTAAAACTTTCTGGTTGGGTTCACTCGAAACGTGATCACGGCTCGCTGATTTTTATCGATTTGCGTGATCATTTCGGCATCACGCAGCTGGTGATTGATCAGAAAAATACAAAACTGAATCTTGATGAAGTCGCGTCGATCAAACTCGAATCCGTCATCACCGTCAGCGGCGAAGTTTGCGCGCGGGCTGCGGAGGTGGTGAATCCGAATCTCGCAACTGGCGAAATTGAAGTGCGAATTGACGAATTGCTGATCGAATCCGCCGCCGAGCAAATTCCATTCCAAGTAAATTCCGACGAAAATTCCTCCGAAGAATTGCGTTTGAAATATCGCTTTCTCGATCTTCGTCGTGACAAGGTTCACAAAAATATTATCTTGCGCAGCCAAGTGATTTCAAGCATCCGCGAAGAAATGACCAAGCAGGGATTTTTGGAAATTCAAACGCCAATCCTCACCGCATCGAGTCCCGAAGGCGCGCGCGATTATCTCGTTCCTGCTCGTCTTCACCCGGGGAAATTTTACGCTTTGCCGCAAGCGCCACAGCAGTTCAAACAGCTTTTGATGGTTTCTGGTTTCAACCGCTATTTCCAAATCGCGCCATGTTTTCGTGACGAAGATCTTCGCGCCGATCGTGCTCCAGAATTTTACCAACTCGATATGGAAATGAGCTTCGTCACGCAAGAAGACGTGTTCGCGGCGATTGAGCCAGTGATGATTTCGATTTTTCAAAAATACGGAAAAAAACAGCTAAACCTATCGCCTAATTTCCCCCACATCACTTACGACGACGCGATGCTAAAATACGGCATCGACAAGCCTGATTTGCGTAATCCGATTTTGATTTCCGACGCGACTGAAATTTTTCGCGGTTCAGAATTTTCGATTTTTGCCAAGCAGATAGAGCAGGGCGCGTCAATCCGCGCGATTCCGGCGCCGCAATGTGCTGCGCAACCGCGTTCGTTTTTTGACAAAATGATCGAATTCGCGCAAGGCAACGGCGCCAAGGGTCTAGCCTATATTAACTTCGATGAAAATGGTGAAGCGAAAGGTCCAATCGCAAAATTTTTATCGGCAGAAAAATTGGCGGAATTAAAAAAATCTGCCGGATTGCAAAATGGCGATGCAGTTTTCTTCTCCTGCGGAAAAGCTCGCGAAGCCGCGAAAATCGCCGGTTTAGCGCGAATTAAACTCGGAGAAGATTTAAAATTAATCGACGAATCGATTTACAAATTCTGCTGGATCGTCGACTTCCCGATGTATGAAGTGAACGATGAAACTGGCAAAATCGAATTTTCGCATAATCCATTTTCAATGCCGCAAGGTGGGCTTGAGGCCTTGAATTCACAAGATCCGCTGACGATCAAAGCTTTCCAATATGACATCGTTTGCAATGGTGTTGAGCTTTCGAGCGGCGCGATTCGCAATCACAAACCTGAAATCATGTATCGCGCTTTTGAGCTTGCGGGATATGGCCGCGAAGTGGTTGAGGAACAATTTGGTGCGATGCTCAATGCTTTCAAATTCGGCGCTCCACCGCACGGCGGCTTGGCTCCAGGCATTGATCGTATCATCATGCTTTTGGCTGACGAACCAAATATTCGCGAAGTAATTCCTTTTCCGATGAATGGCAAAGCGCAAGATTTAATGATGAATGCACCAGCAGAAGTTTCGTTAAAACAGCTGCGCGAGCTATCAATCGAGTTAAAAAAGAAAAATTAGCATGGACCAGCAAAACAACCAACGTCTCCAAACTTACATCGCCGCCGTCAAAGACCGTGCCACACACCTTCTCGGCTATCCGATTGCGCAGGATTTTGATTATTCCGAACTTTATCCGCTTCTTGCTTATCCGCTCAATAATCTCGGTGATCCGCTGATTGAATCGACTTACGATCTGAATTCGCGATCTCTCGAACGCGAAGTGGTGGAATTTTTCTGCGACCTCTTCAAAGCGCCTGCTGGCAATAGCTGGGGCTATGTTACCAATGGCGGTTCGGAAGGAAATCTTTACGCACTTTATGTAGCACGCGAGGTTTATCCGCAGGGCATCGTCTATTACTCCGAGGCTACGCATTACAGCGTGCAGAAGAATATCAACTTGCTGAATATGCCGAGCATTGCGATTCGCGCGGCGGAAAATGGCGAGATGGATTACGAAGATTTGAAGGATGCGGTGCATGTTCATCGCGATCGTCCGGCGATAGTCGTGGCCAATATCGGCACTACCATGACCGAGGCAAAAGATGATGTTGCGAAAATAAAACAGGCGCTGAAAGCATCGGCGATTCGTAATTTTTATATTCACTGCGACGCAGCATTGGCGGGCATTTACCTCGCTTTGCTCGAGAAAAAACCAGGTTTTGATTTCTCTTTCGGCGCAGATTCCATCGCGATTTCTGGCCATAAATTCATCGGCTCGCCAATTCCTTGCGGCGTGGTTTTGGTGAAGAAAAATTACAAGGATCGCATCGGAAAAGTTATTCCTTACATCGGCACTGTAGACACGACAATCACTGGTTCGCGCAATGGTCACGCGCCATTATTTTTGTGGTATGCGATAAAAAAATTCGGCGCAGAAGGTTTAAAAAAACGCGCTTTGGCAAGCATGGAATTGGCGGAATATGTGACGGCAAAACTCAAGGAAATGGGCATCAATGCTTGGCGCAACGATAATTCCATTACCGTAATTTTTCCTAAACCATCAGATGAAATTTGCACAAGATGGCAGCTGGCAAGTGAAGGGGGAGTAGCTCATATCATTTGCATGCCGGGAGTGACGAAGGAGAAGATTGATGTGTTTTTGGGGGAGATGAAAAAATAAAATTTTAGAGCCTGTCTCTGGGTCCCCGAGCGGAGTCGAGGGGCTAGTCAAACAAACTCACGACCCCTCGACTTCGCTCGGGGAGCTAAATCAAAAAATGCAAAACAAATTCTACCTCACCGAGAAACTCCCACCATACATTTTTTCAGCCATCCATCATCTCAAGTCTGACGCGGCTGCGCGAGGTGTTGAGCTTTTTGATTTTGGCATGGGAAATCCAGATTCTGCTCCGCCAAAACATGTGATGGAGCGGCTTTCTGAGCTGTCGCGCGACCCAAAACTTTTCGGATATTCCACAACTGGCGGCATCGATATTTTGAAAAAATCTCTGTGCGATTATTACGCACGACGTTTTGGAGTTGACCTCGATTATGCCACGGAAAGCCTTGTCACCATTGGCGCGAAGGAAGGAATCGCATCACTAGCAACAGCGATTTCTGACGATAAAAATTACATTTGCGTGCCGTCGCCGTCTTATCCGATTCACACTTTTGCTTTTGCAATTTCGAAATCGAACACGCTGATGATTGATGCGATTACGGCACAAGATTTTTTAGCGAAATTTAAAAAACATGTCGAGTCGGCGAGCCAGAAGCCGCAAGCTGTCATCGTCTCTTATCCATGCAATCCGACAACTGAAATTGCCGATTTTTCTTTTTACGAAGAGCTAATTTCTTTCTGCAAAAAAAATAAAATTTACGTCATTTCCGACATTGCTTATTGCGAGCTTTATTTTGACGAAAAAAACAAACCGCATTCGATCCTAGAGGTGAAAGGCGCCAAAGAAATTGCCATAGAATTTTCTTCGGTTTCAAAAAGTTATTCGATGGCGGGATGTCGTGTCGGATTTGCGGCGGGAAATAAAAATTTAATCGCCGCGCTTTACAAAATTAAATCCTATCTCGACTACGGCTCGTTCAATCCGCTGCAAATGGTGGCGGCCGATGCGCTTTCAGAAAAAAGCGACGAATATCTAAGAAATTTGCGCGCGCTTTATCAAAAACGTGGCGAATTTTTCGTCGATTTATTTTCGCGCGAATTGGATTGGAGCATTGAAAAACCTAAGGCCAGCATGTTTGTTTGGACGAGGTTGCCGCAAAAATTTTCGCATTTTTCTTCCTTCGATTTTTGCAAAAAAATGATCGAAGAAGTTGGGGTTGCGATGACTCCTGGAAGCGCTTTCGGCCAGAGTGGTGAAGGCTTCGTGAGGTTTTCAATGATTCACGATGAGGAAAATATGAAGAAGGCGACGACAAAACTGAAAAAAGTTTTTTGATGATAAATTTCAAAATCCTCACAATTTTTCCTGAACTCTTTCCTGGGCCGCTAGCTGCTTCGATCACCGGCGCTGCTTTGGAAAGAAAACTTTGGTCATTTGAGGCGATTAATATCCGCGATTACGCTTTTGATGCGCGTGGAACAGTTGATGATACGCCTTACGGCGGCGGGGCTGGAATGTTGTTGAAGGCAGATGTAATTGGTGCGGCAATCGAAAAAAATCTCTCGGAAAAAAAACCAAAAATAATTTATCTTTCGCCGCGCGGAAAAATTTTTACGCAAAAAATCGCACGTGAATTGGCAAAAGAAAAAGAAATCATGATTCTCTGCGGGCGCTACGAAGGCGTGGATCAGCGCGTTTTGGACGAATTTGAAATCGAAGAAATTTCCATCGGAGATTATGTTTTATCTGGCGGAGAAATTGCCGCTTTCCCTTTTATTGATGCGATTTTACGAAATGTTGAAGGAGTGCTCGGAGCTGATGAATCCTTGAGTGAAGAAAGTTTTGGATCGGAAAAAAATTCTGAATTTGAAAATCTGCTCGAATATCCACACTTCACCAGACCAACAGAATGGCGTGATCGCAAGGTTCCAGAAGTTTTAATTTCCGGACATCATAAAAAAATTTCTGAGTGGCGTAAGGAAGAAGCGAAAAAAATTACGCAAAAAAATCGTCCCGATATTTATCAAAAATTTTTAGGCAAAAAATAAGGCCGCCCTTATTTTTCTAAGGACGGCCTCGTCAAAATAATTTTTCTGAAGAAATTATTTTTTAACTTCGATGGTGACAGCTCTGCGGTTTTTAGCCCAAGCTTCTTCAGTGTGAGCGAAATCTACAGGTTTGGATTCGCCATAGCTGACAGTTCTTATGCGTGAAGATTTTACGCCATTTTCAACGAGGTATTTCTTAACTGCGTCAGCGCGTTTTTTTCCCAAAGAAATGTTGTAAGCAACTGAGCCTCTTTCATCGCAATGACCTTCAACTTTGATTTTGGTTGAGCCGGTTTTCACTTCGGATAAAACTTTTTTATCAAGAATTGATTTGGCGTCGGAGCTTAGAACGGAGCTGTTAAAATCGAAAAACACGATTTGTCCAGATTGTTCATTTTTAACTTCTTCTTTTGGAAGAGTTGGCGATTTCACCGCCTTGCTGCTGCAAGAAGATGCGAGTAGAATAGCGCAGATTAGCGCCAGATTTTTGCGTAACATTTTTGAAACCTTTATTTGATTAATCGAAAATGGTGTTTGTCGAACTTTCTTGGAAATCTTTTAAAATTACAACCCGCTGATCAGATCTTTTCTAGTGCCGTTAAAAATATCAAAATCACTGATGCGAGATTCGATAGAGTAAGATTGGCTTCTTTGCCAAAATTTTTGACCAATTTTCTCCCAGGTTTTTGGTAAAATTGGTTTATTTTTTTTGGAATAATCTGCGATCCAGAGTGGATATTTAGCGAATTTTTCATTGACCAAAAATTCGTTAGCAAAATCGGGACCTGTGTAAATCATGGGTCTGCGACCAATTTTTTGTTCGATAAAATTTAAATGCTGCAGCAGATCTTTTTGTATTTCGGAAATTTTTTTTGCGCCTTTTGTATCATCTTTTTCAATATCAACAATTGGCGGCAGGTCTTGACTATCAATGCCTTTAAGATGTTTTAGAAAGAATTTTGCTTGAACGAGAGGGTCATCATTTGTGCGATAAAAATGATAAGCGCCGCGGATCAATTGACGTTTTTTGATTTGCCTCCAGTTAAATCTAAAATTTGGATCGGTGTAATCGGTGCCGTCGGAAGCCTTGCAAATTACGAAGCTGATTGCGTCATTGATGTTGAGATCGTTAACTATCTTGTCCTGATGTTTTGAAATATCGAGTCCATAGGCGATTTGATCATCTGCTTTTTGACTGAATAAGATTGGAGTATTGTTAGCGCAGGAGCTTGTTAGGCAGGCCAATAATGCGATAAAAAGATGAGTTTTAATCATTGTATCTGATTTTTTTCAGACTCGATTTGAATGCGCTGCTCTTTGTTGATTAAGAATTTTGACTCATAAACAACAAGCGTAAAAAGCATTACAATCCCTAGAATAAAGGTGATTGAGGCAAATAATGAGATTAGTCTTAGATGCTTTTTCTGTGTTTCTAGAGCGGGATCTTTTTCAACTACGTGCTTTAAATAAGCGGCATTTTTTGGAAAGAAAATCAGCGTGATGATTGTGCATGCAGTGAAGGATAAACAAGAAATCATCCACATTACGAAAGAGGTCATTCCGCTAAGGTCGTCAGTATCAAAAAATCCCATGAGCACACCAATCACAAGGGATGAGAGGGTTAATAGTTGACGATTTTTTTCGATATTTGAGTCAAGCATTGACCCAATATGGGCAGCGTAAAACTCCACTTCTTTCGATTTCTCGACCCCCATTTCCTCTCTTTCTCTGTGCTGTGTCATTTTTTGTAAAAAGTAAGTTTTTGAAAATGGGGCGGTCTAAAAATAAAATAGCTTATTTGCAATTTTCCTCTTTCGTTTTAGGAAATTTTATTTGTAAGTGGCGCCCCCTCTAACAACGTACTAAAACAATTCAAAGGAGAAATTCTAATGTCAGGTCAAATTCAAGGCGTAGTAAAATGGTTTAACGATGAAAAAGGTTTCGGATTCATCGCACAAGAAGGAGCAAAAGATGTTTTCGTACATCACAGCGCTATCAAAGCTAATGACGGCGGACGCAGAACATTGCGTGAAGGCCAACAAGTGACTTTTGAAATTGCGCAAGGCAAAAAAGGCCCTGAAGCTGCAAACGTTATTCCGCAAGACTAAATTTAACAAAATTAAATTTTTTAAAAACTCCTTTGGAAAAAATTTCAAAGGAGTTTTTTTTCGTCTGCAATTTGGCTAGTTTGTGTTTTTCGTGCAGTTTATTTCCATTGCTAGAAGCTCTTGCCATCTGTCTCCCCAGCCTTTTGAGTGAGTTGCATTTTTTACTGTGAAAATTTCAACACAGTTTTTTTGCGGTAATTTTTCGAGATAAGATTGAGAGACGTTTGGAGGAATTATCACATCTTTTTCGCCAATAAAATGAATCTGCGGAATATTTGCTAGCCTATCTAAATCTTGATCTGGAGCTGATTCATCTAGCGGCAAAACATGGTGAACTTTTGTAAAAGTTTCGTGATCCAAATTGCCAGCGATGGATCGAAAATTTAAAACATTTTTATTTCTCACAGCGATATGTTTTGCGATTGCTGCACCTCCAGAATAGCCGATTAACTCCAACTTCTGAGTACGAAAATTTTGTAAAACTTCGTTACTAGCATCGATTATTTCGTTGGAGAAGCGGGCATTTGTCCAATATTTTGGATCGCATTTATCATCTTCGAGATATTGGCATGGTCTGGCAATGTAGATAATATTTGGCCAATCGTCTCTTTGCAGCAATTTAACTAAAAAATATGAGGTTGGAGTTGGATTCGCAGACACCAAGTGCTTTCTTATGAAGGCTTTCCCATCTCCTTCAAAATAAACTCTTATTGGCTTTTTCGGGTCGGTGATTTTTTGCAGAGTATAAATTTTAAAATTTTCTGTTTGATAAATCTGTTCTCCGAAGCCGCTTTTTGAAGAAATTTCTGAGGCTTTAAGCCTGATCTCTGCAAAATTTTCATGACAGCCTGAGACAAAAAAAATCGCTGCCAAAATTAGTTTTTTTGGAGATGTTTTTAATTTCATGACGATTGCGAACCAAGTTATTTTTTACTGAGAATAATTGACTCAATTTTCAGCGGATTATTTTTTGCCTAATTGATTATGCGGGCTTGCTATTCCTGCTTTCGTTGAGGTGATAATTTGGTGTTAGCGTTTAATTTAAATTATCAAAATTTAAGTGTAATCCTGCTTGACTTAAGCTAAATAAAAACAAGATTGCGATGCCTCTTTTGGCAATTTAGATCTCGCAGTAGATTTTCAAGATCAACCACGATTTTCCTAGTTATTTTTTCAGAGTGAACAGTTCAATTTTGAGGCTGCTATTTGCCGTGTCGATTATTTTCGTCGCGTCAAAAAATTCAGCTTTTTCAGCTACAATTTCAGCTCCAACTACAGCTCCGCAAAGCTATAGCGCTAACTCGCAAACTCTTAGCCTAAATAGCGGAGCCGATTTATCCGTTGATACCAATGCCAGCGGTGTTGCTGCAGTTTCCAGCTCTTACACTTCCTCCACTTTAACTGTTAGCAGTGGCAATGCGGCTAACGGCATTAAAGCTACTGGAAACTATGCAGCAGTTCAGTCCAGCGGTTCCGGATATTTTTCTTCATTGCGGCTTAATAGTGGAATCATCACCAGCAATAATGCCGCTGGAGCCACAATTTCACTGGAAAGAAGCACTCCTGGATTAGCAAATCATATAATTTCAACAAACATTCAAATTGCGGCAGGAACAACAGTTTCCAATACTGCTGCTGATGGATATGCAATTATGCGCGTCAACAGCTATCCTTCAGTTGTAGGCTCGGTTGGCAGATTTACCGCTTTTGAAACCCTTACCAATGCTGGCACAATCACTGCTAATCAAGCTCTATACTATGATGGCGGGCCATATGGTTCGCGACTCACTCTAAATAACACTGGCACAATCAATGGCGATCTCACCTCAGTCAGCGGTTCTCTACTCATCAACAATAGTGGAAATGGCGTGATAAATGGCGATGTAAGCCTGGCTTCAGATTTGACTAATACGGTTAATTTTAACATTTCCGGAAATGCCGTGGTTAATGGCAACATCAACTTGTCCTACGACAACAGGTTAAACATCTCAGGAGGATCTGTGCTGGGCGATATCACTGGCAGCGATGCATATATTAACATTCAAAATTCTTACAATTTGGTTGGTGACGTCGATATCACCGGCTCAGGAGCACGAATAAATATCACTGGCAACAAAACTCTCACCGTAAGCGATGCTCACGTGAATATTGCAAAAATTTACCTCAGATCTGGTTCGATAATTAATTTTAACAGTAATTCCAGTTTTTCGGGCTCAATCGAGAATTTGGATAACGTTAACGCCACTGTAAATTTTAACGCTGATAATGAAATTCAAAGCTCAAGTTCTATCGCATCGAACCTAAACGAGTTCGGAAAAATAAATATCGCCAATGGCGCCAATGTAGTAAACAGAGGCTATATCGGCGGAGGCAGCGCCACGGTTATTGGTGGTGGAGTCAGCGGTGTTTTTGAGGCAGCGTCGGGAGGGTATACGTCTTCAAAATTTAAAATTTCTAACGGCGGCAAGCTCATCTATTCCGGCGGAATTTTACGTGGCACTGTTTCAGGATTTTCTTCTGGTAGCGGAACTTTCGAAATTAACAGCGATTACAACGAATCTCTATCGCCATTAACCTTCTCCTCATCTAGCCCGATTGGAACCATTCAGGTTAACTCTGGAAAAACCTACACAGTTAATTCCGACATCAGCGCTCTCAACACCTCGGTTTACGGAGCCCTGAATTTAGGCGATGTTGCGCGCACGATTAACGGAAATCTCAGAAATAATTCTGGCGGGACAATCAACATGGGATCTGCCTCACTCGCAGTTTCTGGCAATGTTAGTCTTGCTGCGGGCAGTATTCTTGATTTTAAAATTTCCAACCTCGAATCAGCGGGAGCAATTGTTGCAACTGGCTTAGCAAATGTTGATTCTAATGTCAGACTCAATGTCGCTTTTGATCCTGCAATTCAAGTGACGCAAAACACTTCCTACATAGTTGTTTCCGGCGCTGATGGATCATCAATATCTGATTTGTCGCAGGGAAATATCAATATCAACAACTCCAATTCTAATCGCTTTGGTTCATATGTTTTTGTTGCAGTCCGCTCAGAAGATAATCTGGTTCTAAAAATTATTCCTGATTCCGTGATCGGCGATAAAAATGCTGATAATGTTTTTAACGTGGTCAAATCACCAAATGTTAGCGGCGCTCTGAGAAATTTTCAAAACTACGTTGATAGAGCTGATGGTGTGACAAAAGAAAACGCTCTCAAATCAGCAACTCCACAAGTTGATAACGGCATCAATCGCAGTATTGTTAACGTTGCAAATGCTTCAGTTAGAACTGCAGAAAGCAGATTAGAAATGGGACATCTCGACAATATCGGCCTATCTTCAGGCGATAGCGAAGAGGGTTATGGTATTTGGGCAAGGGGATTCGGATCTTCAGTTAAACAAGGCGTTGTTGGAAATTATGATGGTTATAACGCATCTTCGAGCGGCTTTGCTCTTGGAGTTGATAAGGAAGTAAATCACTCATCCTTGCTCGGCGTGAATTTTAGCTACGCAGATACCAACGTTAAATCGACCTCAAAAACCAAAACCACTTCGGTTAAAACATATCAAGCCAACATCTACGGCGGACGTCATTTTGATAAATTTTTTATCGACGGAATTGCCGGATTTGCTTGGAACGAATATTCCTCAAACAGATTCATCGAAGGCGTAGGATTAAATGCTAATGCTAATTATGGCGGCCAAACCTACGTAATAAAACTGAAAGTCGGAACGACAAAAAAAATTGGCAAAGGATTTTTAATCACTCCAGAAATTGCTCTAACTGGAGCTCACAGCTCTATCGAAAAATACAGAGAAAGTGGTGCCGATTCAATGAATCTGGTAGTTAACAGCAATCAGTATAATTTTTTGGAAGCCAGAGTTGGCACCAATCTGCGCTATAATTTTATTCGGAAAAATGGCGAAAAAATCACTCCGGAATTCAAAATTTCCTATGGTCATGATTTTATCGGAGACAGGCAATTTACCACCAATCGCTTCGTTGATCAAAGCAACACCTTCATCTCGCAAGGCGCAAAGGTTGAACGCAATAGTTTAATTATCGGTTTGGGTTTAAATCTTTACAAACTCAATGCTGTCACCATTAGTACCGACTATCTCTTGGAGCATAAAGAACGTTATGATTCTCACACCGGATCTCTCAAAGTGAGATATGATTTTTAAAATTTATTTTCGCTTAAAATTTTTAGCCTTTATCCCTTCGCAATTACAACAGCGCTGTTATGTCAAAGGGACATAAGAGAAATTTTTTCTAAGAGCCTCATCTCAAATCCAAAAACCTTCCTTCGAAAAAGATAAATTCAACAAAACTAAAAATGTCAAAATTTACAGATCTAAACTTAAACGAAAAAATTCTTTCGGCCTTAGAAAAAAAAGGCTACACAACTCCAACTCCAATTCAGCAGCGGGCAATTCCACATGTCATTGAAGGAAAAGATTTGCTTGGAATTGCGCAAACCGGAACTGGCAAAACAGCAGCTTTTTCGCTGCCGATTCTGAATAACTTGGCGAAAAATTCGATCGCGGTGAAATCAGGCTGCATGCGCGTTCTCATCTTAACTCCCACTCGCGAACTCGCTTCGCAAATTGCCGATAATATCGAACTTTATGGCAAGGAATTGGGATTGCGCCACGCTGTGATGTTTGGCGGAGTCAACGAGCGTCCACAAATTGCAACGATGCAACGTGGTGTTGATATTCTCATCGCAACTCCGGGACGTCTGCTTGATCTCACCAATCAAGGCTATATCCGCTACATGCAACTCGAAGTTTTTGTGCTCGATGAAGCTGATCGCATGCTCGATATGGGTTTCATCAACGACATCAAAAAAATTATTCAAAAAATTCCGCCGCAGCGCCAAACGCTTTTCTTTTCAGCAACAATGCCTGCAACCATAACCGACTTGGCCAATTCAATTTTGAAAAATCCAATTCGTGTTGAAGTGACTCCGCCCTCAACAACGGTTGAGCGTATCGATCAAAAGGTTTTTTTAGTTGAGAGGGGAAATAAGCCAGCTTTATTAAAAGCGGTGCTGAAGCATGATGAAGTCAAAAACGCCTTAGTTTTTTGCAAGATGAAACATACTGCCAATAAGGTGGTAGAGCATCTCGAGCGTCATGGAATCAAAGTTGCAGCAATTCACGGCAATAAGTCGCAGAGTGCACGAGAAAAGGCTTTGGCAGATTTCAGAAGTGGTGCAATTCAAGTTTTGGTTGCAACTGATATTGCGGCTCGAGGCATTGATATTCCTGGCATCACCCATGTCATCAATTACGAAATTCCGATGGATCCAGAAAGTTATGTGCATCGCATTGGCCGTACCGCGCGTGCCGGCAAGGATGGTGTAGCGATTTCTTTTTGTGATCGTAGCGAGGAAAAACTTTTGCAAGCGGTTGAAAAAACCATCAAATATCAAATTCCAGTCGATGATACTCATCCCTTTCACGGCGTTGCTGCAGCTGCTCCAACTCATCAGGAAAGAAGAGAATCTTCGCGTGCAAGATCAAGCAATAATGGTCGCGAAAAATATTCATCAAATTCAAAAAGAGGTGACGATCGTAGAGGCAATTCAAGACATCGCGAAGGTTTTGAGCGAAAAGATGAAAAGCGTCGCGAACCTGGCCAACAAACGTCTGGCAATAGAATTTCCAATTCTACAAAAGGCGAAGGGCGCAGCGAAAAAGGATTTAATTTCTTTGGCTTAGGAAAATTATTTGGCAAAAAATCTGATTCGCGCGGCAAAAAAGAAAATGATGGCGGCGAGCGTCGCGAAGGTCGTAATTACGCGAAAAAAAGACCTTTTGGAAATAGAAGGCCAAGCAGTGGCGGCAGAAGTGGCGGCGGTTTTAGAAATAATTCGCCAAGGTTTTAGAAGGCAAAACGGGATTTGAATCCCGTTTCCTATCGAGAAATTATCGATTCAAACAAAAAAGACAGATCCCGAACTTGTTTCGGGATCTGTCTTTTTGCATCACGGAATAATTACCTAAAGGCACTGTCGCAAATCCGCTTTTGCGAAGGCGCCTTAAAATCTGAAAATGAAAAAACGGAAAAAAATAAATTCTCGTCAAATTGAAGTTGGTGGTGTGGTTTTTAATTTGTTGCAAAAGCGCATTAAAAATATGCATTTACGAATCTATCCTCCTCGTGGCGAAGTCAGAATTTCCGCGCCTTCGCGCCTTAGTTTAGATGTAATTACAAAATTTATTTCCTCAAAAATTTCCTGGATCAAGGAACAGCAAATCAAAATTAAAAATCGTAAAATTATCGCGCCGCTAAAATTTATTTCCGGCGAGTCGCATTATTTTTTTGGTGAAAAATATTTGCTGCAAATCGTTGAAAACGCTCAATCAAATGCAGTTTTTCTGCTTGATAAAAAAATCGAAATTCATCTCAAAAAAAATCTGCGCCGCGAAGAAAGAAAAAAACTTTTAGACGAATTTTATCGTCGCGAAATCAAAAAAATTATTTCGCAATTTATCGCAAAATATGAAAAAAAGATGGGCGTAAAAGTGCGCGAATTTGGCGTAAAAAAAATGAAAACGCGTTGGGGAACATGCAATGTCAGAGCAGGCAGAATCTGGATCAATCTCGAATTAGCCAAAAGAAAAATCGAATGTTTGGAATTTATCGTCACTCACGAAATGACTCATCTTTTAGAGCGCAAACATAGTAAAAAATTTTTTGCGCTGATGGATAATTTTTTGCCGAACTGGCGCGAAGCGAAGAACGAATTGAAAGTGCTCTCGATTTCTTGCTGACCGTTCTAACTTCAGTTCCCCGAGCGAAGTCGAGGGGTAGAAAAGCAAATTTCCCACCCCTCGACTCTTCGCTCGGGGAACCAAGAGCTAAAGTCGGAAAGCGCTGCTGTTAAAAATTATATCCCAAAATTACTTTGTATAAATTTTGTGGAGCCAACTGATTGCCGTTTACGGAGCGATAAATCGGAAATTCAACATCGGCATAAAGTTTAAAATTGTTGATCGTCAACTCAATTCCGGGAGCGAAAAATACTTGGTGATAGCCGCTATCTGGATTGTGCGAAACGTCAGCCCAACCGGAATCTTGGCCTTTTTTCGTGCCGATAATTTGCAGAATTGGCGCTACTTTTTTGGCAAAACCAAATTGTCCAGCGTTGTAAAAAGTTCCGCTTGAGTAAGAAACTTCATATCCAGGAGTATAGCCTTGATGCCTGATAAATGGACGTTCCCACGAGGTTTGAACAAAATATCCAAAATTACTTTTTCCAAAATTTCCACGTGTGTAAGCGCCCAAAATTGAATCGGTGCTACCAGTTCCGATTTGGGTGTTGCGAGAAAGAGTTTTGGCGTTGGTTTGTCCGGTTGGAAGTTTGAGTCCAAAGATGAGACCAGTCGACATATCGTCAGAAAATCCTGAATAAATTCCGTTGATACGAATGTCGCCAATGTCGCTGTGTCTGGTGTAAGACATGCCGCCAGAATGCGGCTCATTCTTGACGTAGCGTGTCACGTAAGGCACGCGAACCGCCGCGCCCCATTCGCGATTGAACATGTATTGCGCGCCGGCGGTGATGGTTTGGGTGTCGATTTTTTTGTCGTGATTATGGCCGCTAGATTTTTTGTGTTTGTTCCAATTGCGCGATTGTGCCATTGAATCATATTGCAAAAACGCCGTTCCACCTTCGCAATTTGGAATTAGAGCGCTGGTTCCAACGTTGAAAACCCCACAGCCACAAGCGCAGGCAAGGGCGTTGCTTGAGGAAAAGATAAATAAAAAGATCGCGACGAAAAAATGTTTTTTAGAAATTTGCATAGTTTTGTTTTTTATTTTGTTGAACTTTTTGCACTATGTTGGCCGCTATTTTTGCTGGCAAAATTCTTTTTCCTCCTGGGACAATTTGTCCAACTCGCTTTTAAAATTTTTTCCTAAATTGCTTTGAATGACTGCCTCAATTGCACAAAATACTAATCGTAAAAATCTACTTCAGCTTCTGTGGCTACGCACGATTGCGATTGTGGCGCAGATGTTGGTGATTCTTTTTGCTGATTATTTTTTAGATCTTTCTTTGCCTTTGCCGCAAATGTTTCTGGTGGTGGCAATCCTTGCAGCTGCTAGCTTTGTGAGTTTTTATCGCTACAAGTCGCATAAAAATATCAGCGATAAAAGTCTGTTTTTTGAATTGCTTTTTGATGTGCTGGCATTGACGGCGCAGCTTTATTTCAGCGGCGGCATCGCCAATCCTTTTATCTCACTTTTTTTATTGCAGGTGATTATCGCGGCGATTTTGCTGCGAAAAATTTATGCTTGGCTTCTGACAATCATAACAGTTTTGAGCTACGTCTGGCTTAGCTTTAACTATGTTGAGATGCATGCTTTTCATCATCACGAAGCAGGAGAATTTTTTAATCTTCATCTCCAAGGCATGTTGGTTTCTTACGTCTTTGCCGCGATTTTATTGTTGGTGTTCATCACCAAAATCATCAGCAATTTGCAGGAGAAGGAAAGACTGATCAAAAGCGCACTGTTAGCGACTTCAGCGGCTCATGAACTTAGCACGCCATTGACGACGATTTCGGTTATTTTAGGCGATTGGGAAAAAGTAAATCTTGATTCTGAATTGCAGAAAGATGCAAAAATAATCGAGTCACAAATTGGTCGCTGCAAAAAAATTATTTCAGGAATTTTATCTTCATCTGAAAGCGAGAGAGCAGAGCAGGCAAGTCTTCGCAGCGTTAAAGAAGTTTTCGATGATTTGGTTTTGCAATGGAAAAATTCGCGTCATGTTGAAAATATTTCTTATCATTTTTCTGGTGAAAAAAATCTCGAAATTATTTTTGACGATTTGCTAGCGCGCGCTTTTTTTAATATTTTTGACAATGCCTTTGAAGCCTCGCCAAATCAGGTTAAAATTGATGTTGAAGCGATGAAAAAATCAGTAAAAATTAAAGTGCAAAATGAGGGAAAAAGTTTTGATAAAAAAATCCTCAAGCAAATCGGAAAACCAAATATCAGCACAAAAAATAGTAGCGGTATGGGTTTATTTTTAGCGCTGCAAGCCATTGAAAGAGTAGGGGGGAGGTTGAGAATCACCAATCTTGAAAATGGCGCAAAAATTGAAATCGCAATACCACTTAAAAATTATGAAAGACTATAAAGCAATTTTAATCGCAGAAGATGATGAGGCTTTGGCATCAAGTCTGGAGCGCTCCTTCACGCGTCATGGTTATGAAGCAAAAACTGCGCAAAATGTAAAAGAAGCGCTGAAGGTGATAAAAAATTTTCACCCGCGTTATGCTGTGGTTGATTTAAAAATGCCCGGAGAATCAGGATTGGAGCTGGTTCGCAAGCTTCATGAATTTGACAAAAAAATGAGAATCGTAGTGCTTACGGGTTATGCCAGCATCACAACAACAATCGAGGCGATCAAGCTCGGAGCCTGTTATTATCTGGCTAAACCAGCCAATGTTGACGCAATAATTTCCGCTTTTGAAGGCGAGAGAAAAGAAGAAATAAAATTATCGCAGAAAAAAACTTCGATAAAAAATTTGGAGTGGGAATACATAAATCAAACTCTATCCGAGTGTAATTTTAACATCTCCGAAGCCGCGCGAATCCTAGGAATGCACCGCAGAACTCTGGCAAGAAAATTGGAAAAAAATGGAATTTAAAACATCTCTAAGTAACGGCTGGCACTGATCTCGAAATAAACTAATTTATTTTCTTTCTCTGTCGAAGTGATGAGCCTCGATTTATTTACCGCCGAAGAATAAGTCAGTGCAGCGCTTCCTGACTCAATTTTCATCACCGCAGCATTTGATTGCAGGCGATTGATTTCGTGAATATTTAACACTTTTTCTTCAGCATTCTCGAAGGCGGTAAATTCTTGCATTTTGTCGCGCCAGCCATTTTTCCCCAAAGAAATTTTTTCGATTTTTCCTTCGATAATTTGGAGCTCCAAAATTCCGTTTTGCAGATTTTGTTTCGGCACGATCACTTGCGCTGTGATATAGCCAGAATTTTGGTAATAGTCGTGAATTGATTTTATTAATTCCGACAAAGTCGTCGCCTCAAAGCATTTTGCCAAAAATGGCGAAATAATTTTCGCGTTGCCGCGGAGAGATTAAATCAGCTCCCAATAATCGAGCTTCCTTAACCGCCAAACAGCGCGCCGTTTTCCCAGAAATTTTGGACTGCTCTTGCTTTTCCACTTCCTCTTTTTTCTTACGCTCACGTTCTTTGCGAATTGGTTTCCAATTCCGTATCACGCTTTTTTTCTAAAGAATATTTTGCTAATTTTGCGTTATCCAATCTTGCTGATTGATCAGATTCTGATTTTCATCCGCCATCACATCGCTTGAAAAGAGCGATAAAAATAGCGCCAGCAAAAGAGGCAAAACAAGAATATGAAGGCAATTTACGATGCGATTTGTGAAGGCGTTATGAGCTAACATTTTTTTGCAGGGTTTTTTCTTTATGGTTTAGGACTTGGAAGAAGATGCGCCAGAAGAGAGCGCTTAAAGACAATGAAATCGCGGTTGCAATAAGCTGAATTTTAAAAGAAGGGAAAAAAATACCATTACGAAATGAAAAAATAACAATGATTATAAACGCAATTAAAAAGTGAAAAGTTACAATATTACTTATATGATTTTTTGTAATTTTACCATACCATAAGGCGACAAAAATACTCATAGAGAATATAAAAAAAGCTACTGGTATAAAAAATAAAAATGCAATTTGGATACTATCAGAAATCCACTCGCGAGGCCAATTAATAACGGCTGGTAAAAACAGCCAACTATAGAAAATCGGAAGCTGTACATACGTTCCATGACCAGCTCCAGTTAAAACAAAGCCGAACAGTACAAATAAAATCTGCAAACCTATTAATCCTAGTAAGCTGATTATAAAAATTTTGTTTAGGAAATTTTTCTCTTTCATTGACTACATTTAGTTATCTACCCAACTCCAACCGATTAAGTGTGGAATCAAGAGAGTTATTAATCTGTATAATAAGATTTTCTGTACTGCTTAATGGCTCAAAAAGCATTCTTCCTTTTATATTATTATCTTCAATTCTTACTCTATTAAACTTCCAAACATTACCGGAAATTTGACTCCAATTATCACCCGATATATTACTAATAAATATTTGACTTTGTTGGTTAGAATTTAATTGATATGGGCGATTCTTTTCTTTCAAAAAGTTCTGCATCTCGATATATGTTGCCTTTGCCATCTCATCGGCAAGCTCTGGTCGGTTATAAGTACGATCGACGTGGGCACCAACCTCGTCCTCAAACACTCTGAAGTGTCCAATTGCTGCATCATATGGCATACCATCTTTCTGATGCGAATATGAATCCTGAAATGCATGCAAATACTCACCAAATGCAGCCATCTCACCAGTGGCAAAAGCGATTTTTCTTAACTCTTCTCTGCGCTCTGGCGTTGTAAAATGATAATCTTCTTTTGGATGACCGTGACCAAATAAATTCATGAACCAATCGAAAGTTAAAGGCTGGGTTTCAAAGTCCTTATCTATACCATAGTTAGCCTTAGCTATCTCTCTCGCCTCTTCATACGTAAACCCCGCATTCTCCGCCAAATAAAGCGTTAGGTATTTATGTACATCCTTCTGATACGGATTAATATTTGGGTTATTGAAGTTGATACTGTTGGCATAGTAGTTTGATTCATTCGTGATGATTGGAAGCGAAGCTCTAAGCGTTGTATTATCTGACTGATATGTATTCCATCTTGATTGCACAAATTCCCCAATCATATCAGCGGAATTTTCTTCTGAGATTGAATAGGATTGACCGAGATTGTTAAATAATCGGTGAGTTCCTTCGTGAGCGGCGGTTCCAGCAAGTTCGGAATCTGTTTCATTTTCTCTGACGTTGATTGCAATGGTATCATCGCTTCTGTTGTAAAAACCATTAGCATATCTGGTTCTAATACTACTGCTAATTTCTTCTCCATTGTAAGAAATTAGATTTCCATCACCCGTTAAATCAGACAGTTTTGCGTTTGGATTGTAAGCTAGTTGATAAAGAAGATTGTAGTTTCTGCCGGTGCTGATGAGTGCATCAGTTGGATTAATATCGCCGACTACAGTTCTTCCTAAAAATGTTAGAGGAATTGCCAAAGCATCAAAAGTTATATTAGCACCTCGAGTGGTTTCTTTAGCGTAACTATCCCAGTTTGCACTTGCTGCTTTGGTATCTCCAATTGCTAAATTTCCAGCTGCTGCAAGAAGACGAAGATCAATTTTTAAGCTGGCATCAAAGTCAGAAGTAACTACAGTTTTTTTGTTTTGTTCGGTGTTGTTGATATCGCGATTTAATCCAGCAAGTTTTGTTTCATCGTTTAAACTTCCGCCAACAGTAATGTTACCTTGTCCGATTGTAGCTTTAGTATCGGAAGAAGATTCGCTTCCTTGCATACTTAGGTTGATTGTAAGGTTGCCGTTTGCAGTTGGATTATTTGGATTTTTTCCGACACTCAGATTTAAGCCCAACTGATTTGATTCAGAAACTGAGAAATTTTTAAGATCTGAATAAGTCAGTGAGGCTGTGCTTAAATTTAAGTTACCAAGATCGTTGCCGTTTTGGTCTTTGTTAGCAATCACTGCACCAACAATGTTGGTGTTGTTAGCTACATCAATATTAACCGAGTTAGTTCCAACAATTGAAGAAACTTGATCAACCCAAGCTCGGTTTGAGTAACCATTGCCAAGATTAAACCCAACACTTCTGCCATTTGCACCACTTGAATCACCGCTAATTCCAAGCGACATGCCAATATTGTAGGAATCAGATTCAGATAAATTTTGGCGCGATTTTAAAAGCAGATTTCCACCAACATCCATGTTCACATTTTCAGCAAGAAGATTGGCTCCGAATAGATTGGTGTCTTTAGCGGTGTTGATGTTTAATGAGCCATTTTGCGCAAGAAGTTGGCTGTTGGTGTAAGTTGTTTGATCTTGGCTACTTTCAGCTTCACTCATTCCGATATTTGCCGAAAATCCATTGTTGCCAACTGATCCACCTAAACTTTGTGACTTCATTTTATAGCTTTGCGAAACGGTAGATTCTCCAGCGTTAACGTTGAGATTACCCAACATCGCAGTTAGGTTAAGATCGCCATTAGCTGCAGAAACATTTGAGCCAGTGATATTGATATCACCATTGCCAGAGGTCAGTGAAATTGAGTCTCCAGCAACTAGATTAGATGCAATGCTTTGTGAATATTCTGTCGTAGTGTTTGATTTGAGTTTGGTGATATCAACATAAGCTGCGCCATAAAAACCAAAAGTTCCGCTAGAAGCTCCTGCATTTCCAACCGCCTGCATCGCAGCAGCTGAAGAAAGGCCAGCATTAATCAGTGCTAAAACAACTTGATACTGCGCGCGCTCAACTGCTTTAGAACTTGCCATTCCTTCATCTTTCAAATCCTTAATTTTCTCAAGTTTATCATAAGCATCTTTTACAGCTTTTTGCGCTTTAACTGCATCAACAACTGCATAAGCTGCATCAGCGTAAGCATTGCCAATTTGAACACCAGTGTCGAGAGTTAGTTTGTCGGTATATGAACTTTCACTTTGTTTATTTTGAGCATCGGAAATATTGAGATTATTTTTAGAAATAATTTCTGCCGAAGATCCAGTTACAAAGTTTGAAGCAATAAGAGCAAATTCATCTGATGAATTAACTAAAGCAGAGCCGCCAATATTTACATTTGATTGAGCAACAGTTGAAGAGCTTGAGTTAGTTCCTTCTTCAACAAAATCTTTAGTTACACCAGCGCGATAATTTAGTTTAGTTGAATTATAATCTGAGTGGAATTTGCCAGCAGTTTCATAAGAGCTTTGCGAGGTTGTGCTTTCAGTGTTCGTTCCAGCTGCAACAGTGAAGCTACCCAAAGAATTTGCCAAAAGATCGCCAGAAACATTGAGGTTTGAACCTTTAACTAAAGTATCGCCAACCGAGTTGGTCATCATCGAACCTCCAACATTAATGTTTGAGGCGTGAGAATTTATTTTGTCGGTGCGAGTTTCTGTGCTTTCAGAAATTTTAATGGCACCAAGTTTGTCACCAACTTTATCAACTGCAGTCATTGACTGTCCAAAAAGCGTTGTCTTCATGATAAAATCTTCATAGAAGTCAGGAAAGTAGGTGCTCATGTAGTCTTTGGTTAGACTTGAAGCAACTTGTAGAGGCATTAAAGCATAAGGCAAAGCACGCATTCCCATAGCGGCAACTCCAGTATAACCTTTTCCGCTTTGAGCATAGTGATATTCTTTTAGATCAGCGTCTTTGATAATTAAATTATTAACCGTTGATCCCGATGTTGTTAGATAATTTCCGCTATCATCTTTTTGATAAGATCCGTCGGAATTGTGCGCTATGGCAAAAGAACCGATAATCAGATTTTCTTTGGTATTGATGTTGCTGCCTTGAATCAAAACATCTCCTCCACTTTGCATTCTAATATTGTTGGCATTGATGCTTGCTGAGATCGCTCTTTCAACATAATCAACAGTTCTCGACAGGCTTTTTATATTTTCGTTTCTCTTATTCGAGGAAGTGTCTTTGAAAGTGCTATCAACGGCATTTTCGATTTTTATATCTCCGGCGGAATTGAGCGCTATATCACCATCAACAACCGTGACATTGCTGCCTTTGATGTTGATATCAGATTTTTTATCAGGGTCAGAAGAATTGCCGTTAGTTTGCATTGTGAGCGAGTCGCTAAATGTTAGATTTGAGGCGACGTTGGTAATGGTTTTGATATTTTCATCGAATGATTTTTTGCTGCCTTTAAATCCCGGGATTTCTGTAGCGCGAGTCAGCGATTTATTTCCCGAGTAGACGCTTTCAGTTTCTACTGCGGAGATGATGTTTATGTCGCCTTCGTTTGAGATCAGAGTGCCATTTTTACCAGAAACATCCGATCCAGAAATTGTTAAATCCTGATTAGATGCAATCGTCACATCACCGCTTGCCTCAATAACACTCGCAAGATTTGAGGTTTTTTCTCTGCTATTGGTCGAAGATTTTACATTGAAATTTCCATTAGCGCTTTCGTGAACAGCAACAGCTGCGGTCAGTAATAATGAGGTTGAACCAATTGGCGATAATGCTTCACCGACCAATCCAATTCCTGTAGCACCTACAATTTTTGAGAAATTGCGTGCTTTGAAAGATGATGCCCAAGAAGAATTCTTGTCAGAAACAGAATAAATATTCACTTCATCGCCAGCGTTAATTGCTATATCTTCAGCCTTTAATTTTGCGCCGATGAGATTTGTATCGGAGCCAGAAATTATTGAGATGTCGCCTTTCTCAGAAGTTAAATTCGATAAGATGTTGGTTGTTGATGCATTGCCCGAAACTGAACTTTTTAAAGTAGTTGAGCCTTTTTTCCAACTTTGTGACTCGAAGTAAGAAGTGTTTTGCGCGGCGCTGATATTCACATCATCTTTGGCTGCCAAGGTTATGTTTTCTGCAGAGTCGAGATTGGATCCTTTAACTTGAATATTTGATCCGAGTAGATTTCCTGATGTTTCAGAATCTATTGCGGAAGCGTCTGCAATCATGGTTAGTGAGCCTTCAGAGGCAATGTTTGAAGAAATATTCGTCGTCACATCAGAAACCGAATACCCCCCTTTCTTCTTACTCCCCCAGGAGCTCTCCGTTCTGTTTCTTAATTCCAGCGTGCTGATATTAACATCATCCCCCGCCGCAATTGTGATATTTCCTGCCGAGGTTGTGCCGTCGTTTAGATTATTTTTTGTGGAGGTGATGTTGGCTGCGAGGTTCGTAAAATCTTTCGCTGCGCTGATCTCAACATTTCCGCCGGAGATTGAAGATGAGG
>CAYUSO010000006.1:0-86142 GCA_964447395.1 uncultured Rhizobium sp.
GGATGAATCTTCTTCTGAGGATGAGAAAATCTCCCGCAGAAAAAAACAACCAGTTGAAAAGAAAAAGAGAGAAATTAGAGTTAATGTTCCTGGAATGTTATATGAATTCAAGAAAAGAGGAATAAAATATTCTATGACCAGTCAAAGTTCAGAAGAAACACCCGAAGATTTTAAACTTAGATACGATTTATATACATTTTATACGGAAAAATACAATAAAAAAATATCAAATATTGATATTGGAATGCGAGAATCAAATATTATCACACGAAGAGTTAAAGATGGAGCAATTTGGTTGTAAAATTGTTTCAAAAAGTTTTTTAAAATCGTTAACATGATACTTTACCTCAAAAAATGATCAATCCTGAAACACTCATTGTAGGATCTGGAGGTACAAAGGGTTTTTTGTTTATAGGAGCTTTGGAAGTTTTTAATGAAAAAGGAATTTTAAAAAATGTTAAAAAGTATGTTGGTGTTTCTGTTGGTTCTATAATATCGTTATATATGATTTTAGGATTTACAACTTTAGAAATTTTAAATAAAGCTATAGATTTAGATTTATTCAAATCTACAAAATTTGAATTGAACAAAATAATTGAGAAAAAAGGTTTGATAAAAGGTTTTTTTCTCGGAATATCGCGCTTGTTAAAATGTCATCCTTTCTCAAAAAAAAGCGGCTTTGATCCGGTTGAATAATCACAAAATATTTCAGTTTTTTTTACTTACTGCGCTTAGTTTTGGCTTATCGCAAACCATTTTTGCTGCGGAAAAAAGAATACAGACTTTAGAAGAAATCAACGCCGATTTGGAAGCGAAGAAAGCAGAGCTGGAGCCATTCGATCAGAAAAAAGTTAAAATCGATATTGAATCACTCGGGCTTGACGATGTTGATAAAAAGCCTGCAGAGCCAGCAAAAGAAGCCTCTGAAACTCAAGCTTTGCAAGTAGAAGCTGTAGAAAAACAGGAAGTAAAACAACAAGAAGAAAAAGAGGTTTCAAACCCTTCTTTATCAGCGCCAACTCAGGCCGTAAATTCGGAAAAACCAAAGGAAATTGTTGCTCCAAAACAGCCTCGACAATCTGCTAATTCATCAAAGAAAAAAGATAATTTAAAAAATACTAATCAGGAAACTTCTGCAGCTTTGCAAGATTCTGCCACAACGCTAGAAACCACCGCGGATGATATTAAAAAACCAACCGAAAAATACATAAATTCGCAAAAGAAGAAGAATTTAAAAAAGCGTCTTGAGGCAGAAAAAAGAAAAAAAGAAAACGCTTTAAAGCAGGAATATAAATTAAAAAAATTAGAAGAATTGCGAGCGCAATATTTGCAAGAAAGTGAAGAGTTGGTGATTGATTCGAGCAAGGATGACGAGGATTTCGAAAGTTCAGAAAAAATCGTTCCGCATAAAAAAGATTTAAATCCATTCATGTCGGAAGAAATGCCGGCATTGCCAATTTTACAGCGCTATCGCACCAAGGATAATCTTCATATTCCGGTGGTTTTAACGCCGCGTGAAAGAATCGATATTTTGTTTAAAACCATTTCAATGAGCAGCGTTTCATCTTTTAACGAAGCTTACAAAGACATACAAAATCCGAATGCGCTCAATATTTCTGGCGACACCATTCTCACCTATTCAATTTTGTTAAAAAAATATCCGATAATCGCTTCCGTCTTGGCAAAGGGCGCTGATCCTAATCGACCAAATAGATTGGGATACACTCCGACGCAAATCGCGATCGAATTACTCGATTTTAAATCGCTTGAATTGCTGACGAATAACAAAGCTGATTTGAATTATGTCGATGGTTTTGGGCGCACTTATCTCATGCATGCCGCTCGCGTTGGAATGCTATCAGCTGTTGATTTACTTATATCGCACGGCGCTGAAATTAATGCCATGGATGACGATGGGTTTACCGCTTTGGCAATTGCTTATCGCCACAAAAAGGAATTAGTCGTGCAATATTTGCTTAAACATGGCGCGGCAACCTGGATAGAAAAACCTTACAATCCAGAAAAAGGATCTCTAATTATCGATCTAGAAAATCGATGGAAATGACTTTTAAAATTTAGAAAAATTGTTCTGCAAAATCATTAAACACATCAATATTAAAAGCTTCTTCAGCCTTAATTTAAAAGGCTTGAAGCATTTTTTGTTATCGGCGTTTTTTGTGCTGCTTCTAATATTTTTTTCTTCCAATTCACTACGCGCTCAAATTGAAAATATTTACGATAGCAGTGGCGATGATGTTGCTGGAATCAACGCATTAATGTCTGCAACCACTAGCAATGATGTAAATGGCGTGCGTTTTTTTAGCAAAGCGGGCAGGGCTCTCATTAATCAGAAGAATCTCGGAGGTGCTACGGCGCTGCATTTAGCTTGCCGCGAAGGTTATTTTGATATTGCGAAAATTCTGATCGATTCCGGCGCTGATGTTAATATTGCTGATAATGAAGGCTGGACGCCACTAATGCGCGCTTCGCTTGTCGCTAATCCAAAAATTGTTGAGCTTCTAATTTCAAGAGATGCGCAAGCCAGCGCGCTTAATTCTGTTGGCGAATCTGCAATAATTCACGCTACAACCTCTGATTGTAACGATTGTCTGAATATCATGTTCGAGAAATATAATTTTATTCGAGTCATGGATATCAAGTTGCTCAAGGATCAACTGACTGATTCCTTCATCATTGCTAGAAATCGCGAAAATGAAATAGCGCAAGACCTTCTTGCAGCTTACTTGGATCAAGTGATTAAAATGTCGCCATTGATCGAAAAAGAAAAAAAAGAAGAGCGGGAAAAACTTCAAACAGCTCCGAGCACAATTTTTAAAATTACTTCTGATGATGCGGTTGTCACAACGAGAACCGTGATTTCAGAATCTTCAAGGCAAGAAAAGATTGAGCAGCCAATAAAAACGACAACCAAACCTGCACAATCGTTCAATTCTAAACCGCAAAAAACCTATAAATTTAACGGTGAAAAAAAGTTGGAATCGCAAAAATCAGCGGCGCAAGAATCTGAAAAAATTGAGGAAGTGATAATTCCAATTAGAAAGTCCGATGACGTTGCAAGCCCTGAAAAACAAACATCTAGCGCCGCCACCTCATTTAAATTTACTGGCAAAAAACAACAAAATGATGCACCAAAAGTGAAGTTTATTCCAAAGGTAAAAAAGGTGAAATCGGAAGCAAAAATTAAAGAATCAAAATCTGTTGCAGCAGTTGAAAAACAGGCGGCAAAAATTTCCGAAACAGCACTTCCCAAGAAAGTCGAGACAATAAAAAAGTCTGAAGAGAAGCAGTTGCAACCAGCAAAAATTGAGACGGTTTCGCCAGTGATAAACAGCACAATCAACATCGTCGCACCCAATTCTGACGCAGCTTCCGCAATAGAAAAAACAAAAATTATTTCGCCTCAAACTCAGCCAGAAAAACAAGATTCATCAAAAACAAAAGTTAAACCAAAATTTATAATCGGAGTTTTGCCAGAAGCTGAAGAGCAGGGTGAGTTGAACTAGAAAAAGAAGGTGCGCTGTTCAAATATTTTGCGTGAAGGAAGACAAAAGGAAGGCGATATTGGAAAAATGACGATCCCAAAAAGTTCTGCCAAAAATCCAAATGAAGAAGAAAAAAGAAAAGTGGTTGCGGGGGCTGGATTTGAACCAACGACCTTCAGGTTATGAGCCTGACAAGCTACCGGGCTGCTCTACCCCGCGATATGTAAGAAATGAAAACAAGAAGGCGCGGCAAACTAGAAACTCCAAATCAAATGGCAAGTTATTAGATCTCCTTTGATATTTTTTTAAGAAATGATTTTGACCGAAGAAATTCCTGAGATGTTTTTGATGCGCAAAATATCGGATTCTTCGAGTAAATATTTTTGCGGTAGTTCAATTTTATTTTGACCGATTACAAAAAATATTTTAGTTGTATCTGTTATTGATTCTGGAGCAACGCGTTGGGAGAGTAAGGATTTCAATATGATGATTGGATGTTGCGACATCAAAATAATTTCAATTTCGCGGAAGATTTTTTTCTCTTTTTTTGTTTCGTAAGTTGTATTTATTGGCGCGGATTTTTGATTATTTTTTTGTTCATAATTACGGTTATTGCCACGGTTGGCCTGCTTTTTTATATCCTCAAAATCCTTATCTGAAGGTTTAGTATTCCTGATGAATTCATCCAATTTTCCTACACTGCGCACCAAAATTCTGATGCCGCCTTCATCTTTGCGAATCAAGCATTCAAGTGCTATACTGCTGCCATCGACCAGAATATCTCGAGCATTAGTGATGATTGCTTCATCAAAAATCATCGCTTCAAAAATGCCAAAAGGATCGGAAATTGTGAGATAAGCGAAACGTCCGCGAGCGCTAGAGCGGTGCTTGCTTCCAGCAACAACTCCTGCCATTTTTACTAAATTGTTATCCTCTAATTCATCACGTTCGAGTTTGTCAGAAAAAATTACTCCACGCTTTTTTAAATCTGGCAAAAAGTCATCGACTGGGTGTTCATTTAGAAAAAATCCAAAGGCCTCAAATTCTTTTTGCAGGCGTTCGGTTTTGTTCCAATCTTGAGTTTTTTTAAGATCGGGCTTGATGTTGGCCTCTGGCAAGCCGCCAAATAGACTCATTTGATCTGAGGTATTTTCTTCATTTTTTGTTGAAGAGTAAGAGGAAAGAATTTCGAAAGATTCAGCAACTTGCTTACGATTTTTTATCAGAGAATCGAATGCACCCGCTTTGGCCAAGGCCTCAATCGACTTTTTATTTACTGATTTTGGATCAACTCTTTCGGCAAAATTATAAATATTTTCAAATTTTCCATTTGCTTCGCGCTCTTTCACTGCGTTTTCCATTATGCCAAAACCAACGGCTTTAATGGCCCCAAGACCAAATCTGATGGCAAATTTTTCTTCCGACATTTTAAGAAATGAAAAATAACACAAGGATTCCAAGTGCGATTCTGTAGAATCCGAAGGCGATAAAATTATGCTTACTGACGAAATTGATGAACCATTTAATCACAAAAATTGCCGAAAGGAATGAGGCTAAAAGTCCAATAATTATAAGTTCAAGGCCTGATGTTGTAAGCTCAGAAGCGTTTTTATAAAAATCAAAAATGCTTGCAGCGGCGATTGTTGGAATCGCTAAAAAGAAAGAAAATTCCGCAGCTGTTTTTCGATTTAATCCAAGTAAAAGCCCGCCAATTATGGTTGCACCAGATCTCGAAACGCCAGGAACCATAGCGAAACATTGAAATAATCCGATGTAAAATGAGGTGAGGGGGGTGATATTTTCTAAGTCGTTGAACCTAGATTCTCTAGGCTTGCGCTCGATAGCTATCATTAAAATTCCACCAATGATTAAAGTGCTGGCAATTACCACATTTCCAAAGAGCCAACTTTTGATAAAATTGTGAAAAAGCCCACCAATTAAGGCTGCAGGCATGAATGCTAGAATCAAATTTAAAATAAATTTTTGTTGAGACTTTTCTTTAAAATTACGAATCAGATCAAAAATTTTGCCGCGATAAATGACGCAGATTGCTAGAATTGCTCCGAGTTGAATAACAATTTCAAAAAGATTCCCACTAATTGAACTAAAATCTATGAGACGAGATGCTAGTAAGAGATGTGCGGTTGAGGAAACTGGGATAAATTCTGTAAGGCCTTCAACAATTCCAAGAAAAACAGCTTTGGCAATATCGGCTAGTTCAAACACTTGATGCTAATTGTGTTTATTGGCTTGGTACCTCCGGTCCGACTCGAACGGACACATCCATACGGACAATAGATTTTGAGTCTATCGCGTCTACCATTCCGCCACGGAGGCAGAAAATGACCTAAACGGTCATTTTCAGCGAGAAGGCGCATCGGCTGAAAGCCGATCGCTGGAACTCGAGCGTAAAGAAAATGATCAAAAAAATTGGTCAGGAAGTTTTGAACTATTGCTCAAATTCTTCCTGACCAAAAACCCAAAATAGAAAATCTAAAAAGTAAAATTCGGGGCGGGCAATCTAGCAAAAAGGCGTTTTAAAAGTCAAAACGCTTTTAAGTAAATTTAGAGCAAAATTTATTCCCTGACTCACAAATTCAGTTCCCCGAGCAAAGCTTGGCGTCCTTTAAGCTCCCCGAGCGGAGTCGAGGGGCGGGAAAGCAAATCGAGAAACTTAGGCTAAAAATTTCAGGGAGCTTCCAAAACTAAAATAGGCAAAAACCATTGCTAGGCCTGGCTTTACGAGGTACTTCTTAAAGTAATCTAATTTTACATAATAGGCCTTATGTAGAAAATTACTAAGGCGAAAAGTCGGGTTCGGATTGTCGATCTGGCATGTCATCTCGAACTTGCTTCGGGATCTGTCTTTCAGACTTTCAGATTTGTGTTCGTGATTCGTGATCCGCTTTTCAAAACGATTTTATCGCACACAACTCTTCCACGAATCGCGACTGTTTTTCATCAGCAAAAATTTATTTTCGTAATTGTGGTAATGGGTTTCGCCATTTTCGGCAAAACCGAATTTTTTTAGCAACTTGATGCAGGCGAAATTTTTTTTACTGATTCGTGCAGGAATTTCTAAATCAGGAAAATTATTAAAAAGTTTTTCGAAAAAGCCGGCACAAAATTCTGACGCATAACCCCTGCCCTTAAACTCGTGATTTAGAATAATTAAAAATTCGACATCATGTTCCGACATAGCAAGAGAGCCATCCGACATTGGTTCTTGTTTTTGAATTCCGCCGACTCCAACCAATTTATTTGTGTGATTTTCGAAGATTAAATAAGCGCCGATATTCTTATAGTTTTTGGCGCATTCGATGCTCAATTTAATGTCGGTTTCTGCATCAATTCCTTGGAGAAATTCGATATTTTCTGCAAAATTATAAAGATCGAAAACGTGATTTTTGTTTAAGTCAGTGAGGATTTCTGCCTTGAGTCGCGCGGTTTTGAAGTCGATGTTGTTTTGCATTTTTAGAAAATTTCTCCCATCAAACTACTTGGTCGTGATTTTAAAATTTTAATTTCAGCGATTTCTCCAAGATATTTTTTTGCTTCTTCCTCATTTTTTACATCGACAATTACTGATTGCAGCCACGGACTTTTGCCCCAGATTTGCGTAGCGGCGCGCGCTTTTTGTTTTCCAGAATTTGGCGCCTCTTTTTCGAATAAAACTGGCATAACTTGATCTTCGAATTTTTTATTAAATTCGATCTGCTGTTGCGTTAAAAGCTTTTGCAAAATCGCCAATCTTTCTTCTTTTATTTTTTCTTCGACCTGCGTTTTAGCCTCTGCTGCCGGGGTTCCGGGACGTGGTGAATATTTAAAAGAATAGCATTGCGTGAAGCCAATTTTACGAACTAAATCGAGAGTATCTTCGAAATCCTTATCCGTTTCTCCCGGAAATCCGACAATAAAATCGGACGATAAACCCATGTCTGGTCTAGCTGCGCGAAGTTTTTCAATTATTTTAAAATAATCTTGGCGCGTATGTTTGCGGTTCATTCCTTTCAGAATATTATTTGATCCCGATTGAATTGGCAGATGTAAAAACGGCATTAATTTTTTGATGTCGCGATGCGCTGCGATTAGGTCATCAGCCATGTCGCGCGGATGTGAAGTTGTGTAGCGAATGCGTTTTATTTCAGGAATTTCTGCAACTTTTTCGATGAGTTTTGCCAAAGTGGTTGCTTCTTTTTTTTCATCCAAACCGTGATAAGCATTAACGTTTTGTCCAAGAAAATAAATCTCCTTCACACCTTTATCCGCAAGCCTTCGCGCATCATCAACAATTTTTGAAACTTCACGAGAATATTCCGCTCCGCGAGTGTAAGGCACGACGCAAAAAGTGCAGAATTTATCACAACCTTCTTGCACGGTGACAAAAGCGCTCGCACCTGTTCCAGCCTTTGATTCCGCGAGTAAATCGAATTTATCGTTGGGAGTAAATTCCAAATTAATTTGTTTTTTCTTGTCACGAATTACTTTCCCTACCAAGTCTGGCAAGGTTTGGTAGCTTTCTGGTCCAACGATAATATCGACAACATTTGATCTTTTAAAAATTTCTTCACCTTCTGCTTGAGCTACGCAGCCAGCGACCGCAACGATCATCTCACCGCCCTGCGCTGCTTTTTTATTTTTGTGCGGACGGATTCTTCCCAAATCAGAAAAAAGTTTTTCCGAAGCTTTTTCGCGAATGTGGCAAGTGTTGATAATCACCATATCCGCGCCATCAGCGGTGTCAGAGGTTTCGTAGCCAACAGCAGTCATGAGGTCTTGCATGCGATCAGAATCGTAAACATTCATTTGGCAGCCGTAAGTTTTGATGTGAAGTTTTTTCATTATTTCCAACCGGTAATTGTGATTATTTCGAAAGTTGCTTTAACCGTGCCGTCAGAGCTTCCGTGAAGCTTGCGATAATTTTGAGAAATTTTTTCGAGGAAAGTTTTCGTAAAAAATCTACGCGAGCGCTTTGTGAGAATATTGCCCTGCCCCATGATTTTCAAATCTTTCAACAGATTTTTTGGATCAGAATAATCGACTTCAATTTTAGAAAATTCAGAAATTGGATCAGCAAATCCAGCCTTCTGCAGCAAATTAGCCGCGGTTTTTACGTCAATTGTTGGCGGCATGCGTGGAGAAATTCCGCCATAAATTTCATTTTCAACTTGATATAAAACATGCGCCAACTCACTCAAATTTTCTTCACCGAAAAAGCTGGCAATGAAGACTCCGCCTGGCTTTAGAATGTTTTTAACATGCAGTAAAAATTGCGGAATTTCATTGATGAAATGGAAATTCAGATTGCTCAAAACCAAATCAAAAGTGTCATTTTCGAGTGGTAAATTTTCTTCGTCTGTAGCGGTGAATTTATTTTTGGATTTGACGAGAGCAGATAAATAGCCGTCGCGCGGCGTTATTTCTAAAAGTGATTCGAACTCGCGATTTAAAAAACCAACATTTTCCGCAATTCTATTTGCAACTTCGTGATGCAAAAAATTATGCTGAGCAAAACCCTTGGCAAAGCGCGCGCGATTTAGGCGTAGCAAATTACGATTAAATAAAATTTCGGTCATCACCAATGAAAATTTTAAAAGATATTCTGGAAGTATTTTTCCCGAGTCACTGCATTTTCTGCGAAAAAATAATCAGCAAAGAAGCTCTATTTTGTAGTGACTGCTGGCAAAAATTGCAATTCATCACTGAGCCAAAATGCAAAATTTGTTCCTATCCTTTTGAGGTTGAAATTCCTCACATGAGTCCGCTTTGCTCTAAATGCTTGGTTAAAAAGCCGGCTTACGACAAAGCGATCACAATTTTTCGCTACAATCATGTTATTCGCAAAGCGATTTCAGATTTTAAATATCGCGATCAAACTTTTTTGGCGAAAAAATTTGCTAAAATTTTATCCGATAAATTCAAAAATGAAATTGCTGATGCCGACTTGATCTGCGCGGTTCCGCTTCATCCAAAAAGATTGCAAAAAAGAAAATTTAATCAGGCGGTTTTAGTTGGAAAAAATCTTTCTTCGCAGAAATTTATTCCCGATTTATTGTGGCGTGTCGCAAATACTGTACCACAGATCACGCTTAGAAAGAAGCAGCGCGAGAAGAATCTGAAACGCGCATTTATGGTGAATAAAAAATATCGCGATTTGGTAAAAAATAAAAAAATTATTTTGCTCGATGACGTGATGACTACTGGCGCAACCCTAGAGAATTGCGCGAAAGTCTTAAAAAAATTTAAAGCAAAAGAAGTAATTGTGGCGACAATCGCGAAGACGATTTTTCACGCTTAAGAGATTTTTTTCAGTGCGATTTGTGCCAACGCATCTTGTGATTTTGCGCTCCAAATAGACGAATCTTCGTTAAGAAATCGGCGATTAAAAACTATTGCGAGGGCTTGCATTTCTAAGTCAAACTCATCATTTAGATTTATCACGCGATAGCCGAAATTTTTTAAATTTTCTTTTATTTTTGCGATTGCGATATCGCGATTTCCGAGCTCAAAAAGTTTTTTATTTTCAGCATTAATTTCCGGAAAAATTCCAACTCCATTTTGAGCAAAAAACTTCCAATCAAAGAGATGAGACGGGTCTTGTTTGCGATCCAAAAAACCAGTTTCTTTCGAATAACCAATGTCGGAATGCCCAACAATATTTTCAGAATTAATCTTATATTTTTCGATGAGATAGCGGCAGAGATCAACTCCTGCCTGCATTTGTGCCGTTTCAAACTTTTTGCTAAAAGGTGCAGAATTTAAAAATTCAATACCGATAGAAGATTTGTTAAGGCCATCAACGCCGCGCCAGAAGCTGATTCCAGCGTGATAAGCAACATCATTTTCATCTACTAACTCAAAAATTTTTCCTGACTCATCAATGAGAAAATGTGAGCTAACTTCATGTTGACGAAACATCTCCAAAGCCGCGTCAGCGGAAGGTGATTCCACGTGATGTAAAACTAAAAAATCGATTTTTCGTGGTTCGATTCTTTTATCAAAAAATTTAGGAAATTCGAAAAATTTTTTACTGCGATCGATGATGATCATTTTTTTAAATAGATTGGTTTTTCTTACTTGTCTTAAGTTCCCCGAGCGTTCTTAGTTCCCCGAGCGGAGTCGAGGGGATGAGAGTCGGCTTTTTCACCCCTCGACTCCGCTCGGGGAGCTAAGAACCCGCGAAGAGCTAAGAACTCGAGGGGAGCTAAGAACTTGCTCCTGGATCTGTCTTTGACATTAATTTTTCAAAAACTAGTTTCCGCCCGCTTTTTAAATTGGGCTTCGGAGCCTACAATCTCAAAGGAATTCAACAATGGCTACTAAAAAAGACGCAACAAAAACTACAATAAAAACTTCAACGGCAAGAACCTCAAAAGAAATTGAAGCGTTGCAATTTCACCTTCAAGGCCAGCCAGGAAAAGTTGCGATGCACGCAACCAAGCCGCTTAACACTCAACGCGATCTTGCCCTCGCTTACTCTCCCGGAGTCGCAGTACCATGTTTGGAAATTCAAAAATCTCCCGATCTTGCTTACGATTACACCTCAAAAGGGAATTATGTTGCGGTTATTTCCAACGGAACGGCGGTTCTTGGATTAGGAAATCTCGGCGCTCTCGCAGGAAAGCCGGTGATGGAAGGAAAGTCGGTTTTGTTCAAACGTTTTGCCGACATCGATTCAGTTGATATCGAAGTTGCCACTGAAAATGCTGATGAATTCATCAATGCTGTAAAATATTTGGGGCCAACTTGGGGTGGCATCAACCTAGAAGATATCAAGGCTCCCGAGTGCTTCATCATCGAAAGCAAATTGCGCGAAATCATGGATATTCCAGTTTTTCATGACGATCAACACGGCACCGCAATCATCTCTGCCGCTGGAATTATCAATGCTCTGCATATTTCTGGTAAAAAATTTAAAGAAATAAAAGTAGTCGTAAATGGCGCTGGCGCTGCGGGAATTGCCTGTTTGGAACTTCTGAAAGCCATGGGCTTACCGCATGAAAATGCAATTTTATGCGACACTAAAGGCACAATTTACAAAGGCCGCACTGATGGCATGAATCAATGGAAGTCAGCTCATGCCGTTAATACCAAGGCTCGCACTTTGGCTGAGGCAATGAAAGGCGCTGACGTATTTTTAGGTCTTTCCGTTAAAGGCGCGGTGACGAAGGAAATGGTGAAATCAATGGCGAAAAATCCAGTGATTTTTGCCATGGCAAATCCTGATCCAGAAATCACGCCTGAAGAAGTTCATGCAACTCGCAATGATGCTATCGTTGCAACTGGTCGCTCTGATTATGAAAACCAAGTTAATAACGTAATGGGCTTTCCTTATATCTTCCGCGGTGCGCTTGATGTTCGTGCTTCAACGATCAATGAAGAAATGAAAATCGCCGCAGCAAAAGCTATCGCCGAACTTGCTCGCGAGCACGTTCCTGATGAAGTGATCAAAGCCTATGGCGGTCGCGATATGAAATTTGGCAAACATTACATCATTCCAACTCCATTTGACGCGCGCTTGATCTATGTCGTTCCAATGGCGGTCGCGAGAGCTGCAATTGAAACTGGTGTTGCGCGTAAACCGATCAAAGATTGGGATGCTTATAAAAAACAACTTCAGGCGCGTCGCGATCCTTCAGTGAACAGCCTGAGCATGATCTTCGAGAAACTGGAACGTAATCCGAAAAAAGTAATTTTTGCTGAAGGTGAACAGCCAGAAATCATTCGCGTTGCCGCAATGTGGCGCGATAGTGGCTATGGTAAGCCAATTCTTATCGGTAAAGAAAAACGCATTTTGGAAAACATGGCCGAGGCCAATGTCAGCAGAAATGGTATTGAAATTTACAACGCCTCAATCTCTGACGAAAACAGCAAATTCACTGACTATCTCTACAAAAAATTGCAACGCGAAGGTGTTTTGCGTTCTGATTGCGCGCGCATGGTGAAAAATGATCGCAATATTTTCGCAGCCTCAATGTTAGCTTGTGGACATGGCGACGCTCTGATCACCGGTCTTACTCGCGGCTATCGCAAATCACTAACCGATGTCTGGAAAGTGATTAAAAATAAAAAAGACAAAACTGTTCTTGGTATGTCGATGGTTATTTCCAAGGGCAAAACAATTTTTATCTCTGATACCGCTTGTTCAGAGCTTTCTTCCTCTGAGCAATTAGTAAAAATTGCTATTCAAACTGCAAAAAAAGTTCGTGATATGGGATATGAGCCACGGGTCGCATTCCTATCTTTCTCGAATTTTGGAAGCGCCCTAAAAACAGAATCTGAGCGCGTCAAATCCGCGGTTGAGATTCTCGACAACATGAAGAAAGGGGAAATAGATTTCGAATATGACGGTGAAATGACGGCTGACGTCGCTTTAAACATGGATAAAATGTCAAAATATCCATTCTGTCGCCTAACCGCTCCGGCCAATATTTTAATCTGTCCAGGCCTGCATTCTGCAAGCATCGCAACCAAGCTTCTTGAGGAAGTTGGTAATTGTACCGTCATTGGTCCGATTTTGGATGGTTTGGAAAAATCAGTTCAAATCGTCACTATGCGCTCTTCAATCAACGACATTCTGAACATGGCCGCAATTGCCGCCGTGGGGTCTTCAAGCAAATAAAATGCGATAAAATATTGAGGAAAAAATATGTCAAAAAGTCCGAGCTCTTCTGGTCCTAGTATTCATGAATTAATCGCTTCCGGCGCCGTTGGAGGCGGAAGCATTCGTTCTGGTGGATCTGTCGGCATAAGCCATGGTGAAGGGCATGATGAAGAGGGAAATATGATAAAAGGCATGCTTCCAACTGAGGGAAAAAGCATTGATGAGCTTATAAATCATGGTGGAATTTCCCTCGCTCCCGAAAAACATTTGGGAAATTTACTTCCATCCGAAGGCCCTTTTTCTAACAACTTAGATCTCTCCAAAGCCGTTAATTATTTAGTGACCGCTGAGGCTCAAGGCGACAATATCAAGCTAGAACAGCTAACTGATAAAATTACCCCACCAACAGTTGCAAGCAACGAAGGTAAACTTGGAGAGCTCAGCTTCCGCGGTTCGGGAGCTAGAGAATAATGCGAGATAAAAATCCCGAAACAGACCAAAAAAAATGCGGTGAATCTTGCGGATGTCAGGAGATGAAGGAAGAGATAAAAAAAGATCTGACTGCTGAAAAAAATCCAAAAACTTCCGAGAAAAAAACCGAGTTAGATCCAACCCATTTCGGCGATTGGCAGGTGAATTGTCGCGCGATTGATTTTTAAAAACGATGACGATTTAGCTATGGATCTAGTGCCAGACTGGGTCTGCAACCCACGTCCCGCATCGAGATCTCAGCTCCCCGAGCGAAGTCGAGGGGACGTGAGTTCGTTTTTCCACCCCTCGACTTCGCTCGGGGAGCTGAGATCAACCGTTGGACGGGGGTTCAAATCAGGTCCTGCATCTCGTTTAATCTGTCATTCCGAAACTTGTTCCATGATTCGTCTTTCCGCAAACTAAATCACAATTTTTTTCTTCACCCCACTCACCTTCCCAATCGCTGCAAATGTTGGCTTTGAGCCGCTAAAAATTTTCTCTGCCAATTTCGTCACATCTGATTTTTTTACCGCCGAAATCTTCTTCATAATTTCGTGGTCAGATTGAATTTTTCCGAGCGACAAAATATCCGAACCAAGCTTTTGCATTCTCGTGCTAGTGCTTTCTTTTGCCATCAACAAACTAGCTTCAAACTGCGTCCTTACTCGTTCCATCTCTTTATCAGAAATCTTTTCGCAGATTTTTTTTATCTGATCGCAAGTCGCAGAAATTAATTCATTAGCTTTTTCTGGCGTAGTTCCGGCGTAAATTCCAAATATTCCCGAATCATGATGTGCCTGATTGAAGGCATAGATTGAATAAGCTAGGCCGCGCTGTTCGCGTACTTCTTGAAATAATCGTGACGACATTCCGCCACCTAAAATCATCGCTAAAATTTGTGAGGTGTAATAATCGCGATCCAAGTAAGACAAGCCTTTAAAGCCCATCACTAAGTTTATTTGTTCGAGTTTTTTTTCTTTTCTGAAATCGCCACCAGAATATTTTGCTGCTTGTGGAGCCTTGATTTTCGCGCTTCCGAAGCCAGTAAAATATTTTTTCACCCACTTCTCCAAATCTTTTTCTTTAATCGCGCCCGCCGCAACTACCGCCATGTTTTGGTAGTTATATTGCTTGCCGATATAGTTGGTAAAATCTTCGCGCGAAAATTTTTTAATATTTTTTACCGGCCCGAGAATCGAACGCCCGAGGGCTTGCGCGGGATATGCAGTTTCCTGAAAATAATCAAAAATAATGTCGTCAGGAGTGTCATTGGTCATGGCGATTTCCTGCAAAATCACGCCGCGTTCTTTTTCCAATTCCACTTTGTCGAATGTAGAATTTTGCAAAATATCAGCGAGAAATTCGACGGCAAATTCCGCGTGCTGCTTCAAAACTTTTGCATAATAAACGGTTTTCTCCTTAGAGGTATAAGCGTTGATGCGTCCACCAATTCCCTCAAATTCTTCAGCAATTTCTTTGGCATTTCTCTTCGTAGTTCCCTTGAAAGCCATATGTTCGAGGAAGTGCGAAATGCCGTTAATCTCAGGTGTTTCATAGCGCGAACCGGTATTGACGAAGACACCGACGGAAACGGTTTCAACATCTTTCATTTCGTCGGTAGCAAGGCGCAGGCCGTTTGGGAGGGTGACTATTTGTTGGTTTGACATGAGAGAATTTTTCTTAAGAATTTAGTTTATATTAAAGCCCCTCGACTCCGCTTGGGGAACTAAAAAACTCCAATTTTTAGTTCCCCAAGCGGAGTCGAGGGGCTATTTTTTCAAATTCATCATGCGCTCCCCTCCACTATTGTCAATCCGCGACGCCACTATCTCCTTCGCCAAAAAAGTTCTTTTTGAAAATCTTCATCTTCATCTTTTTCCGCGTGATCGCGTTTGCTTGATTGGCAAAAATGGCGTCGGAAAAACTAGTTTGATGAATGCGATTGCTGGACAATTTGATCTCGATTGCGGTGAACGCTGGATCACGCCTCACGCCATTGTTGGTTATTTGACGCAAAGTGAAAAACTGCCTTCAGGCCTTACGGTGTTTGATTTCATCATGTCTGGCATAAAACTTGATGAGCATAAAACTTACCTCATCGACATCGTTTGTGATCACCTAAAAGTCGATAAAAATGCCTTCACACAAAATCTTTCTGGTGGGCAGAAACGCCGCGTCAATCTTGCTCGCGCATTGGTTTTAGAACCTGATATTTTGCTACTCGATGAGCCAACAAATCACCTCGATTTGGAAGTGATTGAATGGTTAGAAAATTACTTACAGAGCTTTCAAGGCGCGCTGCTAGTGATTTCGCACGATCGCAAATTTCTCGAAAAAATTTCCAACAAAGTTTTTTGGCTGCGCGCCGGACAGTTAAAAATTAATCAAAACGGTTATCGCGATTTCGATGAATGGTCGCAAAAAATTATCGAGCATGAACAAAGAGAGTTGACGAATTTAGAAAAGAAAGTCGGACTCGAAAGCGGCTGGCTACAAACCGGTGTGACCGGAAGAAGAAAAAGAAACATCGGTCGCCTCCACTATTTGCAAGAGTTGCGAACGAAATTGGAAGCGCAAAAAAGATTGGTAAAAGCGAATCAGAGCTACATGAAAATCGAATCGCAAAAAATCGAGGAAGACGCGCCGCAGGTGATTTTGAGTTTGAATAATGTGAGCAAGAGTTTTTCTCGAGACCCCTCGACTCCGCTCGGGGAGCCGAATGAATCTAGTTCCCCGAGCGAAGTCGAGGGGCCAAAAAACCTCATCGAAAAATTCTCCCTAAAAATCCTCCGTGGCGAAAAAATCGGAATTATCGGCCGCAATGGCGCAGGAAAATCTACGCTTTTAAAAATGATGATTGGTGAAATTAAGCCCGATTCTGGAACCGTCAAACCAGCCCGCGACATAAGCATTTCCTACTTCGATCAATCGCGCAGTAAAATAAAACCGACTTCAACAATTCAAGAAATTCTCTGCGATTCTGGTTCCGATTACGTCAAACTCGCTGGCGATAAAACCATGCATATTTGCGGCTATCTCAAGAATTTTTTATTCGATCCCAAAGAAACTCAAACATTGGCCGGAACATTGTCTGGCGGGCAACAAAACCGTTTATTGCTGGCAAAAACTTTGGCGAATCCGGGAAATTTTATGATCCTCGACGAACCAACAAATGATCTCGACATGGATAGTTTGGATATGTTGCAGGAATATTTGATGAGCTACAAAGGCACGCTAATCGTGGTTTCACACGATCGTGATTTTTTGGATAATGTGGCAACAAGCATTCTTGCCTTTGAGGGAAATGCAAAAATAAGTAATCATGTTGGCGGTTATTCGGATTATTTGGAATATAGGCAGAAGCATGATTCTCCTGTCCCCAAAGCGCCTCCAGTCTCTTCAAAAACTATTGAAAATATTGCTGTTGCGAGTGGAAATTCGAATGCAAAAAAACTCAGCTATAAGTACCGACTTGAGCTCGAAAAACTTCCGCAGAAAATTGAGAAGCTTGAAGAAAAAATTCGTGAGCTGAGTGAAGAGTTGAGTGAGACTGAAGATAGGAATTCGGCAAATTTGGCCCATATCGCAATTGAAATCGCAAAATATCAGAAGGAGCTTAATGCTGCGGAAGAGCGCTGGCTTGAGCTTGAAGAGATGAATCAAGTTTGATTTTACCGCACTGCGAAGCAGGAAAAGTAGAGTTTTTTATCGCCAAATAGGAACGGAAAAATTTCTTCTGCGGAATCTTCGTCGTGACATGAATCCTTCTGCATCAACAACTCACTTCCATTCGCTAAATAAAAACACAATCCGTGATCCATCAATTCACGCATCGCTTCGGCATATTTTATTTTCGAATATCTCACCATGGTTTCAAATTGACTACGCTCCAAGCAGCCAATAATCCCCTGCTTCGCGGTGATTTTTACTTTTTGATCAAATGGTAATTTTGAATCTTCTTCAACTATTTCTGGCTTGGTAAGATTGTATTTTTCGGAATAGATCCTGATTGCAGTGGTGATGATTATAGAGAGGATGAAGATGGTTATGAATTTGTGCATAAGATTATTTTTCGGCAAGAGAGTAGCACGTCCACCTTACCTCGCCAGTTTTTAAGAATTTTTAATCTTGCAAATCTATTGTCGCTGTAGCGCGCGTGGTTTTAGCGATGGCGGTAAAATGAGTTATAGAAAAAATTTCTATAACTCATGATCTACTACAGCGCTGCTCTTGCTGCTGCTAATCTTGCGATTGGAACGCGATAAGGTGAGCAGGAAACGTAATTCAAGCCGCTGCGGTGGCAGAATTCGATTGATGCGGGATTGCCGCCGTGTTCGCCGCAGATTCCTAGTTTGATGTCTTTTCTGGTCGCCTTCCCTTTCTCGGCAGCAATTTTGATTAACGCGCCGACGCCTTCTTGGTCCAGCTCGGCAAAAGGATCTTTTTCTAAAATTCCGGCTTTTTGGTAATGGCCGAGGAAGTTTGCAGAATCGTCGCGACTTAGGCCGAAAGTGGTTTGCGTTAAGTCATTAGTGCCGAAGCTGAAAAATTCTGCTTCGTGAGCAATTTGGTCAGCAATCAGTGCGGCTCTAGGAAGCTCAATCATTGTTCCAACCAAATATTTCAATTTTACGCCATGCTCTTTTTCAACTTCTCTTTCAGTTGCGACGATTAAATCTTTCAAAATTTGTAGCTCTTTTCGCGTTGCAACTAGTGGAATCATGATTTCCAAAAGCACGTCTTTTTTAGTTTCTTTTTTGACGATTGATGCCGCTTCAAAAATTGCCCGCGCCTGCATTTCGTAAATTTCTGGATAAGAAATTCCGAGACGGCAACCGCGATGGCCAAGCATTGGATTTTGTTCCTGCAACTGATGCGTGCGATGTTTTACGTAAGAAACATCAACACCGACAGCCTTCGCTACTTCGACAATTTCGGAATCTTTATGCGGCAAAAATTCGTGAAGAGGTGGATCGAGTAAGCGAATCGTCACCGGCAATCCAGCCATGATTTTGAAGATCTCGATAAAATCTTGGCGTTGCATCGGAAGCAATTTTGCTAGCGCTTTTTTGCGACCATCAACTTCTTCAGCGAGAATCATTTCGCGCACTGCAATAATGCGATCTTCGCTGAAAAACATATGCTCGGTGCGACAGAGTCCAATGCCTTCGCAACCAAAGTCACGAGCGGTTTGGCAATCAAGCGGAGTTTCAGCGTTGGTGCGCACTTTTAGCAGACGAATTTCATCTGCCCATTCCATGATTTTTTCGAAATCGCCCGATAAATTTGGTTTTAAAGTTGGCACCGAACCGAGAATTACATCACCGCTTGAGCCGTTGATGGTTATGGTTTCACCCTCTTTCACCTTCACGCCATTTGCAGTGAAAAATTGTCCGCCGTGATCGACGTGCAAACCAGATGCTCCTGAAACGCAAGGTGTTCCCATGCCACGCGCCACAACGGCCGCGTGCGATGTCATGCCGCCGCGCGCGGTTAAAATTCCTTGCGAAACATGCATTCCCTTGATGTCTTCCGGACTAGTTTCGACGCGAACTAAAATAACTTTTTCGCCATTTTCAGATTTCTTTTCTGCTTCAGCCGAAGAGAAAACCACAATGCCTGAAGCCGCGCCAGGAGAAGCTGGAAGGCCTTTGCATAAAATTTTAATTTTAGCTTTTGGATCGAGAGTTGGGTGCAAAAGTTGATCCAAACTCGCTGGATCGATGCGCTTCAAAGCCTCTTTTTTATCGATCAATTTTTCGCCAACCATATCAACGGCAATTTTCACCGCAGCATGCGCCGTGCGTTTGCCGTTACGGGTTTGCAGCATCCAAAGTTTTTTATTTTGCACGGTGAATTCGATGTCTTGCATGTCGCGATAATGCGCTTCCAATTTTTTGTAAATCTTCACCAATTCCGCAAAAACATCAGGCATGGTTTCTTCCATCGAAGGTAGTTTCGAGCCAAGCTGCTCTTTACCAGAGATCGTGATTGATTGCGGAGTGCGAATGCCGGCGACGACATCTTCACCTTGCGCATTGATCAAATATTCGCCGTAAAGTTCTTTGGTTCCCGTTGATGGATTGCGCGTGAAAGCCACGCCAGTAGCGGAATCGTCGCCCATATTGCCAAAGACCATTGATTGTACGTTAACCGCAGTTCCCCAAGCGGCGGGAATGTTGTTGAGCTCGCGATAGACGATGGCGCGATTATTCATCCAAGAAGCAAAAACCGCTTCAACAGCGCCCCAGAGCTGTTCGTGGACATCTTGCGGAAAATCGCGACCGAGTTCTTTTTTCACTTCGGCTTTAAAAAGTTCGACAATTTCTTCGAGATTTTCGGCGGTGAGATCAGTGTCGGCGCTAGCTCCAAACTCGTGTTTTTTTTCATCAAGAATCACTTCGAAATTGTGATGATCGGCGCCCAAAACAACGTTGGAATACATTTGGATGAAGCGGCGATAGGAGTCGAAAGCGAAGCGTTTATTGGCAGAATTTTTGGCGAGACCTTGCACGGTTTTGTCGTTTAATCCCAAATTCAAAACTGTGTCCATCATGCCTGGCATTGAGGCTCTAGCACCGGAGCGCACTGAAAATAAAAGCGGATTTTTTGGATCACCAAATTTTGCACCAATTTTTTCTTCAATTTGCTTCAAGGCGATTTCAAGCTGAGATTTTAATTCTGCCGGAAATTTTTTTTCGTTTTTGTAGTAAGCATCACAAACTTCGGTTGTGATCGTGAATCCTGGTGGAACTGGTAAGCCCATTTTTGACATCTCTGCAAGATTGGCGCCCTTGCCTCCGAGAAGGTTTTTCATTGAAGCATCGCCTTCAGATTTTCCGTCGCCGAATGAGTAAACGAATTTTTTTGCAGTCATTTTTAGATTAATTCAAATTGAAGTTTTTGTATTTCAATTCCATTTACAACCAATGAAATCAAGTGCTCGCCAGCATAATGTTTTCTGGTGGAGAGATCGCGAAAAGAGTGTTTTTTAGAAAATTTAAAAACACCTTTAGCGAAATTTTTGGTTGTGATTTGGAAAATTTTTTTGCTGTGAGAGCCGTTTTTTCGAATAAAAAAAACAGCGTATTCGAGCCGAAATTTCTTTTCTGAGCCTTGATTTTCTAGGGCGAAATCAAAAATCAGATTTTCCGAAGTTTTAATTTTATTTTTTTGTAAAGCAAAGGCTTGGACGCTGAAATCTTTTGTAAGATTTTTATTGGAAATGCCGATCAATTTTAGCGCCGTTTTATTTCCATTCGTAAGCAAGCCGCGCAGCGCGTGCTTTATCAAACGCTCTGAAACTTTTTCTTTTTTCCACTTTGTCAATAAATCCAAAACTATTTGCGGATGATCTTTGGAAATATCGTTGAGATTATTGGCGACGCTTTTGCGCACATATTCCATCTCGTCAAATTTCAGCGCCTCCAAAATTGGTAAAATTTTTGCAGGATTTTTTTTGAATTCTTGCAAAGCTTCGCCCCAAGGAAGCCTTGGGCGACAAGCTTCGGAAGCCAGTCTTCTAACGTGATAATTTTTACTTTTTGTCCATTTCTGTAAAAAATGCAGTGCGCGAATTTTGTCTTTTTTGATGAATTGTCGAACAGCAAATTCAGAACTGCCAAATTCGGTAAAAAATTCGAGAGCATTCATCGAAAGATCGAAGAATTTTATTCCAAAAACTTCGACAAAATCAGGAAAAGTAATCAGCGCTAAACCAGAGTTCTTGTCCTTAGAAATTTTGCTCACCGCTTTTTTTAAAAGCGTGATTTGCTGCGAATAATTTTTTGTCGGAAGAGATTTGTTAAGCGCTAAAGTAATGGCGCGCATCCTTTGTTTTAGAGACTTCTCAGCCCAATCTTTTGCAAGAATTTCTAAGAATTTTTTTTGATCAAGCTTCGGCGTTGCGGCAGCAAGACGAGTTAAAAACTCGCGATTATAAACTTCTTTGAGCAGCATTGATTGCGTTATTTATTCAGCGGCGATTTGCGACAGCTGTATCCGAAATAAACTGCCAATCCGAGAAGAGACCACAACATGAACCATTTTCCGGTTTCAAGCAGCAGAGTGTAAACCAAATAACCGCAGCTCAAAACGGCTAACGGCACCGTCACATAGACCAACGGGCATTTGAAAGAGCGATGCATATTTGGTTCGGTAATGCGCAAAACTAAAACCCCGATCGCAACGATGATGAAGGCAAAAAGCGTTCCGAGGCTGGTCATTTGGCTGAGAATTTGTAGCGGTAATAATCCAGAAATTGTTGCGACTAAAAGCGAAGTCAAAGCAACGCTGACATGGGGCGTGCCAAATTTCTTGTGAAGTTTGCTGAGTGGCGCAGGAATTAATCCGTCGCGCGACATCACGAAAAAAATTCGCGATTGGCCGTAAATTAAAATTAATAAAACCGAAGTGATACCAGCGATGGCACCAGTTGCGACAAGGGCTGATCCGATGTTCGAACCATTTTCACGAAGCGCCCGAGCAAGAGGTTCAGGATTATTCAGCGTGTCGAAATGTACGATTCCGGTTAAAACCAAAGAGACTGCAACATAAAGCGCGGTGCAGATTAGCAGCGAACCGATGATACCAATCGGCAAATCGCGTTTAGGATTTTTACATTCTTCAGCAGCGCAAGCGACGGCGTCAAATCCGATATAGGCATAAAAAACAATTGCTGCTCCGATGAAGACCCCGTGAATTCCGAAAGGAAAAAATTCTGCATAATTTTCTACTTTAATCATCGGCGTGGCGACGGCGAGGAAGAGAAAAATTACGCCAAGTTTTGTAGCAACGAGAATGCGGTTGAAGGTGATGCTTTCTTTGGTGCCGCGGAAAAGTAAGAAGCCGATGAAAAGCGCGATTGACATTGCGGGCAAGTTAATGATGCCGCCATCAGTTGGCACTTTTGTCAAAGATTCTGGAATGATGATTCCGCCAGTTTTTAAAATACCAACCATGTAGCCCGACCAGCCCGCAGAAACGGTGGAAGCGCCGATCATATATTCCAAAACTAATCCCCAGCCGACTAGCCAAGCAATGAACTCGCCCATAACAGCGTAGGAGTAAGTGTAGGCGCTACCTGCGACTGGAACCATTGAGGCTAATTCGGCGTAAGCTAAAGCAGCAAAAACGCAGCATAATGCGGCAATGACGTAAGAAATAGAAATTCCCGGGCCAGCATATTTTGCGGCGGCGATTCCAGTGATGACGAAGATTCCCGTACCAATGGTGCAACCGATTCCGATCATGATGAGATCCCAAGCGCCAAGCGTTTTCTTGAGCGTGTTTTTTTCAGCGGTAGCGAGAATTTCTTGAATATTTTTTTTGCGAAAGAGGTTCATGGTAAAAATTATTTGTTAAGCGGACTTTTTCTGCGGCTGTAAATGAAATAAACTACCAGAGCAAAAGAGAACCACAGGAAAACCGGTTGCGCGATTTGCAGCGCTAAAGTGTACATCAAGTAGCCGCAGCTAATAACGGCAACTGGAGCGACAAAAAACACCGCCGGACATTTGAAAGTGCGTGGTAATTCTGGTCGGCGCAAACGAAGAACTACAACGGCGACTGATGCGATACAAAAGGCCAGCAAAGTTCCGAGGCTGCTCATTTGTCCCATAGTGTGAATCGGAGTGAAGCCAGAAATAAGCATAACGGCTAGAGTGACGATGATGCAGCTGATGTGCGGCGTGGCAAATTTTGTGTGCAATTTGCTGAAGGCGGCGGGAATTAATCCGTCGCGCGACATGGCAAAAAAGATGCGCGATTGACCATACATCATCACCAATAAAACCGTCACCATGCCAGCGATGGCGCCAGTTCCTACTAGGGCTGAACCGATATTGCTGCCATTTTCACGAAGTGCGCGCGCCATTGGTTCGGGATTGCCGAGAGTGCTGAAATGCACGATTCCGTTGAGAGTGAGAGAAACTGCGACATAAAGCACGGTGCAAAATACTAGCGAGCCGATGATGCCGATTGGCAAATCGCGGCGCGGATTTTTGCATTCTTCAGCGGTGGTTGCGACCGCATCAAATCCGAGATAAGCGAAGAAAATTGCTGCGGCACCAGTGATAACGCCAGACCAGCCGAAAGGCATAAATTCGGCATAATTCTCCATTTTGACATGCGGAACGGCGACGAGAAGAAAAGTGAAAATTACGACTAATTTTAATCCGACCAAAATACGGTTAACCACGATGCTTTCTTTGGTTCCGCGATAAAGTAGCAAGCCGACGAAAAATGTGATGCAGATTGCGGGAAGATTGATGATTCCGCCTTCGGAAGGAACAGTGGTATATTCTGCAGGAAGATGAATTCCACCTTGATGAAGAATTCCGACGAAATATCCCGACCAGCCCGCAGCAACGGTGGAAGCGGCAACGGTATATTCCAAAACTAAACCGCAAGCAACTAGCCAAGCGACAAATTCGCCGAGAACTGCGTAGGTGTAAGTGTAAGCACTTCCGGCGACTGGAATGGTGGAAGCGAGTTCAGTGTAAGCAAGGCCGGCAAACATACAAACCACACCAGCAATAAAGTAAGAAACGGAAATAGCTGGACCAGCGTGTTCAGCGGCGGCGACTCCAGTTAAAACGAAAATTCCTGTGCCAATTGTGCAACCGATTCCGAGTAAAACGAGATCAAAAGCACCGAGGGTTTTTTTCAGCGAATTTTTTTGCGAACCCGCAATCATCGTTTCGATGCTTTTAGTACGGAAAAGTGATTTTATTACTTTCATTATTTCTCCTAAATTGAATTGGTTATTCGCTTGCTGCAAGAGCTTCTTCCGCGGTTTCTGGCGAAATCATTCCTTTGAGCAAAAGTTCGTTGATAGAATCTTTCATTAAGCACATTCCATTTTTTTTGCTGAGTTCGATGATGGAATTGATCTGCGGAATTTTGTCTTCACGAATCAGGTTCCGAATTGATGAGTTAGCAACCATGATTTCATAAGCGGCACATCTGCCGCCCCCAACTTTTTTCAATAGGCGTTGCGAAACCACGGCTTTGATTGAGGTCGAAAGCATTGTGCGCACCACTGGTTTATCTTCGGCAGGAAAAACATCGATGATTCTGTTGATGGTTTGAGCGGCAGAGCTGGTGTGCAATGTTCCCAAAACCAAGTGACCAGTTTCGGCAGCAGTTAGGGCTAAGTGAATGGTTTCGATATCGCGCATTTCTCCCACCAAAATTACGTCAGGATCTTCGCGTAAAGCGCTTTTTAGAGCGTTGGCAAATGACATTGTGCTATTACCAACCTCGCGTTGATTGATGAGGGATTTTTTATTTTTGTGAACGAACTCGACAGGATCTTCAACGGTTAAAATGTGATGAGAGAAATTCGCATTCATGTGATCGATTAACCCGGCAAGAGTTGTGGATTTTCCACTTCCAGTTGGTCCAACCACTAGAATCAGGCCTTTTGCGGTGTGAGCAAGGCTGCGAACAATTTCTGGAGTATGTAGTGCTGCCAAACTTTTTACTTCGGTTGGAATTTCACGAAATACTGCGGCGGGGCCGTAAATTGTACGAAAAGCGTTAACGCGGAAACGTGAATCTGTGCCGACTTGCACCGAAAAATCCAACTCCATTTTTTCTTGATAAGCCTTTTTTTGGAAATCATTCATCAGCGAATGAATCATTTCCAAAACCTGCTTATCGTTGAGCAGCGGAGCGTTTGGAATTGGTGCCATGTCGCCATCAATACGCAACATTGGCACGGCATTGGTTGTGATATGGACGTCAGAAGAGCCTTGTTTCTTGGCGTAAACCAAAATTTTTTCGATCATAATTTGTTGCGGATGGATTGGATTCTTTTTTGAATTTGGTCGATGGGAATCGACTGGTAGTTGTCGGAATAATTTTTTGCAACGTTTGAGTAGAACTCGAGAGCTTTTTCATATTGATCTGTCTTGTCGTAGATCACTGCAAGGTTGTATTGATAGCTCAAATTTTCTGCATCGATCGAAACCGCTTTTTGCAAAAGTAAAATTGCTTGGTCGTAATTTTTTACTTTGTCGTAAGCAATTGCTGCGTGAGCTAAAATATTTGCTGAATTAGGATTTTGAACTGAGAGACGAGAAAGCAGATAAATCGCATCTCGCGGCGATTCTTCTACCATGATCGCCAAAAGATTTCCGATGATTTCATCTTGATTATCCAAAGAAGATTTTAGCAGTTGATAGTAGAGAGTTTTTGCTTGGCGGAATTGTCCAATTTTTTGATAAACTGCGGCGAGAGAAAATTTAGCGTAATTATTTTTCGAATCGGAATCGAGAATTTCTTTATAGAGCTGAATCGAAACTTCATATTGGCCAATCAACGCGGCGTTGTAAGCGAGCTTTTCTTTTTCGACAATTTCTAGATTATCTGTTTTTGAATTGGCGACGCTGATTTCAACCGAGTTGGATTTTTTTTGCTCATCTTCATTTCCAGCAATGATCGTAAAATCACTTTTTTTTCTGGAATTATCGTTTTGGTAAAAATCAATTTTTTGGCGAGAATCTTTGTCGAAGAGTAAAGATTTTTCGATTTCCTTTACGATTTGAGAGTTTGAAACGACGGTTTCGGCGTAGGAGTTTTGCGGAATTTGAAGAGCTGCGAATAGAAAAAGAAATGCGAAGTTTTTTAACCGAAATTTAAAAAATTCATTCCGCATTTTTTTGTTTTTTTTCTCGAAATTTATTTTTGATGTAAATCATCACCGCCATCACCGAAGCGGGTGTGATGCCTTGAATCTTAAAGGCTGCCGCGATTGTCGCTGGACGAAATTTATTTAATTTTTCTCGCACTTCGAGCGACAGACTCTGAATAGCGGAGTAGTCAAGATCAAGCGGAATTTTCATGTTTTCATCTTGACGAAAAATTTCCAAATCTTGCTGCTGACGCTTGAGATAAGAGCTGTAGAGCGCATCAATTGCGATTTGTTTTTTTGTCTTCTCGTCAATTTGAGAAATTTCCTGCGGCCAAATTTTTTCCAAAGTTTCGAAATTAATTTCTTGGAAAGATAAAAGTTGTAAAGCGTTGCGGACTACTCCGTCTTGCTTCATGGCGATTCCGAAATCGGAAATTTTTTTCGGCGAGATTTTTAAATTTTCCAACAACTCAACCGCAGAATTAATTTTTGATTTTTTTTCGTAGAAAAATTTTTTACGTTCAGCGCCAACAACTCCGATTTTAATTCCCATTTCCGTCAGACGAAAATCAGCATTATCAGCGCGCAAACTGAGACGATATTCAGCGCGCGAGGTTAACATTCGGTAAGGTTCAGAAGTTCCGAGAGTTGTGAGATCATCAATCATCACGCCGATATAACTCGAAGCGCGATCGAGGATGAATTCTTCTTTATGCGCCTCCATCGCGCCGCTAACGCGTTCGCTCGATCCTCCTAAATAGGAGGATCCTTTATGCACCTCCATCGCGCCGCTAAATTTTTTTATATTATTCGCAACCAACGCCGCGTTGATTCCAGCGACAATGCCCTGCCCCGCTGCTTCCTCATATCCGGTGGTTCCGTTGATTTGTCCGGCGAGAAAAAATCCACGGATTTTTTTAGTTTCGAGCGTCGGCAAAAGTTGGCGCGGATCAACAAAATCATATTCAATCGCATATCCCGCTTGCGTGACGCGACAATTTTCTAAGCCCGGAATTGTTCTTAAAAATTCGATTTGCACTTCAAGCGGCAACGAAGTTGAAATGCCGTTGGGATAAATTAAATCGCTGTCTAAGCCTTCAGGTTCTAAGAAAATTTGATGACGCTCTTTGTCGGAAAAACGGTGAATTTTATCTTCAATCGAAGGGCAATAACGCGGGCCGACGCCAGAAATATGTCCGCCATACATCGCCGATTTTTGTAAATTTTTTTGGATGATCTCGTGCGTTTTTTTGTTGGTGTAAGTGATGAAACAGGAAATTTGCGGAACAGAAATTTTTTCGTTGAGATAGGAAAAAGGCTGTGGCGGCGCATCTCCAGCCTGTTCCTCAAGATTTGAAAAATCGATGGAATCTTTAGCGATGCGCGGCGGCGTGCCAGTTTTTAGGCGCGCCAACTCGAAATTGTGACGCTCTAGAGTTTTTGAAAGTCCGTAAGATGGCTCTTCGCCAACACGCCCGGCGGGAATTTTTTCATCGCCGATATGAATTACGCCACGCAAAAATGTGCCGGTGGTGAGAATTACGGACTTAGTCGTAAGTCGTGAGTTGTAAGTCGTAAGTGAGGTGTTTGGATTGAGCGGAATTGATAAGTCAACTTCAGAATGACTTACAACTTTCGACTTATGACTTACGACTCTAATCGCTTCCACTCTTCCGCCCTCGATCTCAACCTCTTCAACCGATCCAAACATAATTTCTAAATTCGGATAATTTTTCAGAATTTGATTAATCGCTTTTTTGTAGAGTTTGCGATCGGCTTGCGCGCGCGGCGAGTGAACTGCTGGACCTTTAGAGGCATTTAAAATTCGAAAATGAATTCCTGCCATGTCGATGGCCTTGCCCATCACGCCATCAAGCGCATCAACTTCACGAACAATTGTTCCCTTTGCCACGCCGCCAATGGCGGGGTTGCAAGACATCTCGCCAAGATTTTCTGAATTTTTTGTGACGAGTAAAGTTTTCGCACCCATCCGTGCCGAAGCGCAGGCCGCTTCAATTCCAGCATGCCCCGCACCAATCACGATTACGTCAAATTTTGAAGGATTGGTCATTTAGATGTTGCTTGAAGGAAGTTAGGCGACTCTCGCTGCTCGTTGTAAAATTTCAGGCAAGCGAGTGCAGGATTTGGCTCTGAAACTTGTGGATGGAGGTTCGGCTGGTGATTCCACATCTTTTCCCCTAGCTGAAATTTCTTTTTTTGGAGAATCCGTCTTGTATCTCTCTTCCCCATTTTGATCTCTTACGCGATAGGTGACGGTTGATTCCTCAACGATTTTCAAAGTTGCTGTTAATTTTCTCTTAATAAATTCGTCATCTTTACCCGGATATAGCCTTCTTAACAAATCCATAGATTCGCTTTCTTTGTTGCGGGATAAACCTCCCAAAACTTCGCCATCTTGCATGATGACAGCTTCGTCGCGGTGTATATGCACGCCACTATTTGCCGCGGTAAGTCCGACTGCTATTTTGGTTTTAGTTTTAGCATCTAACTCCTGAAGACGTAATAGCCTGAATGGATGCGCTATTCCAGCATCAATTTCCTTAGGATCATCTCCAACAAAAAGCTTCGTTTTCTCATCATAAATCGGCTCATCTTTATCAAGATTAATCTGAACCGAAGGATCGGCGGCAACGGATTGCGGAGTTGTTTTTGTAGGTCGATAAGGAGAAGCCTTTGCTGAAAGTTCAGTTGCTGCAGAATGTCCTTGATGCAAAACCGCAACGCTACGCGCATCTCCGTTAACTAGCGAAACGGCTTTAACGCTGTATTCGTCATGCATTTTGCGAACTTCATCGCCGACCTTCTTCCCGAAAATTTCGGTTAATTCGGAAGTGCTTAACCTCGGATTTTTTGTGCTAAGTGGGCAGAAAGAGCCGTCTCTTTTTTTGTGAAACACAACTCCAGAATCAATCACCACATCTCCAACTTTATGATCTTCTAAAACCTGCACGCCATCACGCCAAACCATAATTTCCCCATTGCTGTCGCATCTTCTGGCTCTGAGATAGCAAGAAGGAGAACCGTTTAGGTAAACATAAGCCGTGTTATCGCCTTTGCCATTAAAGGTGACAGTTGCTGTTTTTGGATGTCCAGCAGGATGTAAAATTGAAGTTGAATCAGGAATTGGACTATGCGGCAAAGGCGCTTCTAGCAATTTGCTCAGACCTTTTTTGGCATCGAATTTTTTATCTCTCTCCAAAAACTGCGCATGAATTTCAGCTTCCTCATTGCTGTTGAGAGAATAGCGGAAATTGGCGTCTTCGATTGATTGCTCAACTCTTGCAGCCATGAGGTGGCGCATTTGGTGAGATGATTCTTCCAGAGCTTTTTGTTTTTGAACTTTGGTTGCCTTTTTGCCTTCAAAAATTTCAATGAGCTGTTCTAGTCTTTTTCGATCTCCTTCTAATAGAGGCACTTTTGCCTTATCTTCCTCTTCTTCTTTCTTGGACTCCTCTAGGAATTTTTTTACTTCAGCGATGGCTTGTTTCAGACCCTCACTCTTATCCTGAAGAGCTCGCATTTTGGAAGCTTTCTGCTCGATTGCATCATCGGCTTTAAACTCTGCTCCTTCCATCAGTTTGGCTAATTTTGCGGATAAGTCTTTGTAGGGTCTAAGAATGGATTGCCCAGCCAGTTCTTTCCGCTCTGTAGATTCTTTTCTTTGTTCTGCGATTTCTTTTTGGATTTCTTCTTCCGAGGCTGCTGCTTTTTCCCCCCTGATTTCTTGAGCAACATCATCAATCGCCTTCTGAAAATTCTGAATCTCGATATTCACAATCTCCCTGCCGGCAACAATCAAAATATCGGAAATTTCTCTGACTGATTCTACTGTCGAAATATGGCTTAAAACCGCTGCGTAATTTTCGCTATATTCCGGCAAAATTGAATTTTGGAAAACCTTTGGATCAACAAAAGTGGTCGTCGTTCCCCTCTTTGTTTGCGTTATGATCGCGCATTTATCTTCTTTTCTGCCATCGCGAGTTATGCCCTCGAGAAAAGCTAAAGAAACCAAAGGTTGATCATCAGGTTTTCTTTCAACTTCGCAGGCTTCCGCAACTTGATTTGTAAGACTTGAAAGACCTTCATCGCCTTGAAAAATATTTATAATTCCAAGAGTTCTATGCTCTTTAACTTTATCGCCAACAACTTGCGGAATTGAGGCTTGGTTGAAATATGGAGAATTTCTGATTCCATCCTCTTTTAGATCTGGAGAATTTTTTATTTCTTTGAGGCCATCTTGTGATTCATTGATTTCTTCTGCTTCTTCAACTTGCCATTCGACTTTTCCTCCTTTGACTTTACGCGAATCAAGAAGGCGTTTGTTGGCTGCGAATTCTTGGCGAGCTAGAAAGTCTGCGCCTACTGCTTGAGCTTTTGCTAATTGAGCTTCTCTTGCCGCTTCGATTTTTGCAAAAAGATCTTTTTCATCCAAACTAAGCAATTTCTGAACCGTATTCTCTCCGAGATCTCCCCTAGTCATGAAAGAGGCTAATTCAGCATAAGCTCCTGACATTTTCCCATCGACAGCAGAGCTTTGAGTGAAGGATGCGAGGAGTCGTTGGGGTTTTAAGTGACGATTATCAGGAGTAAGATCATGCTCCACCAACCTATCCATCAATTTCACAAACTCATCATAAGAAACATTCTTCAAATGCGGTTTTTTGGCTTTGTATTCCTCAAATCTTGCTAGATGATAAAAATCTATAAGATTTGGCTTATCCTTAGACGAAAGATTTTTTGGATCATATTTCTCCATGAATGCAGAATCGTGGCTCTTCTTTTTAACTCCTTCACCAACGATATTCATCATCACCCTTTGGGCGAGATATCTGCGTTTGTCATCAACAGCAGTTGAGCTTGATAAAGATTGAACCCATTCGATGCTGTTACTAGGGTTAGTAGGGGATTTTATTTTCAATCCTAGCAGATTTGCCATCTTTTCTATTTCATCATTTGACCGAGCACCTTTACCAAGACAAAGCAGAAGGTTTTCAAAATCTTCTGCATCTTTTTCTCCGCCTAGCAACTCCTTCAATTTTTCTCGTAGATTTTCTCCTGTTAACGAAGCGGCATCAGTAATTTTTTTAGCCAATTCCCGCATTCTTTTTTCTTCAGAAGGCGCAGGTTTTTGTTGTGTTGGAGATGCGGCGGCGGGGGTCGTTGGTATTGATGACGCTCCTCTTCGCGCCGCTACTGGATGGGTTGTCGGCGCTACTGGAGGGGTTGGCATTCTTGTTGTGGGGCGAGTCGGAGAAACTGCTGCTAATTTTTTAAAAGTCTCTTTGAACTGACCGACCTTCTCCACTTCGCCAGGGCGCGCTCCAACGACTTTTTCAAAAGCTCCTGTAAACTGACCTAAATCTTGGGAAAAAAAAGTTGAGCCCATCACTAAGTCTTTTGGTAATAGATCAGGTAAAGGTTGTGAGGAATCATCCAAAGCCTTCTTGAGATTTGAATTTGACGCAATTCCAGCAACTATCCCTAGTTCTAGACCAGGAAATCTCCTCAACACAATCAACCTCTTCATTGCATCTTTCAAAGCGCGGCCTTGAAGATTTAGGCCGGGATAGCCCCAGTAGGGATCTCTACCAGCCGCATTTTCGATGAATAAATCTGGGTTTTCTGGCTTACCATTTTCAGCTTCAATCGAGGCTTTTAAGCTCTCGTAAATCTGATAATTTTGCGACAACTTCATCATCATACCCATAACCATCATTTTGTAGGGAATTTTTATAGTTTCCTTTTGAATTAAACCTTCTCTGACAGCTGCAAATTGTTGAGGATTTTGAAGATTGAATCGCTCGCTTGTAGGCAAATTTTGTACAACAAGACCAGGCACACCGCCATCTCTGATGAGCCGTTTAAAGTCTCTACTGCCCAGAAAATCATTATTTTGAAGAGCGGGAATGCCACCCAGTGTCTGCGCGTAAGAAGCGTCTTCAGCTCCTCTTAGAGTGTATTCGTGCGTAGCCCCTAGAGCCTTAGCATCAGCGTTGCTTCTCGCTTCCAGAATTCTCCTATTTAAGTCCTCAGCACCATCTACGTTGGCTGCTCCGCGAGTTAATCTCTTGCTAAACTGAAAATAATGCTCGAGCGAGTGGAAGTAGTAGTCTCGAGCATTAATTTGAGCTAAAAATGGCGTGGCGTAAGTGTTGGCAAGAGCCCCGTCAATATCGTCGGCAAAGTTATACTTCCTTACTCCTGGTTGCGTCAATGGATCAACTGCTGATGCCACTCCTGCTCTACTCATATAAACCTAAAAATTAATTTTGCTCCCCTGCCAATATTCGTCCGACTCGATCTCCTTCAGCCTTGAAACCGTGCGTTTGAAGGCTTCGGAGTGAGTGTGGATTTTGTCGGGAGTTGTTTTGGCGAGGATGATTAGCGCGGTTTTGTTTTCGTAAATTTCGTCGATGAAGAGTGTGAATCGCCGCGCCTCATTTGGCTCTTCGGCGCTCAAGGAAGGGAGTTTTAACAAAAAAATCAAATCAAATTTTTGGCAAATTGCTTGGTAATCGGAAGCGGAGAATTCGGCGCGGCAGAGTTCTTCGAAAGTGAAGATGGCGATTTCCTTTTTTTCAGCTCCCCAAGCAAAACCCTCAGTTCCCCAAGCAACACTCTCAGTTCCCCGAGCGGAGTCGAGGGGATGGAAATTTTCTTTCGTAGCCCCTCGACTCCGCTCGGGGAACTGAGGGTGTTGCTTGGGGAACTGAGAGTGTTGTTCGAGGAACTGAAAACACTCGGGTAGTTTAGAAGAGATTTGGGAATATTGCTGAATGGAAAAACTTTTTCTGACTTTAATTTCCCTGCCCCAAACTTTTAATTTTGTAATTTTCGCCTTTTTCCCGTCGGTAAAATTTTCGATAATTTTCTTTAGCTCTTCGCGGGTTTTTGTGTTGGAAATGAAGTAGCGTTGAGCCAAGCCTTTTCTGAATTGCGCACGATAATCTGTTGGCGAATCGAGATGCAAAACTTCGCAATTTTTTAGCAAAACTTCATCGATAAATTCTAAAAATATTTCGCGTTGAAGTCCGTTTTTGTAGAGCTCACGCGGATGAGAGTTGGAAGTAAAAACAACCACCACACCTTGCGAAAAAAGATAAGAAAAAATTCGTGAAAGCAGCATGGCGTCAGCGATGTCGGTGACTTGGAATTCGTCGAGACAGAGGATTTTAGTCGTAAGCTGTAAGCTGTAAGTCGTAAGTCGAGTTTTGTGAGTGTTGAACGATGGTTGACGAGTGGAGACTCTTTTTACCGCCTCAATTAACTCATCTTTAAACTTTTTTTCCTCTTTTCGAATATCGCGCAGAGCCTCGTGAATCTTGCGCATGAAGCTGTTGAAGTGGAAATAAATTTTCGGCGTTTCATGAAGTGAATCGAAGAAATTTTTCATCAACATGCTTTTGCCGCGACCAACACCTCCGTAGATATAAAAGCTTTTTAGCGGATTTTTTTTTGCAAAAAACTTCGCCAAAAATCCGCTGGATGATTGCTGCTCAAGCTTTGTTGCGAGCTCGGCCAATTTTTTTTCGACGGCGATTTGTTGTGGATCGAGAATCATTTTTTTGTCGATAAAAAGGTTTATGTTTGGCTCGCAAAGATAGATCCCGAACTCGTTATCTGTCTTTCATTGCAATAATGGGATTTATCCCACGACAAACTAAAACTTCTCAGCTCCCCGAGCAAAGTCGAGGGGTAGGAAAGCAAACTCTAAACCCCTCGACGCAGTGTGGGGAGCTGAGACTAAAAATTAGCTCGTCATGCGATAATCGCCGCAATAATGGATTACAAAAGTTGATTCTAATTTTCTTACTCCATAAAAATCCGCAAAAATCTTTCCCTCAAAATTTTCTCAAATTTCATGAACTTTCCCATTCTTTCAGCTTTGATTTTTTTGCCAATTTTGGCGGCGATTCTGATTTTGCCAGTGAAGTTAAAAAACAGTCGCGGATACTACTTCTACGGCCTTCTCATCAGTTTCATAAATTTAATTTTAAGCTGCAAACTCACTTTTCTTTTTGATAAAAAAATCACCGATTTTCAATTCACTGAAATCGTTAATTTCATCTCAAATCACGACATAAAATATTTCGTCGGCATTGATGGAATTTCACTTTTGATGATTTTGCTCACCGCAATTTTAACGCCAATTTGCTTAGCAATTAGCATCAATTCAATTCAAAAACGCGTTAAGGAATATGTCGTGGCGTTCTTACTCATCGAAGGCTTCGTCATTGGTTCCTTTTGCGCACTCGATTTACTTTTCTTCTACATTTTTTTCGAAGCGATGTTGATTCCGATGTTTCTTGTTATCGGAATTTGGGGCGGCGAAAACAGAATTTACGCGGCTTACAAATTTTTCCTCTACACGCTTTTTGGCTCAGTTTTATTCCTCATCGCCATCATTTTAATTTATCTCTACACCGGCACAACTGATGTGGTTCTGCTTTCAAAAGGCCTGCCGAAATTTTTCCCGCTTTCTTATCAGCAATGGTTTTTCCTTGCTTTCTTCGCTTCTTTTGCGGTGAAGGTTCCGATGTTTCCAGTTCACACTTGGTTGCCTGACGCTCACGTGCAAGCACCAACAGCTGGTTCGGTGATTCTTGCCGGAATTTTAATCAAGCTCGGCGCCTACGGATTCTTGCGTTTCTCGCTGCCATTTTTTCCCGCCGCTTCGCAATTTTTTGCGCCGTTTATTTTCACTCTCAGTGCGATTGCCATCATCTACGCTTCGCTCGTCGCGCTGATGCAGGAAGATATGAAAAAAATGATCGCCTATTCTTCCGTTGCTCACATGGGTTTTGTGACGATGGGAATTTTCTCTTTCACCCGACAAGGTATTGATGGCGCAGTGTTTCAGATGATTTCGCACGGCATCGTTTCCGCAGCGCTTTTCATGTGCGTCGGCGTAATTTACGATCGCCTTCACACCAAGCAAATCAAGGATCTCGGCGGTATCGCGAGCAAAATGCCGAACTTCGCATTGATGGCGATGATCTTCACCATGGCTTCAGTTGGATTGCCTGGAACTAGCGGTTTCGTCGGCGAATTTTTAGCAATTGTTGGAACTTTCAAAGCCAGCAAATTTTTCGCAATTCTCGCCGCTAGCGGTGTAATTCTTGGCGCTTGCTACATGCTCTGGCTCTACAAGCGCGTTTGGTTCAGCGAAATTCACAATCATCACGTTGATGAAGTTTCTGACCTTGGAAAAATTGAGTTAGCCTCGCTTGGCTTGATGGCAATTTTTGCAATCTTGCTCGGCATTTTACCGAATCTGGCTTTGAGCTTTTTTGAATTGCCAGTTGGTAATTTGGTCAAAATTTTTAATTAAATCCAACCGACATTTCCCCCGCAAAATCTTCCTCCGTTGCCATCCCCGCTTTCGCGGCGATAACAACAGCAACGGCAAAAAAACATAACAAAATATGAACCTCTCTCTCATCTCTCCTGAAATCACGCTCTTCTGCGGTGCTTTATTTATCTTAATGGCTGATGTTTTTTGCGGCAAAAAGGTAAAAAACTTTTTTTATTTTTCGCATCTCATCTCTCTGCTCTTCTGCGCTGCGGCACTCATGTTCGTCATGCAAAATTTTGTCAAATCTGACATTATTTTTAACCAGATGTTTATCAGCAATTCATTCACCTCTTTTGCCAAGGCAATAACCATTCTTTTGTTGATGATGGTGATTTTATTGGCGATTGGTTTCGTCGCAAAAATTCAAAAAATTGGCGCCGAGTTTTTGTCTTTGATGATGATCGCAACTTGCGGCGGCATGGTTTTGATTTCAGCAAATGATTTTCTGGTTTTCTATTTGGGCTTAGAGCTTCAAGCACTTTCGCTATACCTTCTTGCTGCGCTAAATCGTAATTCCGCTAAATCCTCTGAAGCAGGAATGAAATATTTTATTCTCGGCTGTTTGGCTTCAGGGCTTCTGCTTTTTGGTATTGCAATGATTTATGGCTATGCCGGAACAGTTAATTTTTCTGCTTTGATGAATCTTTACCATCCATCTACTGAAGCTGCCTTAACCACAACTCCTTCGGCAATTCCTCTTGCTGTGATGTTTGGCTTTATTTTGGTTTTAATGGCGATGTTTTTCAAAATTTCTGCCGCACCTTTTCACATGTGGGCTCCAGATGTTTATGAAGGCTCCGCACCTTCTGCCGTCACTTTTTTTGCTACGGTCGCAAAATTTACCGCAGTTATCGCTTTGTTGCGCCTCTTCTCCACTTTAATCATCGGCTGGGGTGGTATCTGGCAAATTTTTATTCTTGTTTCATTGACCTCTTTGGTGATCGGATCTTTCGGCGCAATTTTTCAAAAAAATTTCAAACGTCTTTTGGCTTACAGCTCAATTGGACATATGGGTTTTATTCTTCTTGGCCTAGCTTCTCTCGGAGTTGAATCTTTAGCTGCCGTAACAATTTACGCCGTGATTTACGCCTTAATTTCCATCGGTTCTTTTGGTTTTTTAACCATGATAAAAAATAAAAATGGCGATGATAGTGATGCCGCAAATGAAAAAACTTTTGCCATTTCTTCGCTTTCTGGTTTGGCCAAAACCAATCCTGTAATGGCCTTTTCTTTGGCAGTTTTGATGTTTTCTACTGCTGGAGTTCCACCTCTCGCTGGCTTCTTCTCGAAATTTTATATTCTCGTTGCTGCTTTAAAAGGTGGGCTTTTGCCATTTGCCATCACTGCAATTTTATTCAGCGTTATTTCTGCCTACTATTACCTGCGTGTTGTTAAGGTGATGTATTTCGACGAGCCAGCGAACATCATCGAACTCGAAGATTTTGGTAATACCAAAAAGGTCGTCTTTCTTTCAGCGATTTTTAACATCATCCTAATTCTCTTCCTCAATCCGCTTTTGAACTCGATTATCGGCTTTTTAAACAACTAGTTTCATGAAACTTTTCTCACAAAAAAACGATATTTCTCTTCGAGGCGAAATCACTGTCGCGCCAGACAAATCAATCTCCCACCGCTCTTTAATTTTTGCTGCACTTGCTCACGGCAAATCAAAAATCACAAATTTGCTTGAAGGCGAAGATGTTCTCAAAACCGCTGCAGCTCTGCGTTTAATGGGTGTTGAGATTGAGAGGCAAAAAGATTTTTGGCTTGTGAATGGCGTTGGAGTTGCAGGATTATCCGAGCCAAATGATGTGCTCGACATGGGAAATTCCGGCACCGCAGCGCGCTTGCTTGCTGGCCTCGTCACGCCTTACAACTTCACCTCTTTTTTCACCGGAGACGCCTCTTTGCGTAAACGTCCAATGGGCCGCGTTTTTGAACCAATCAAGCAATTCGGCGCCAAAATCACCGCGCGCCAAAATAATCTGATGCCTTTCGCAATCACTGGAACCAACGATTCCATGCCGATTGAATTTCAAATGAAAGTCGCGTCAGCCCAAGTTAAAAGCTGCATTCTTCTAGCTTCTCTCGCTGTCCGCGGAACCACTACAATCATCGAACCAGAAAAATGTCGCGATCACAGCGAAATCATGATGCGCCATTTGGGATTAAAAATTTCTTGCGAAAAGTTCGGCGAAAATGGCACGAAAATTTCTTACAGCGGATTGCAAGAATTTGACGCAAAAGATTTCGCTGTACCAGGCGATATCTCATCCGCGGCCTTTTTAATTGTTGCTGCTTTGATCACAAAAAATTCACAAATCAAAATTAAAAATGTCGGCATAAATCCTTTGCGCGACGGCGTGGTTCTAACTTTGCGCGAAATGGGCGGAAAAATTTTATTTGAAAATGAACGCGAAATCGGCGGCGAAAAAGTTGCGGATATTATCGTTGAATCGAGCGAATTAAATGGAGTAGAAGTGCCAGCAAGCCGCGCTGCGAGCATGATTGACGAATATCCAATTCTCGCAATCGCTGCTGCAAATGCTAAAGGAATTACAAAAATGAACGGCCTTGCGGAATTGAAAGTGAAGGAAAGCAATCGCCTTTTGATGATCGCACAAAACCTAGAGAATTGCGGCGTTGAAGCCAAAATGGGAGAGGATTCTCTTGAAGTTAAAGGTGGAATCAAACAACAAAAATTGCGTACAAAAATCGCAACTGCAATGGATCACAGAATCGCCATGTCTTTCTTGGTCATGGGCCTTACACTTGAAAGCGGCGTTGAAATTGATGATGGTTCGATGATTCAAACCAGCTTTCCAAATTTTGAGAAAATTTTTGCTGACTTTGGAATTAAATTTTAGCGCAGCTTTTTCACCTCTTCTTCCACATTCTCCCGCAAATCAGGAACTGCAGTGCACTCAAAATCGCGACCAATATTCATTCCGCCAAGCAGATGAATTTTTGAGTGATTTGATTGCGCTAGAAGTATGTCTTTGTTGAGCAGAGCGCTATCGATCATTTGCTGCAAAAGAGAATATTTTTCGGCACGAAGTTCAAATCCAAGACAATTTACGACATAATCGAATTTCAATTTCTTGCCCTTTTGGATTTGGTTAATTTTTAAAATTTCCAACTGCTTTTCGGCGATCATTTTTTCAATTATATCGAGCGAAGAATCTGGTGCGCGGTGACGAAAAATATTCCAATAAGGCCATAAATGTTTAAGAAAAATTTTCTTGTTCCTCTGATCGAAATTTTGCCAAATTTTTTTGATGTTTGGACGAATCGCATCGACAGCTCCGCATAGGTCAAATTGTGAATTTGAATGCAGAAATTTACGGGTTTTTTGACATAAAAACAGCACGCCCTTTCTAGCGTCTTCCACAGAAAAAATTTCCTCAAATTTTGGATTATTTGAAACGAAATGTTTCTTTGGAAAATTACCTCGTCTTGAAATGGCGATAATTTTTCCGGAGAAGTTTTTCTTTTTTAGACTAGTTATGACATCAATTGCACTAAGGCCGCATCCGATTAAGCAAATTTTTTCATCGGTAAGATTTTCTTGATGAAAAAATGAAATCGCTTCTTTGTCCCAGAGTTTTTTTACAATGTTTTTGCCTGGAATATTTAATGTTAAATCACTTTGCCTAAAACTGGTTGCAAGCATGATTTCATTGGCCTGATAAACTCTACCATTTTTTGTTGTTAAGGAAAATTCTTCTTCAATTTTAACCACCTCTTCCTTCACAAAACTTACTAGGTTTTTGTCGCAATTTTCTAAGTCTCTTTTGGTAATTTCTTCAAGATATTCGCCAAAAATATGGCGCGGGGCGAATCCACTCTCTCCAATTTTTTGCCAAATTTTCGGATATTTTTTTTGTAAAAATTCACAAAAATCATTCGGCTTATCAGAAAAAGCACTCATGTTTTTTGCCGGAACGTTTAAAATATAATGCGATGAGAAGCCTGAAAATGCTGGCCCGAGACTATTTTTTTCTTCTTTATCAAAGATGAGAATTCGACTATTTTTATCGATTGTTTTGAGCAGATGATGAAGTGCTAATCGTCCCGAAAATCCGAATCCGACAATGGCAATTATTTTCATAAATTGGGCTATTCTTCCATCGCCTTCTTGTTTTGGCGTTCTAGCAGAAGTTCCCAACGTTTCTGCATTACCAAGTTGATTTTTTTGATGTTTTTGCTGGTGGTACTTAGAAAAATAAACGGAAATATTGCATGGGTAATTAAAATGAGCCCAGTGATGAAAATCCACATCCCCGTAGTAAAAGCGAAGAGAAAATGCTCGAAATAATTTTCATTAGTTTCGATTAAATGTTGATTAAAAAAGTTGGCTTTTTTCATAAATTTTGATTTGAAATTTTTAGCAAATTTATAGCTCGCTTCTTGTTTTGAAGGCGATGGCAATCGTTCCTTCATCAAGATAATCAAGCTCGCTTCCAATAGGGATTCCATGGGCTAATCGGGTGATTTTAACAGAAAATTCTTTGAGATTTTCTGCTAAAAAATGTGCGGTAGTTTGCCCATCGAGAGTAGCGCTTGTTGCGATTATTACTTCAGTCACGTCTTTGTTTTCCAAGCGTTTGTAAAGATTTTTTAAATTTAAATCTTCGATAGTTTTCCCGGAAATTGCCGAAAGATTTCCTCCTAAAACATGATATTTTCCGCGATAATTTTCTGCTCGCTCAATCGCCCATAAATCCGCAACTTCTTCAACGACGCAGATTAAACTTTCGTCGCGATTATGACTGCTGCAAATGCTGCAAATCCTTCCCTCGTCAAGATTTCCACAGATTTCACAATGATGAATTTTAACATTCAGCGCCGATAAATTTTCAATCAAAGGCAGTAAAGTTTTTTCCTTATTGGCAGCCAAATTCAACACGATGCGCTTAGCAATTCGCGGCCCCATTCCTGGAAGTTTGCTGATAATTTTACTAAGATTTTCGATTAAGTTTTTTTGCATTTTAGACATAAAAAAGGTCGGCTCTTTTTAGGAGCCGACCTTTTAACTCTCAATTAAGAGTTGCTTAGAAATTATAAGCTAAGCCCAATTTTAATACGTCGATGTCTGTTTGCGAAGCATCTATTGTACTAGTTCCGCCAGGAACTTTTAAGCGAGTTTTTTGGTTATTATATTCAAGATTTACCAAAATGTTTTTGGCTACTTTGTAAGCAAGGCCTACACCGTAGAAATAGTCATTTTGTTTGTAGGATTTTTTTCTGTTAATTGAATCCCACTGAACTGTGTAATCTAAGCGAGAAACGCCGTTGGTTACGTAAGCAGCAAAATCGTCAGTGATGTCATAACCAATATCGAACTTCAAACCATAGCGATTGTTTAGTTTTGTAGTATCGTAGTTAGAATCATGAGCCTTGTTGTTGTTATTTTCGTAGAAAGCTCCTGGGGCAACGAACATGCCGCCAAAATTGAAAGCGTGTTTGTAGTTAAGGCCGAATCCTGTTGAAACATCTTCAAATTTTGCTGAATTAACGACTCTTCTATTATCAACGGTGTATTTGTGGTTTGATGAAGTTCTTACCAAGTCGACACCAACATAGTTGCCTTCAGTTTTAGCAACGGCAGAAGAAGCGGTGATTGCTGCAAGTAGAGATGAGATAATAAATAATTTTTTCATAAAATGAGTTTTTATTAAGGGAAAACCTCGTGCCGCCCTTTGGAAAAGAAAGCGCGAATTGGCTAGGTTGTTAAAAAGCGGTTTTAAAATTCTCAATTAATTTTTTTTTAAGAAATGTTCGTGAGCAAATGAATGTGTCAAAATAGCTCTGAAGGCCTGACTTACTTCCTCAACCCGCAGTTCGCCTCAACGATGTATTTGTAAGTGGTTAGCTGCTCTAAACCTACGGGGCCGCGAGCGTGTAGCTTTCCGGTGGCGATGCCAACTTCAGCGCCAAGGCCAAACTCTCCACCGTCGGCAAATTGGGTTGAGGCATTGTGCATCACGATTGCTGAATTTACTTTCTTCAGAAATTTTTCTGCCGCCGATTTATCTTCGGTGATAATGCTCTCAGTGTGCGACGAGCCATAAATTGCGATTTGTTTTATAGCGTCGTCAATGTCACGAACGATTTTAATTGAGATAATTTTATCGAGATATTCGGTGTAAAAATCTTTCTCTTCCGCTTTTTTTATTCTCTTATCCAGCGCTACAGCCTCTTCATCTCCACGCATCTCACATTTTACTTCAGCGAGATCGTTGGCAATTATTGGCAGAATTTTTTTAGCGATTTTCTTGTCGATTAAAAGCGATTCAGTTGCGCCGCAAATTCCAACGCGACGCATTTTGGCGTTGAGCAGAATTTTGCGCGCTTTTTCAAAATCAGCTTTTTCGTGAATGTAGGTGTGACAATTGCCATCCAGATGTTTGAAAAGCGGAATTCGCGTATTTTCCATCACCGCTTTAATCAGCGATTTTCCTCCGCGCGGAATTACGACATCGATGTGGGAGTCCATTTTGAGAAGCTCGGTGACATATTCTCGTTCGATATTTTGAACTAAAATTACCGCATTTTTATCAAGATTAAAGCGCTCCAAAGCTTCGCGATAAATCTCAGCCAAAATTTTTGAAGAATTAATCGAATCCGAACCGCAGCGTAAAATCACGGCATTTCCAGACTTCAGAGCCAAAGCAGCGATGTCAGATGTCACATTTGGACGCGATTCAAAAATTGCCAACAAAACCCCGAGCGGAGTGCTGATTCTTCTGATGTGAAGACCGTTTTCTCTTTTTGTTTCGTAAAGAATTTTTCCCAAAGGGTCGGGTAATTTTGTGATTTCTTTCACCGCATTTGCCAGCGCAGTAATGCGTTTTTCATCGAGAGTTAGGCGATCAATTTTTGCGGCATCGAGACCATTTTCTTTGGCAGTTTTTAAATCTTTTTGATTGGCCTTAATGATTTTTGACGTGTGTTTTTTTAATAATTTTGTCACTTCGAGAAGAATTTGATCTCTTGTCGTAGAATCAAGCATAGCAAGCTCTGAGCTCGCTTTTTTTGCATCATTACAAATTTTTATTACTTTCGATTTAATCTCGCTCATAAGAAAAAATTAGTTAAAAATGGGAATAAAATTAATCCCAAAAATATTACGACTGCAACCGTGAGAGCAGTCAGAATAAGGCTTGAGTCGAAGTCGATATTTTTCGCTAAATCTAAATCTTCAGCCGCCCTCGCCTCTTTTTCGCGAATAAAAAATGGCCAAAACATTTTCCAGAAAAATAGCACGAGGCTTAGAATATTAAGGAGGAAGAGACTAAGAGCTAACCACATCTTCTTCTGTAAGATGATTTTCAGCAAGAAAAACTTTTCAACTCCGCCAATACCTGGAGCGACTCCAGCCATATTGGCAATTCCAAAAGTAAGCAAAGAAATGGTAACGATCAAATCATAAAAAAGTCCGTCGAGCCTTTTATTTTGAGCGCTCGAGAGATATAGAACTAAGTTGGAAATGGCCAAAAAAACTAAAGTAAGGGAAAGAAAAAATGAAAACAAAGCTAGGTAAATTCTGGCTCCATCAAAAGTAGCAAAGATAAAAACTGAAAAAATTGCGAAGATAAATTGGTGAAAAAAAAGATAAAAAAACGATGATTTTATTCCTTTGCTAAGCAGTAGTAGAGTTGATGCGATGATGATATTTGCTAGAAAAATTATTCCAAAAAAATCAAAGCCAATTTTTTCGATCAAAATTGAAAAACCTTTAAAGCCAAAAATAAAATGCAGCAGCTTGACAAAGACGTAGAGGCTGCTGAAGGCATAGGCCAAAAAGAAAAAAATGTAGATGATAATGGGCTCAAGATTGATGTTGCGATAAAGTAAATAGCATGGCGCCAAAACAGAGAGGAAAAGGCCGGCAAGGTAGAAAAATAGCAGCAAGCTGTGTTTTTGGTGATCAAAATTTTCAGCAATAATTCCGCCATTTATAAAATCGATTTGTGCGGTGAATTTGTAGGTTGCGACAGCGGCGAGAAAGAAAAAGAGCGATTCAAGATAAAGTAAAAAGGTGAAGAAACGCGAAAATTTTGTTTCAGTTTTGTGCAAGAATTTTAGCGCAAAAAAATGACAAAGCAGAATTAAGCAATTGTAGAAGAATAGCGTGCTGAGAAGGTTTTTGCTAATGATGATCAGGTTTACAAAAGCGATGATGAGAATGAAAAAAAACTGCAAATCATTAGCATTTTTTGTCGCGCTAAATTGCAAAAAACGTTGCGAATAAAAGGCAAAAACTAGCCAAAAAAAATCCAGCAGAAACAAAAAACCCAAGGTGATTTTATCAACCGAGAAACCAAGAGAAACGCCGCGTAGAGCTTCAGTTAGCGTTAAATAAGAACTATCGCTTTCCATGCTACCATAGAGTCCAATCAGATTTATTGCGAAAGCTACAGGCGAAAATTTATTAGCAAAATTTATCAGAAGTGGCGACTCGACGCAAAGTTTAACAATAAGGCAATTTAACAGCGGAATTGCAGCGATTAAAAAAAGTAAAAACTGTGTTTGGGTCATAAATTAAATCGCTTGTGAAAGCAGATAAGACGCGAATCTAAGCGATAAATTATTGGTTAAGGCGGAAAGAAAAGTTATGGCGTAAATTGTGATTATCAAAAACCAGAATGATGCAAGATAAAATCGATATTTTTTTAAATCTAGAATTGGCGCCTCTTCCTGTTTCTCGCTAGAATGTTTGACAAAAAATGAATCGATTAATTTTACCGCTAAGCTGATTTGCACAAAATTCGAAAGAATTAATCCGATCAATAAAAAAGCCTCAAAGCCTAGAGTAAAGCTGGCGTAGGCCAAATACCAATTGGCAAAAAACAGAATGGTAAGTGGAAAAGCAGCGATAAAAAATATTAAAAGTTTTAGAGGCAGAACCAGAGCAAAATGATTTTTTTTAATCAGCCAGATTTTGGTGATTGAGGAGCTAGAAAAATTGCGTTTGAGAAAAGTTGCAAAAATAAAAATGAATAAATTTATCAGGCTGAAATTTAGTAGGTAAAAGAACAGAGCTTGCAGAGATTCAATTGTTTGCAATGCTAGAGCGCCAAGCATGAAGCCTAGATTGTTAAGGCAAAAATAAAGGCAAATTATCTTGAGATGTTTTTGCGAATAGAGACGAATCGAGCTATAAAAAATCAGCAAAATTGCGCATAGAATTAGTAGCAATTTCAGGTTAGAATTATTCAAAAAAAGATGACTGCCAAAGAAGAGGTAAATCAGTTTTAGCATCAAAAAAACTCCAACGATGCTTTTGACAAAAAGAGAGTCTACAAGCAAGAAACTAGAGATCGCATTGCTGCTTTTGATTTTCTTAAAATAGAGCCAAAAAGGAAAAAATTTGACCAGAATTGCCGCTATCAAAAAGAAAAAAATTAGACTCAAAAACCAGAAATTTTCCTTTGGAATTAGAAAAAAAATCTCGGAAATTTTATCAAAATTTATTTCGCCAAATGTGAGATAAATTGCCAAGAAGCAAAAGAGGATAAGCAGCGAGGATGCTGCGTTTAGGCAGAAGTAGCGAAAAGAAAATCTAAGAAGATCACCATCGGAAGAAATCGAGGCTACAGCAAAAAAGCTGAAGGCGTAAATCTCAAAAAATAAAAATAAATTTAGCAGATTATTGGCGGTAAAAATTCCAACCAAACTAAAGAGATGCAGCAGAAAAACTGCGTAAAAATTTCGCATATTTTTTTCTTCTAATTTTTTCTCAATGTCGCTGCGATAGAAAAAAAGTATGACGATTTTTAAAAAAGCTAGAAGTAGTAAAAATATTATTCCGAGTAGGTCTAGCCTGAACTCGAGAGCGATTGAAAGTGGAGAAAGCTCAAAATCATTGGAGATTTTTTCGTAAATCAAAATGTCGGGAAAAATCTTCAAGGCCAAAAAAAGCAGCAGCAAACAGGAGGAAAAAGTGAACCAAAAGATGATCTTTTTTTGTGGAACAAGTTGGCAAAGTAGCGAAGAAATCAGCGGAAGAAAAATCAAAAGATAGATGTTGCTGATGGTGCCGATTGCCATTCTAGTTTTTCTTCATCGATTCTACGAATTGTTCAAAAAGATAAAAGCTATCATCCGGACCAGGAGAGCTTTCTGGATGGTATTGCACCGAAAATGCTGGCGCATCTTTTAGGCGCAAGCCTTCAACACTACGATCAAAAAGCGAGATGTGAGTCACTTCGGCATTTTTCGGTAAAGATTTTTCTTCGACGCAGAAGCCGTGATTTTGGCTGGTGATCTCAACTTTTTTGCTGCGTAAATCTTGTACCGGATGGTTGGCTCCACGATGTCCTTGATGCATTTTGGAAGTTTTTGCACCAATTGCTAAAGCCAGAAGTTGATGCCCTAAGCAAATTCCAAAAAGTGGGATTTTTTTCTCTAAAATTTTTTGAATTGTTGGAATGGCATATTTGCCGGTTTCCGCCGGATCTCCTGGGCCATTTGATAAAAACACGCCATCTGGTTGATGCTTCATAATTTCTTCGAAACTGGCTTTTGCTCCTACAATCTCAACATCACAGCCAACTTCAGTTAAGCAGCGCAGAATGTTTAATTTGGCGCCGTAATCAATGGCAACGACTTTAAATTTTTTATTTTTAATCGCGTTGTAGGAATTTTTTTGCTGAATCCATTTTCCTTCCTCAGCCCAATGATATTGCTTGTTCTCGCTGGCTTTGGCAGCAAGCTCAACTCCATTTAAATCAGGAGTTTTTTTAATTTCTTCGACGGTTTTTTTGATTAATTTATCGTCAATTTTATCAGCGTAAACAATCGCTACAGACTTGGCGCCCTTGGCTCTAATGAGTTTAGTGATTTGCCTAGTATCAACTCCCGAAATGCCGGTAAGATTATTTTTTTCCAACCAAGAATTAAGATTTTCTTGCGAACGGTAATTTGACGGAGAAGTGATGGGTTCACGAATTACAAGGCCGCACGCCCTAACCGAATTAGCTTCAATATCCTGAAAATTGGTTCCGACATTGCCGATGTGAGGAAAAGTGAAAGTGATGATTTGCCCTGAATATGAAGGGTCGGTGAGGATTTCTTGATAGCCGGTGATTGCGGTGTTAAAGCAAATTTCGCCATTTGTGGTGCCTTTTTTTCCGATGCCATATCCGTAAAAACAGCTTCCATCAGCGAAAATTAGCGCAGCATCTTTGGTCTTGTGGTAGAAAATATTTGCCTCTTTCATGATTGGGGAAGTATTTTTTTGAAGAAAAATTTCGCGCAAATTAAATTTCGCCAACTCAATTCGCAACGAGCAAATTATGAAAAATTCCTTAGGTAAAAAAACCCAATATCATTTTGATAAACCTAATCAGAAAACCTTGCAGAAGGTTGTAAATCCTCATTGCGACCTGGATTACGCGATTCGTTTTTCTTGCCCAGAATTTACCTCGATTTGCCCAATCACCAGCCAGCCAGATTTCGCCAATCTTATCATCGATTACGTGCCAAATAAGGAAATTATCGAAAGCAAATCGCTCAAGCTTTATCTCTTTTCTTACCGCAATCACGGCGCATTTCATGAAGATTGCACCGTACAAATCGCCAAAGACATCATCAAAACCATCAAACCAAAATGGCTACGAATAGGCGGCTATTGGTATCCCCGCGGCGGAATTCCTATCGATATTTTTTTCCAAAGCGGAAAATTACCAAAAGATGTTTGGATTGAGGGACAAGGAGTTGCAAGCTATCGCGGAAGATAAAGGCGCTCGAATTAATTTTTTAACTTCAGCTCCCCCGAACAATTCTTAATTCTAAATTATGACCATCTCCCCCATCGCCTTCTCCCTAGGCCCCATCGAAATTCGCTGGTATTCTCTGGCCTACATCGCCGGCATTTTATTTACGCTTTTTTGGCTAAAGAAATGCAATGAGCGCGAGAAGTTTTTGTCGGAAAAAGCCTATGATGATTGGCTGGTTTGGGCGGTGTTTTCAATACTTCTCGGGGGGCGATTCGGCTATGTTTTTTTCTACAACCTGCCCTATTTTCTTTCTAATCCACTAGAAATTTTTGCTTTTTGGCATGGCGGAATGTCCTTTCACGGCGGGCTTTGCGGAGCAATTTTAGGAATGTGGATTTTTGCCAAAAAGTATAAAATCGACTTTCTACAGCTTACTGACTCTTTGGCCGTTGCTGCACCAGTTGGGCTTTTCTTCGGACGTCTCGCCAATTTCGTGAATATGGAACTTTATGGCCGCGTCACTGATTCGAAATTCGGAATAGTTTTTCTCGGTGCTGGGGATTTGCCGCGCCATCCTAGTCAGCTCTACGAAGCTTTTCTCGAAGGAATTGTGCTTTTTGTAATTTTGATTTCGCTGCATTTTTTCAGAAAAAACTCCCGCGGCTTTCTTAGCGGAATTTTTTTAACGCTTTACGGGAGCTTTAGAATCATCATCGAAAATTTTCGTGAACCTGACGAACAAATCGGATTTTTATTTGCAAAAATTACTCTAGGACAAGCTCTGTCATTGCCGCTAATTTTTTTAGGAATTTTTCTGATTTTTTTTGTTCCGAAAAAGAAAATTTCTTAAAAAAAATCTTGCCTGATTCCAGCCTCCCTCGCTTCTAGACTCTAAAAAAAATACTAGCTTGTGAAGCCTTGCTGAGTCTGCCTTCGTGAAGTGGTAAAATTTTTCTCTTCTAGACTTTTTTAGCCTCATCAGCTGTCAATAAATTTATTTTAAAAAAGAAAAATTAATTCTTTTGACTACCGAAGTTTCGTGCAAAAACTCCGCCCATATTTTTTAAGAAAAATACAGCAATTATCCAGAACTCTCAAAAGACAGATCCCGAAACAAGTTCGGGATGGCATGTTGCACGAGATACTGCCCAAATTGTTATCCCAAACTCCAAATCGTCATCCTGAACTTAGTTTTGGGATCTGTCTTTTCTGTTTGTTGAAGAGACAAATGCAAATTCCTTGCAGAATCGAAATCTTTAAGCGCCTCAATTCATTTGAACAAATGTCGGTCACCCAAATCAACGCTCGCGAAGCTTTCGAGCTGTTAAAAAAAGATACTAACTCTGCTCTGATTGATGTACGAACTTTCGAAGAATTTAACTTCGTTGGCTTCGTCGAGCCACAATCATTCGGCAATCGCCTCGTTTTATTACCATGGCAATTATTTCCAGAGATGAAGGAAAATCCTGAATTCGCCAATGATCTCGAAGCTTCTCTGGAAAAGGTTTTTGGTAAAAAAACTCAGGATTCTTCCCTGCTTTTTATTTGCCGCACTGGCGCAAGATCAAATGCCGCAGCCGCTTTTGCCATTAATTTGGGCTATAAGAATTGCTTCAATGTAGTTTCTGGATTTGAAGGAGATCTCAATCGTGACGGGCATCGCGGCCAAGTTAATGGCTGGAAAGCCGAAAATTTACCGTGGAGGCAAAAATAATGACCGAACTTGCTCTCCGCCACACATTTCCGTCTGTTTCCAACGATGATTTTTTGTTAGAATTTTTTGCACTTTGCGTCGAAGAATTTGGTGCTGAAGTTTTTGAAAAATGGTTCTCCGCGCTTGAAATTGCTTCGCAGTCAGAAAGTGAAATTATTTTTTCCGCTCCTTCAAAATTTACTCGTGACTGGATTATTCGCGAATTTGTTGAAGCTAAAAATCTTAAAAAACTCATTCAAAAAATTCGTCCGCAAGTCAAGAAAATCGCGGTTATTCATGTTGCGAAAGCTGTTGATGAAATCGTCCCGCAAATTTCTTTTTCTGAGCAAAAAATTTTAAATCTTTCCAAGAATGACAATGTCTTTGCTTTTGGAACTGACTTAAATCCTCGCTATAATTTTCAGAATTTCGTTAGCGTTAAATACAATAAACTCGCGGCCTCAATGGCGAAAATCGCTGCCGGAATCGATGCGCAAATCAATCTCTTCGACGACAAAATCCCGCTTTTCATTCACGGTGGAGTTGGTATGGGAAAAACTCATTTGGCGCAAGCAATTGCTTGGCAAATCAAGGAATTCGATAAAAAGAAAAAAGTGGTTTATCTCTCGGCAGAAAAATTCATGTTTCACTTCGTGCAGTCAATTCGAAGCAATGATGTCATGAGCTTCAAAGAAAAAATGCGCTCAATCGATGTTTTGATCGTCGATGACGTACAATTCATCGCTGGCAAAGAAAGTACGCAGCAGGAATTCATGAATTGCTTCAACGCCTTGGTTTCCGAAAACAAACAAGTGGTTTTAGTTTGCGACCGCTGCCCGTCTGACCTCTCCAATGTTGATGAAAAATTAAAATCACGCATTTCCGGCGGTATGATCGTCAATTTTAAAAATCCTGATTATGCCGATCGCCTAGAGATTCTTAAGGCCAAAGCCAAAATGATGGAACAGGAAATTTGTGAAAAAGTTTTGAGTTTTGTCGCTGAAAAAATCACCACTTCAGTGCGCGATTTGGAAGGTGCTTTGAAAAAATTAATCGCCGGAAAAATTTTGGGTGACGAAGAAATCACTTTGGAAAATGCAAAAATCGTGCTTGGCGATTATATTCGCCAATCAAATTCCGCGGCACCGACAATCGAGAAAATTCAAAAAATCACCGCCGAATTTTATGGAATTAAAATTTCCGATTTGAGCTCAAAAAGCCGCGAAAGATCAATCGCCAGACCGCGCCAAATCGCCATGTATCTAGCCAAAAACTTCACCTGCGAAAGCCTGCCAAAAATCGGCGCAGCCTTCGGCGGGAAAAATCACGCCACCGTGATTCACTCGGTAAAATTGGTGAAGGAATTGCTGAATGAAGATCAAAAAACGCTGGAAGAAATCAAAATTCTTGAAGAGAAAATTCGCTAACGATTACGAGGAGAAAGAAGTCCTCCAAACGCATTCAAAAAACGTCTAAAACTCCCGGGAGAATTTGCTAATTCTGGAGAGGTTCTTGGATGTTGCAGAGCTTCGGTAGACCCTTCTGACGAGTAGGCTGAGCTTCTTGCCGCACTAACAGTGGAAGCTTTTAGTTTTTCATCCGCTATCTTTCTTAAAATCACCTCTTCTACTCCTTTTTGAGAATATTTTTTAGCAATTTCCAACGGTGTAACTTCTATTTTTACTCCTTCCGTTTCAGGCAGGAGAGTTTTTTGATGGAGTAAGTCATTCAAAACTTTGCATCGAGAAGCGTATTCGATTAAAATTTCGCACATTCTTTCATCGCCGTTTTCTGCGACAATGTGAAATAAATTCGGATTAGTTTCTTTGAGCTTGATGCGAGCATCAACTTTTGCCGATCCGCTCTCCAAGAGCTCTTTGGACAAAAAATAGTTTTTATGAAGCACACCAAGAGAAAGTAAAATTCTGTATTGTTCCTTGTTTTCTTCTCCGAGCGTTTCGCGAAAAAAAGCCAGATGTTTGCGAGCAAAATCATCATCAGAAAATTTTTCCTGCAATTGCGAGAGTAGAATTTCATCACCGGCTAGAGCTTTTGTCATATCGATTAGTTTTGCGTGCCATCAGACACTGTTAGTTAAAAATTGAAAATTATGGCGCGTAAGAAGGGTTGTCACTCTTCATTCCGAAACGCATTTCCTCTTCATAATCATCACGATTACGATGATTCGCAGCATAGTTGAAACCTTTTGTTAACTTCGCCTGAATCGTGTGATTTTTCTCATTTTTAAGTTTTTTAAATGCTTCATTTAAAAGTTCTTTGGTGAATTTATCGCGTCGATCAACACTAGAGCAGCCTAGCAAAACAGAGATAACGCGCTGTCCATTTTTCGTTGCAGCTGAAATTAAGTTAAATCCTGCAGCATTGGTAAAGCCGGTTTTAAGACCTTCTGCGCCTTTATAATCAAGCAAAACATGATTGTGAGTTTCGTATTTTTCACCGCGATAGGTAAATTTTTTCAGAGCAAAAAGTGAATAATAACCAGGAAAATTTCTCCTCAAAGCAATTACAAGCCGCGCCAAATCATGGCTGGTAGTATATTGCCCATCTTCGTGAAGGCCGCTAGCATTACGAAAACTAGTGTGATTCATGCCCAGCTCTTTCGCCTTCTCATTCATTTTGCGCACAAATTCCCATTCGCTACCAGAAACAGCTTCTGCCAAAGTGACCGCCGACTCATTAAAAGATTTTATAATGACGCCGTGAATTGCTTCGCGCACCGTCATTTTATCACCCTCTTTTAGGTGCAGGCTGTTGATTTTATTGACGTTAGAAACTTCCTCACCGCGCGCTGAAATTGTTAAAATTTTTTGCGAAGAAATTTTGTGATTTTCAATTGCTTCGAAGGTGAGGTAAAGCGTCATTAGCTTCACCAAAGATGCGGGATAGGAAATTATTTCCGATCTATTTTCAGATAAAATTTCGCCATTTTTTTCAGCAATTACGAGATAGGAATAGCTATTACTGCAACCATCATTTTGAGCCAATGACGAGTTTGCAAAAAGCAGCAATGTCAAAATAAAAGTTAAAAAAAATTTCATTTTAGAATTTCTTTAGCGGCTTTTTGACTAGGAGTTTCAAGGCTTTCAAGCCCCATTAGCTCTAAGGCTTTTGCAGCTTTTTCAATTTGATTTTCGGCAAGATTTTTATTCGAAATTAATTTTTCTAAAACCGCCGCCAGCTTTTTTCCTTCACAATTTTTTTGCAGCATTTCTGGAATTATTTCCTCGTTCAAAATCAAATTTACGAGATTAGCGAATTTTATTTTCACCATTCTTTTTAGAAAAAAATGCGTGATGGAATTGATCTTGTAAGCGATGAGAAGAGGAACGTGATAAAGCGATAATTCCAGAGCATTTGTGCCTGATTTGGCGAGAGCAAAATTCGTCGCAAAAAACGCCGAATTTTTCTCATCTTTTTCGATTAAAAAATATTCAACTTTTAACGCTTTCGCCATTTCGCAAACCAGGTCGCGAGTTTTGTCGATGAGAGGAATTATAACTTTTATTGATTTCGGGATCTGTCTTTCTGCTAAAAAATTCACCGCTGCAATAAATTCTGGAAATATTTTTTTGACTTCCGAGCTACGGCTTCCTGGCGTCAAGCAAATCACCAAATCACTTTCCGCAATCGAATATTTTTTTCTGAAGCGTAAATTTTCTTCCGCTTTTTTCGAAAAATCTGGCGCATTTTCTAAAATCGGATGACCGATAAAAACCGTCTTCAAGCCATATTTTTCAAAGTATGGAGGCTCAAAAGGAAGTATCGCCAAAAGCAAATCGTAAAGTTTAGAAATTTTTTCTGCACGCTTCTCGCGATAGGCCCAGACTGACGGCGCAATGAGATGGGTGCGCTTAAAATTTCCTCGATTCCGCTTGGAAAGCTTATTCATCACCCGAAAACAAAAATCCGGCGAGTCAATTGTAATTAAAAAATCAGGTTTTTCTGCAATAATTGTCTCAGCGGTTTGATTGATCCGACGCAGCAATTTCGCGAGGTGCGGCACTATTTCCATAAATCCCATCACCGATAATTCCTCCATCGGAAAAATCGAAATCAGCCCTTGCTCTTGCATTAGTTTTCCACCAACTCCAACAAACTCCGCATTCGGTTCCAACAATTTTAATTCACGTATCAACTTGCTGCCGAGCAAATCACCAGAAGCCTCGCCAGCGATGATAAAAAACTTTTTTGTCATTGAAAAAATTAAGAATTAAGAATTAAGAATTCAGAATTAGATTGAATTCGCACCATTTCTTTCAATTCTTAATTCCCAATTCTTAATTCTTAATTCCTAAATTCTATGTCTCGCAAAATCGCTGTCGCTGGAGCAACCGGCAATGTTGGTCGTGAAATTTTAAATCTTTTGGCCGAAAGAAAATTTCCTGCCGATGAAGTGGTGGCGCTGGCTTCGCGCAATTCCGTCGGCAAAAAAGTTTCTTACGGCGATAAAATTTTAACCGTTCAAGCCCTCGAAGATTTTGATTTTAGCGGCACAAAAATCGGACTTTTTTCTCCAGGCGGAGCAGTTTCAGCAATTCACGCGCCTAGAGCTGCAGCGGCTGGATGCGTCGTCATCGACAATACTTCGCATTTCAGAATGGATCCAAATGTTCCTTTGGTTGTTCCTGAAGTTAATCCCGAAGCGATTAAAGATTACAAAAAAGCCGGAATCATCGCTAACCCAAATTGCTCAACGATTCAAATGGTAGTAGCTTTGAAACCTTTGCACGACATTGCAAAAATTAAACGCGTGGTGGTTGCAACTTACCAAGCCGTGTCTGGCGCTGGCAAAGAGGCGATGGACGAACTTTATGATCAAACTAAAAAAATCTATCAAAACGAAATGATGCCGGCGAAAAAATTCAGCAAAAGAATCGCTTTCAACGTCATTCCGCAAATCGATGTTTTTATGGAAGATGGCTGCACAAAAGAAGAATGGAAAATGAAAGTTGAGACCAAAAAAATTCTCGATTCGAAAATTGAAGTTGAGGCAACTTGCGTTCGCGTGCCAGTTTTCACCTGCCATTCCGAAGCGGTAAATGTTGAATTTGAAAATCCAATTTCGCCTGCGCAAGCCAGAGCAGCTTTAGAAAAAGCTGATGGCGTGGTGGTAATTGATCGCCCGCAAGAAATGCAATTTGTCACCCCAATTGAAGTTGCATCGCATGATCCAGTTTACGTTTCGCGCATCAGAAAAGATTCTTCGATCAAAAATGGTCTTTCGATGTGGGTAGTTTCTGACAACCTGAAAAAAGGCGCGGCACTAAATGCGGTGCAAATCGCGGAGATTTTGGTTAGAGATTACGGGTTTTAAAAATGATTGAAGCCTATCCATTGATCACAACAATTGTCGCAAGCGTGGTTTTTGCTTTCTTGCTAGGCTTTTTGGCAAATCGCCTACGTTTGCCGACAATTCTTGGATATCTTCTCGCTGGCGTTTTTCTTGGTCCTCACACCCCTGGATTTGTTGCAAATATTGATCTCGCTAAACAGCTAGCCGAAATTGGTATTATTCTTTTGATGTTTGGAGTGGGACTTCACTTCTCAACAAAAGATCTAATCGCTGCTCATAAAATTGCTCTTCCGGGCGCTATTTTTCAAACTTCAATAACCGCAATTATTGGTTTTAGCGTGGCCTTTTCCATGCAATATAATTTGATCGAAAGCATGGTTTTTGGTCTGGCGCTTTCAGTGGCAAGCACCGTTGTTTTGTTGCGCGCTCTGGAAGAATATAAGTTGATTGATAGCGCGGTTGGAAAAATCGGCATTGGTTGGTTAATTGTAGAAGACATGATCATGATTGTGATGGTGGTGTTAATTCCAGTTTTTTCCGATATGCATGCGAAAGGTACTGAACTTGATTTGAAGCTAGTTTTGGAATATATTTTTTTGATCATGCTAAAAATTTCTGCTTTCATTGGCGTGATGTTGGTGGTGGGACGAAAATTGCTGCCAAATCTTTTGATGTGGATTGCTAGAACCAAATCGCGCGAATTAATGTCGCTCGGCACTTTAGCAATCGCCTCTGGTTTTGCTTTTATTGCTTATACACTTTTTGAAGCCTCTTTTGCCCTTGGCGCTTTCATGGCCGGGTTAATTTTGAACGAGAGTGAAATCGGTAAAAAATCAGCAGAAAAATCTGTGCCTTTGCGCGATATTTTTGCGGTATTGTTTTTTATTTCGGCGGGAATGCTTTTTGACCCAAGTATAATTTTGAGAGAGCCGATGTTGGTTTTTATCTCCTTTGCCCTGGTAGTTTTTGGAAAGCTATTTGCTGCTTATTTTATCATGAAAGTTTTTAGGCAGAAAACTTATGAATCTTTAATTGTGGCGGTGAGTCTTTCGCAAATTGGTGAATTCTCTTTTATCCTTACAGCTCTAGCTTTGAAAATGGGAATGTTCTCGCAAATTCTTTATGATTTAGTAATTGCCAGCGCTATTATTTCGATCACTCTTAATCCCTTCCTTTTCAAATTTGCTAAGCGCTTCAAACCACTAAAAAGAGCTTAAAAACAAACTCTAAAAATGTTGCAAAACCAAGCTGCCTTTTCCGATCTTTAAATTTTTGATAACCGACCTTCCTACATAAAAATTAGCACGGCGCGTCGCTTCAAGTAATGACATTTTTTTTGCGATATTGCAGGCAAGAGCTGAGGCTAAGGTGCAGCCAGTTCCGTGAAGGTTTTTGTTTCCGATTTTTTTGTTGCTGATACGGTGAAAATTATCTTTTTCGTCGAGCAGAATGCTGTGAATTTTTCCATCGTTAAATTCCAGATGTCCGCCTTTTATTAAAACCGCTTCACATCCCAAAGCCTTTATTTGTAAGGCTGCGGACTTCATATCATCGATATCTTCGATTCTCATTTCTGCCAAAATTTCTGCTTCGTCAATATTTGGCGTGACGATTTTTGCCAAAGGAATGAGCTTTGATCTCAAGGCTTCAACAGCATTTTCTTTCAACAATAAATCACCCGAAGTCGCCACCATTACCGTATCCAAAATTAAGGGGATTTTTTTTGCTTTTTTGGAAAGAACATCAGCGACACAATCAATGATTTCAAGACTTCCAAGCATGCCAATTTTTATCGCGTCAAATTTAATATCGTCCAAAACGGCTTCGAGTTGTTTGCGTAAAAAAGAAATTGGCGATTCAAAAACTGCAAAAACTTTTTTTGTATTTTGCGCCGTGAGACAGGTAATCACCGCACCAGCGTAGGTTTTGTGAGCGGTAGCGGTTTTGAGATCAGCTTGAATTCCTGCGCCGCCACTTGGATCAGAACCGGCAATTATGAGAATTTTTTTTGTCATTAAATTTCGAAAACTTTCTTTCCGGCCACGATTGTCATGATCGCGCGACCCTTCACCTTAAAGCCGTTGAAGGGAGAATTTTTGGATTTGCTGTAAAATTTTTGCGAATCAATTTCCCATTCGTGATTCAAATCAATCAAAGTTAAATCGGCGCGAGCGCCCTTTTTGATTGAGCCGCCGTCGAAATTAATAATTTTTGCAGCATTGCAAGTCATCTTGGCGAGAAGATCTTTTAGCGATAAAACTTTTTCATGATAAAGCGTTAGAGACAATGGTAGCATGGTTTCGACGCCGACGATTCCGAACGTCGCTTCTTCGAGCGGTTTTTCTTTTGAGGCTAAATCGTGAGGTGCGTGATCGGTTGCGATGGCGTCAATTATGCCAGATCTCAAGCCTTCGATTAAGGCCAAGCGATCAGCTTCAGAGCGAAGCGGCGGATTCATTTTGGCATTAGTTCCTGACTTCAAAACTTGCTCATCATTCAACAAAAAATGGTGCGGAGAAACTTCAACTGTAGCCTTCAAACCCTTGTCCTTAGCGCGTTTGACAGCATCCAAAGCTTCGCGAGTTGAAACGTGAAGCAAGTGATAACGTCCGCCAATTGCTTCAAGAATTGCTAAATCGCGTTCGACAATCACCGATTCAGAAATGTTTGGAATGCCTCGCACGCCTAGCTCGAGCGAGGTTTTTCCTTCATTGATGCAACCCTTGTTGGTGAGATTTAAATCTTCCGCATGTTGTGCAATTACGACGTCGAGATTACGCGAATATTCGAAAGCACGACGCATCACATTAGCATTCATCACCGGCAATCCATCATCGGTGAAGCCAACAGCCCCAGCATTTTTCAGCGCATTCATGTCGGAAAGTTCTTCACCCTTCATGCCTTTGGTGATGCAAGCATAAGCGCGAATATTGCAATGAGCGACTTCGCGAGCTTTTAGATGCAAATATTCGAGAGTTGGAACCGAGTCTAGAGTTGGAGAAGTGTTTGGCTGACACACGACTGTGGTGATTCCGCCAGCCACAGCTGACTTGCTTCCCGACGATAAATCTTCTTTGTGAGTTTGTCCTGGATCACGAAAATGAACCTGAATGTCGATTAAGCCCGGAGATAAAACATGCCCACCACAATCGATAATTTCTGCGCCGTCGACAGAAATTTTTTCGCCAAAATCAGCAATTTTATCACCAATGGTCAAAAGCTCGCCGAGCCGGTCATAACCTGATTCTGGATCGATTATACGTGCATTTTTATAGAGAATTTTTTTTCCTTCTTGAGCTATTGCCGAGCTTGTCGAAGTATAAGGCAGATCGAATTTTGGCATGGTTTTTAAATTATTTTTTAATGAAGATCAGGCTCGAAAAAATCCTCAAACTTTCAAGAAATTTTATGAACGAAACCAAATTGCCAAACTGTCCAAAATGCAACTGCGAATATGTTTACGAAGATGGAAATCTTTACGTCTGCCCCGAATGCGCCCACGAATGGTCACGCTTCGCAAAGGAAGTTGCAGATGATGAGCAAGAAGAGGTGGTTAAGGATGCGAGCGGAAATATTCTAAAAGATGGCGATACTGTCACAGTCATTAAAGACTTGAAAGTCAAAGGCTCGTCGCTGGTTGTAAAAGTTGGAACAAAAGTAAAAAATATCCGCATCATCGGCGGCGACCACGACATCGACTGCAAAATCCCCGGAATTGGCCAGATGGGATTGAAGTCGGAATTTGTGAGAAAGGTGGCGGAGGATTAGATAAAAAAGGTGTCTAGAATTGTTTTTTTACTCCCACTCAATCGTTCCCGGCGGCTTGGAGGTGTAGTCGTAGACGACTCGGTTAATTCCACGCACTTCGTTGATTATGCGATTTGTCACGCGGCATAAAAATTCTGGATCATAGCGATAAACGTCGGCGGTCATGCCATCAATTGAGGTGACGGCGCGCAAAGCTAAAACATTTTCGTAGGTTCTAGCATCACCCATTACGCCGACGGTTTTAACTGGCAGTAGAACCGAGAAGGCTTGCCAGATTTTATCGTAAAGCCCGGCTTTGCGAATTTCTTCGATGTAGATTGCATCAGCTTCTTGAAGGATTTTGATTTTTTCTTCCGTCACTTCGCCAAGAATTCTAATTGCCAAACCTGGACCAGGAAACGGATGACGGCCGACAACATGCTGCGGCAAACCAAGCTCGCGACCAAGCGCCCTCACCTCATCTTTGAAAAGCATTCGAACCGGTTCGAGCAATTTCAATTTCATGTTTTCTGGCAATCCGCCGACATTGTGATGTGATTTGATTGTGTGGCTGGCACCTTTATTTGGATGGCTCGATTCGATTACGTCGGGATAAAGCGTGCCTTGCGCAAGAAACTCAGCATCTTTGATTTTCGCGGCTTCTTTATCGAAAACTTCAATGAAAGTTGCGCCGATAATTTTGCGTTTTTTTTCCGGATCGGAAACACCTTTTAGCTTTGATAGAAAAAGTTTCGAAGCATCGACATAAACCAAATTCGTTTTAAATTTTTTGGCAAAAATTTCTTCAACTTGCTTGCCTTCATCTTTGCGAAGCAAGCCGTGATCAACAAAAATGCAGGTTAATTGCTTGCCGATTGCTTCGTTGATTAATGCCGCAACAACCGATGAATCAACACCACCGCTGAGTCCGCAGATTACTCTTTTTTTGCCAACGATTTTCTTGATTTCAGCAATTTCATCTTTTTTGAAATTTTTCATCGACCAATCCGGCTTACAGCCTGCAATTTTAACAACGAAATTTTTGAGGATTTGACGACCATCGAGCGAGTGCTCAACTTCTGGATGAAACTGCACACCATAAATTTTATTTTTCTCGTCAGCGATTGCGGCGTAAGGCGCTTTCGGCGTGTTGGCGATGACTTTAAAACCGGCAGGAATTTTGGAAATGTGATCGCCATGCGACATCCAAACCTGCTTCTTTTTTACGCCTTCGAAAAATTTTGATTTGGCCGCTAATTTAATTTCTGCCTTGCCAAATTCACGCTCGAAAGATTTTCCAACTTTGCCGCCAAGTAAGTGACAGATTAGCTGCTCGCCGTAGCAAATTCCCATGATTGGCAAACCTAAATCAAAAACTTTTTTATCAATTGTTGGCGCATTTTTTTCGTAAACCGACGATGGCCCACCGGAAAAAATAATCGCTTTTGGCGAAATCTTTTTGATTTCAGAAATTGAAATGTCGGGATTTTTTACTTCGCAGAAAATTCCAAATTCGCGAATTCTTCTGGCGATTAATTGAGTGACTTGAGAGCCGAAATCGATGATGAGGATTGAGTTGGACATTAGCTTAAAATTGCTTTGATGATTTTTTCTCTGACTTGTTTTTCGCGTAGATTTTGCGCAAGAATTTCGTTGATTGCTTCGCACAAGTCTAGCTTCAATTTAAGTTTTTTAGCGATTGCAGCCACAGCTTTGGCGGATGCAGCGCCTTCGTAAGTTGTTTTAGAATCGCGAGTTTTTTCTGTAGCAATCAGCCTGCCAAGCGAGTTGTTGCGCGATTTTTCTGACGAGCAAGTTAGAAAAATATCACCAAAACCGGCGGCATTAACAACATCGTCCGAAGCCTTGAGTTTCTTGCATAAAAGTCTGATTTCGGAAATTCCCTTCATCACCAAAGCAGATTTGGCATTAACGCCGAGACCAAGCCCATCAACGATTCCACAGCCAATTGCGATGATATTTTTTACAATTCCGCAAATTTCAGCGCTGCACGGATCTTTGAAATAAGAGGCACGAAAATATTTGTTGTTCAAAAGTTGAATTACCGAATTTGCGATTTTTTTATTTCTAGAAGCGATGGTCGTGATGCTTGGAACTTCATTTGCAACCTCAGAAGCAAAGTTTGGACCAGATAAAACTACGTAATTTTTATTTCGCGTAATTTTTTCAAACGCATCAGATAGAAGCAGATTTGAAGCGGGTTCAACACCTTTCGAGCAAATCACAAAAATCGTATTTTTTTTGAATTTGCTTTGAGAAATTTTGTAAAAAAGTTTTGTCGTATCAGAGCTTGGAATGACGACAAAAACAAAATCAACATCGGTCACAAAGTCAGATGTGGCAAAGATTTGCGGGCTTAGCTTTACACCCGGTAAAAATTTTTCATTGCTGCTTTTTTGGTCAATTTCATCGATGATTTCGCTGCTATTTGCATTCAAGAAAACATCGTTGGAATTTTTAGCGATGAGGTTTGCAAGCGCCGTGCCCCATGCTCCAGCACCGACAACTAAAACTCGTTTATTCATGAAATTTTTCGATTATGACGATTGCGCTAGCTAGCGGATTTTCGTCGGTTAACGAGAGATGAATGGAAAAATTTTCGCAGTTAAAATGCTTTTTTAAAAACTCTTCTTTGCCATTTAGAATCTTAATTCTTGGCGCACCAAGTTGATCATTTTCAACTTCAATATCGCAAAAATCTATTCCTCTTCCAATGCCAAGCCCTAAAGCCTTGGAAAAGGCTTCTTTAGCAGCAAATCTTTTGGCAAAAAACAATGCGCGCGGTAGAAAATTATCCGCTGAAATTTTAATTTTTTCAGCGCAAGAAATTTCATTTTTTGTAAAAATTTTTTGCGGAAATTTGTCGGCAAATTGCGACATGAGATGTTCGATTCGAGCTACAGAAACGAGATCAATTCCAACTCCGAGAATCATTTTTGAAATAAAATTGCATGTTTGCGGGTGATTTTTAAAACCCTTTTTCACTCTTCTTAAACCTTTCGCAAATTCAAATGTTTTCTGAAAAAAATATCGTCGTCACCATTGGAAATTATGGCGCCGTTATTGCTTTGCACGAAGGTAGCGAAATCAAAAATAAAATTTTTTTAGAAGAATTAACTGACGATAGCAAAAAACAAATTCAGGATGTTTTTTTAAAAAATAAATCCGCGCCGATTTATGTCTTGTTAGACACTGTTGATCAAAGCTATAAAAAGAAAATTTACCCCTCAGTTCGCAAAGCCGATTTATCGCGCATCATAAAACGCGATTTAGTGAATGACGGCGATAAAGACAGCATCAAAAACTACATCATTTTAAACAACAAAAAGACCAGCGTAAAAAAATCTGCGAATCGTTGGGAATGCTTGTTTATTTCATCATCAAGCTCGGAAGTAATCGACAAGTGGATCGCGTTTTTATTGGAAATGCCGAATCACTTAATCGGAATTTACATGTTGCCAATCGAGACTTTCAACATGTTCAGGCTGTTCAAAGACAAAATTAAATCTCAGTCAAAAATTCAAAATAAACAAAACGATCTCTATTGCTTCGTTATTCAAAATAAAGTCAGCGGAACCAGGCAAATTGTGTTTTCAGATCAAGGCATCGTTTTTACCCGCGTAGTAAATTATAACTTCGATCAAGCGGATTTTTTGGAGAAATATGAGCAAGATATTTACAGCACTTTTGAATATCTGAAACGTCTTTTTCCTGATTTGGCAATAGGCGAGCTCGATATCGTAAATATCTTTTCCAACGAAGCTTTGGAAAATTTGAAGAAAATCAACAACATCGAATTGAATTTGATAAATCACACGCCAAATGAAGTGGCGTCATCGATTGGATACGCGAATCTCTTGCCGCAAAATAGCAATTTTTGCGATTTATTAATCTCCAAAACTTTTTCGAAAGAGAAAAAAATTTTAAAATTCACTACACCAAAAATTACTTTTTTAGAAAAATTTATTCTCACTCTGAAGGCTTCTTACTACATCAACCTTCTTTTGATTGTCATGATTTGCGCCACCGCCTTGTTCACCATTCTTTCACAGGATAAAATCGCAGAGTTGATCGACGCCGCAGAAACTGAAAAATTTATCGCGGTGCAACAAATGGCACGACTGAAAAAAAATGCCTTCGAAGGCTCTAAAATCAGCGAAACCGATGAAACCACCAGCATCGAAAGAATTATGGATTTCGGCAAAATGGAGGAATTTTTCACAAGCTTTGGAGGAAATTTTGTCGATTTTTACATCAAGCTTAAATTTCTTAAAGAATTTGGCGTGAAGCTGAATCGCTTCTCTTACGCCATTCCAAACTACAACAGTAAGCTGCCGGCAAAGGTAAATTATGAAATCGTCTTTGGCGGAGAAATAATCAACAAAAGTGGCGATATCGAAGATCTATTTAAAGAATTCGACACTTTAGTGACTGAGGTAAAAAAGAATTTGGATGGCTCTCAAATCAAGTATATCGATCTTCCGCGCACTATCGACTTTAACAAAAAATATTACGATTTTCCCATCGAATTTACCGCTACCGCAAAAACGCAATGAGAATCATCGATTTAAGAAAAAAGATCATCGTAAACTTTTCTGCTTCTGGCGCTTTATTGCTGATTGTTGGCGTTATTTTTGGCTTTTATTTGAAGGAAAAAAGTGGCGTAGAATCGAAGATTGAAAAAATTAAAAGCGAAACTTCAGCCTTAAAAAACCAAGCTAGCGAGTTTGAAAGCAAAACCACCGAGGTAAAAAAATACAGAGAGCTTTGGGAAAATTTAACCCCGAATAAAAAAATCACCTCTGGCATCAAAATGGATGATGTTAACACCAAACTGGCCACAATCGCCGATAAATACACGATATCCGATCCCGCCATTAAAGTGACAATGCCAGAAGTTTTGAAGGATGGAATTTTTAAGCGCGATACGGTTAGCGTCCTTTTTACAACGGTTAACTTAACCTTTAGTGCCGTTAACGACGTCAAAGCTTTGCTTTTCATCAGTGAGTTTCTTGAATCTTTACAGGGCTATCCGGTTGTGACAAATTTAGAAATTCGCAAAGCAAAAAATTATACTTCGCAAGATTTTGTCAGCATTAGTTCAGGGAAATTTTCTGGAGCCATTAGCGGAAAAGTCGATTTTTCATGGTACGCTTACAAGGATGATGAAAAAAAATCTGATGAGGTTAAGCCTACAGCCGCAACAAATCCGGAAGCTACAAAACAATAAGAAATGAAGCGAAACCAAATTTATAAGATCACATTTTTATTGCTTAGCTTGCTCTTGCCATCGCATCTTCTTGCTCAAAATACTGATAATTTTTCTGAAAAAAATTTGCCCGACAATTCTCCCAAAGCGCCAAATAAAAATGAAAAATCTGAGGTTAAAGCGAGCGATTTAATACCAGCTACGAATCAAATAAAAAATTCTCTCGAATCAATCCTGCTCAATAAAAAAGCCACTTCCTTGATGTTTGATGATGAGCAAAATGACAATATCGATCGCGCCATTGAGTCGCTAAAAAATAATCAGCTTTTTATTCCGGAAGATGGTTTGAAAAATGGTGATTCAGATAAAAATTTAACCGAGGAAGAGAAAAAGAAAAAAGCTGAAGAGGCGAAAAACAAAGAGGATGAGAAAAAATCCGAAGAAAATGAAAAATCCTACATCTATCTCGCATCCATAATTTACTTCACTCCGAGTGATTGGGTTTTATGGATTAATGATCAAAAAATCACCTCGGAAACCAATGGCAAAAACAAAGAGATCTACGTGAAAGCGATAAAAAGAGATAGCGCAAAACTCCTGTGGAGGATGAGTGTCAGTAAGTGGAAAATTCTCTCCGGTCGCCAATCTGAGGAATTTGCTCCAAAAATTAACAAGGATAATCAAGTAGAAGTTGAGTTCGAGTTACATCCAAATCAAACCTTCATTCTTAGCACTGCGAATGTGGTCGAAGGTCGTGCTGTTATTGCTTTGCTGAAAAAAAGAGAAGAAGAAAAAAAGGCAAAAGCTGCGGAAGCTGCAAAAGGGATAAGAAAAACCAGCGATGAGAAACCAACTCAATAACGCTTCAAATTGTGGAAATGACAGATCGCAATTGCCAAAGCATCGGCTTCGTCTTCAGTTTTAAAATTCGCTTTCGGCAGCAAAATTTTTACCATCGCCTGAATTTGTTCTTTCTCCGCGCGCCCTACTCCCACAACGGCTTTCTTCACCGCTGTCGCAGAATATTCCGCAACTTTTAAACCACATAATCCCAAAGTTAAAATTAGCGCCCCTCTTGCATGCCCTAACTTGAGGGACGAAATGGGATTTTTATTTACAAAAGTTTCTTCGATTGCCGCTTCGTGAGGTTGATGAATTTTTATAATTTCAGCAAGAGATTGGTAAAAGTGCTGCAACCTTGTCGCAAGGGGCTCGGAAGGCGAAGAATAAATCGTTTCCGACGCCACAAACGACAAGGAATTATTTTTTATCTCGATAATTCCGACACCGGTTTTCGTCAGACCTGGATCAATACCGATGATTTTCATTTCAGCAGTTTAGTAAAATTTTTGATTATTTTTCGCCATTTCAAGCAGCAAATTACTCACCTCAAAACGCTTGCCGTGTTTTTGATTTAGCTCTTGTAATTTATTCACAACTTCCGCAATTCCGCGCGAATCGGCATAGCGTAAAACCCCGCCACGAAAGGCTGGAAAGCCCGTTCCCATAATCATCGCCATGTCGAGATAACGTGCGTTTTTGACGACATTTTCTTCCAAACATTTCGCCGCCTCATTGACCATTGTTAAAATGCAGCGATCGAGAATTTCTTGATCTTGAATAAAAATTTCGTGGATATTTTTTTCCTTACGCACCGCAGATAAAATCTCCGCAATAGCAGGATTCACATAGCTTTGTGTCGCGTGAATATAAAAACCTTTTCCGACTTTTTTCCCCAAAAGCTCTTTGTGATTTTTGTAAATTTCTTCGAGAATATCCGCGACTTTCATGCGTTCGCCATAACTTTCAAAAAGCGAATGCGCCACTTTCACGCCAACATCAACACCAACTACATCCGCTAGAATAAAGGGTCCCATCGGCATACCAAATTTTTCGATCAAGGTATCGATGCGTTTTATTTCCGCGCCTTCTTGCAGCAAATAAGCGGCTTCATTCATATAAGGCAGAAGAATTCGATTTACTAAAAATCCTGCAACATCCTTTACCACGATTGGAGTTTTGCCGAGTTTTTTTGAAAGCTTGACGATTGTTGCAATTGTCGAATCAGAAGTTTTTTCGCCACGAATTACTTCCACCAAAGGCATGCGATTTACCGGATTAAAAAAATGCATACCAGCGAAGCGCTCAGGATTTTCTAGGGCATGCGCCATTTCAGAAATTGAAAGCGAAGAAGTGTTGGAAGCGATAACGGCATTTTTTTGTACGAATTTTTCACTCTCCGCCAAAATATTTTTTTTCACCGCCATATTTTCGACAACCGCTTCAACGATAATTTCAGCCTTGTCGAAACCAGCAAAATCAAGGCCTGCGCTCACATTGGCGATTTTCATATTCGCCTGCTCTGGCGAAATTTTTCTAATTTTTTTGAGCTGATTAAAAATTTTTACGATCTGATTATAACCAAGCGCAATGGCATTTTGCGTGATGTCTTTGATGCGAATATTGATGTTGTTATTGGCGAAAAGCCAAGCGATTCCGCCGCCCATAACGCCAGCGCCGATAAGTGCGGCGTTTTTTATTTCAGAAACTGCGATGTCATTTTCAATTCCTGAATCTTTTTTCAGCGCCTCGTTAGTGAAGAAAATTTCGATTAAATTTTTTGAAATATCGCCGACGCAAAGCTCACAAAATGCTTCGAGTTCAGTTTTGAATCCTCGAGTTCCGTAAGTCATTCCGTAAGTGCGTTTAATAACCTCCAGAGCCACGAATGGCGCGGGATATTGACCTTTGGTTTTTTCGTATAAATCTCTATGTGCGAGATAAAAAATAACGAATTTTCCAAGCAAAAGAGTTTCAAAAATGAAGCGTTTTTTCTTCGCCTCATTGCGCTTCGTTAAATAAATATTTTTTTCACCACTTTTCAAAATTTCGCTGACGAAATGTCCGAGCTTTTCTTCCAGAAATTCTTCGCGAATGAGATCGTCTACAAGCCCGATTTTAAAGGCTTTCTTAGTATCAATCGCCTTTCCCGAAAGAATAATTTTTAGCGATTCCTGCAGGCCGATTAATTTCGGCAAACGTTGCGTTCCTCCAAAGCCCGGAATAATTCCGAGATTAACTTCAGGAAGGCCGAGAGAGGTTTTTGAATTGACAATTCCAACGCGATATTTGCATGCCAAAGCCAATTCCAAACCGCCACCGAGACAGGCGCCGTTTATCACCGCGATGGTTGGAATTTTTAGCGCAGCAATTTTATTCATAATTTCTTGGCCGCGAGAAACTTTGGCAAAAGCGTCTTTCGGATCGCGCAAATCCTTGATTTCATTGATGTCAGCGCCAGCAATGAAAATATCTTTTTTTGTTGAAGTGATGAGTAAAACTCGAATCGCCTTATTACCATCAATCACATTCAATGCTTTCTCAAGCTCTGCCATTATTGGCGCGGATAGCTTGTTCACTTTTTCGTTTTGCAAATCAAAAACTAAATTTGCGACGCCATTTTTTTCGATGGTAAGGGCAAGAGAATTGGTCATTTTAATGTGCTAAAAATTTTTCAATTTCGAGTGCGGCCATACAGCCAGTTCCAGCAGCAGTAATGGCTTGGCGATAGATTTTGTCCTGAATGTCACCAGCAGCGTAAACGCCAGGGATGTTGGTGGCTGTAGAGCCTGACTTAGTTTTGACATAGCCTTCAGCGTCAATTTCAAGGCCGCTATTTTTAAATAAATCGGAATTTGGTTTATGGCCTATAGCGATAAAAATTCCGTCGATTTTCATTTCGAGAATCTCGCCTGAAACTGTGTTTTTCAAGCGCGCGCCGGTGACGGAATTTGGATTTTCTGATCCTAAAACTTCATCCAAAGCATGATTCCAAATCACTTCGATTTTTGGATTTTTGAAGAGACGATCTTGCAGAATTTTTTCCGATTTAAATTTATCGCGACGATGCACAACGTAAACTTTTTTAGCGTGATTGGTTAAATAAAGAGCTTCTTCAACCGCGCTATTTCCGCCGCCAACAACGATCACTTCTTTGCCGCGAAAGAAAAATCCATCGCAAGTTGCACATCCCGAAACGCCAAAACCTTGGAATTTTTTTTCAGATGGAAGACCGAGCCATTTCGCTTGCGCGCCAGTTGCAATCACAACTGCCTCAGCTTCAAAAACATCTCCCGATTCGCCAGTTAAAACGAAGGGGCGCTTAGAAAAATCAACTTGCTTGATGTGATCGTGAAAAATTTTCGTACCAACATGCACCGCCTGCTTTTCCATTTGCTCCACTAACCACGGGCCTTGAATGGCCTCGGCAAATCCTGGATAATTTTCAACATCGGTTGTGATTGTGAGTTGTCCACCAGGAGAATTTCCGTTAATGATGATTGGCTCAAGATTAGCGCGCGCAGCGTAAATTGCGGCGGTATAGCCTGCTGGACCTGAGCCGATAATTGCTACTTTTGTTTTGTGAGTTGTTGTCATTAAAATATAAAAGTTAGTTCTCTGATTAAAGAAACTAGTTCCCCGAGCGGAGTCGAGGGGTTAAGAGTTTGCTTTCTTACCCCTCGACTCCGCTCGGGGAACTCAAATATTAATTCATAAACATCCCGCCGTTAATATGCAGTGTATGTCCTGTGATGTAGCTCGCATCTTCGCTCGCCAAAAAAGCTACGCCCTTCGCGATGTCGGCCGCCTCGCCCATTTTCCCTGCAGGAATTTTTGCTAAAATTCCTTCTCTTTGTTGTTCGTTTAAAACATCAGTCATCGGGCTTTCAATGAAGCCAGGCGCAACGCAATTGATGGTGATGCCGCGTGAAGCAACTTCTTGCGCCATTGATTTACTCATACCAATCATTCCCGCTTTTGAGGCGACGTAATTGCATTGACCCGGATTTCCCGTCACGCCAACAACCGAAGCGATGTTGATGATGCGGCCATATTTTCGGCGCATCATTTTTTTGATGGCGTTGCGATTTAGAATGAAAGTTGATTTGAGATTCACATCAATCACGTGATTAAAATCTTCGTCTTTCATGCGTAAAACCAGGTTGTCTTTGGTGATTCCAGCATTGCAAACGAGAATATCAATTTGTCCTCCCGCAAGCTCTTCAGCCTTATCAAACAAGGCCTCAACCGCAACGACATCGGATAAATTACAGGCGACATATTTCACATCTCCGCCGATTTGCGCTGCTAATTCCTGAAGCTTTTCTTCTTTGGTTGAAGATAAAACCAACTTAGCGCCTTGAGCTGCTAAAGCCTTGGCAATCGCAGCTCCGATGCCACCTGTTGCGCCTGTCACTAATGCATTTTTTCCTGTAAGTCTGAACATATTTTTAAAGTTTTGGTTAAGGATTATTTATCGATAATATCGATAAGATGGTTCATTTTTTCGATGTCTTTTTTGTTGTAGCCAGCATCTATATCACTTTTATCAAGCTGCTCTGACATTGCCTCTTCGGCTTTTTCTTCAATCACTTCATCAATTTTTTTATCAAGCACTTCTTTGGAATTTGGTACGACGCGATCGAGATTTTCTGTCGCAGCATCGAAGAATTTTTTCACTAAAGGATCGAGCGTTTCGCCGGAGAATTTTAGCAAGCTATAACATTTCGCGTCTCTCAGCCAATCTGGAGTTTTTACGCCGCCTTCTTTGAGCTTTCCGCCGAGCAAAAATCCGTAAAGCGTGAAATAAAGCGAATAGATAAAGCCGCAAATAATCAGAGTTTTAACGAAACCAAAAAGCACACCGAGCGAGCAATCAAACATTTTCGGCATTTTCTTTTTTAGCGTGTCGCAAAGATTGGCGGTTGACATCGCAGTAGTGAAGAAAACCAAAATGAAAATTATGCTTCGCATCGAAATATCGACGACGAGTTTATTTTTAAAATATTTCGAAGCCAACTCTGCGGCATAAGGAGCGAGGAGATAAGAGAGAGTAAGAGCGACGATCCAGTTAAATAGCGCAAAAATTTCCTTCACAAAACCGCGAAAAAACGCGGTAAGCACGAAAATTATGGTGAAGGTGATGAAGATTAAATCGAGAATATTGAAGGTTGTGGACATAGTTTAAATTTTTTTGGCTTAGCTCCCCGAGCGGAGTCGAGGGGTTCGCGAGTAAAACTCAAATCCCCTCGACTCCGCTCGGGGAACTGAGGTGATGTCGGAGAGCTGAGGTCGCAGGAATTTGAATACAGGCTCTAGGTAAATAAACGGAAAAATGGTAAATTCTTTATGATTTTTTTTGGGGATTTTGGCGAGCCTTTTTCATCTAAAAAAAATTCGTTAAAAACTTTTTTTACATGCGCTTTGCGTTGAGCGAATTTCATCACTTTTTCAATTTCTGAATCAATAAAATTTTTGGTTTTCTCGAAATCATTTTTCAAAAAAACTCGCGTTGTGCGAAAAATAATTTTTCCGAGAGTTAGTCTTTTTGTGTAAAAATTAAAATCGGTTGATTGGTCGTTAATTTCTTTCCAAATAAAATCGGCGATTTTGTAAGAGGCTTTCATGCCTTGAATTGCAGGCCTCAGGCCAGTTTCAAAAGATATAAGATTTTTTGGATTAAGGTAAAAATTGATCAATCTCTGCAAAGCAATTTTGTTGTTTTTCTCAACTTCAAATCTGGCATAAAGCGCGAGACGGATTTTATCGCGAATCTTTTTTTCGCTTAAATCCTCCAAAATTTCTGTCGATTTTTTGTTTTGCGATTCGATGTAAAATTCAGCCAAATCAAGCAGGCCATTTTCGAAAATTAAACTGGAAGAATTTTCGCTAATTCCACAATTAGAAAGAGCCTTTAGAAGCGCTTCTTTGCTCCATCCGTCAAAGGTACAGATTTGGAGAAATTCGGCTAAAATTTTTTGCTTAGTTTCGGGAGAGTCGAGGAGCATGAAAAAATAATTACGATTTAGGATTTAGGATTTACGATTTTTTATGGCGGTTATCACTGCAGATGGAGACAGATCCAGAAACAAGTTCGGGATCTGTCTTTAAATCACGAGATTAACAACAATCAGCTTACTAAACCCCAAATCATAAATCGTAAATCGTAAATTCATGACCACCTCAACAAAGCTTCTTCCGGTTCACAAACGTTTCGACATCACCTTCTCTCATGGCGAAGGAGTTTATCTCTATTCTGATGGCAAGAAATATCTCGATTTTGGTGCTGGTATCGCAGTGAACGCTTTAGGACATTGTCACCCGAAAATGGTAGAAGCCATCACCACGCAAGCAAAAAAATTGTGGCATGTTTCTAACATTTACAACGTCAACGAGCTCAATGTTTATGCGGATAAATTGGTTGCTGCAACTTTTGCCGATTACGTATTTTTCTGTAATTCCGGCGCCGAAAGTTTGGAATGCGCAATCAAAATGATTCGTCGCCATTTTTACTGCAAAAGTCAGCCGCAAAAAAATCGCATCATCACTTTCACTGGCGCATTTCACGGCAGAACTCTCGGCACAATTTCCGCCGCAGCAAAAAAGAAATATCTCGAAGGTTTTGAGCCCGCAGTTCCTGGTTTTGACAATGTTGAATTTGGCAATATCGAAGCGGTAAAAAATGCAATCACCGAAAACACTGCCGGCATTCTGATTGAACCAATTCAAGGTGAGGAAGGAATTCGCGTTTCTGACAAAAAATTCATTCAAGAATTACGCAAAATCTGCGACGAAAAAAATCTGCTATTAGCTTTTGATGAGGTACAATGCGGCATGGGGCGCACTGGCTATCTTTTTGCTTACGAATTTTACGGCGTAAAACCAGACATCATTGCCACCGCCAAAGCCATCGCTGGCGGCTTTCCTCTTGGCGCATGCCTTGCCACAAAAGATGCGGCGAGCGGCATGACTCTAGGAGTTCACGGCACAACTTACGGCGGAAATCCGCTAGCAATGGCCGTCGCAAATTCAGTTTTGGATGTAATTTTGGAAAAAGATTTTCTGCCTCGCGCCAGAAAAATCGCCGAGGAATTGAAAAGCGAATTGCAAAATCTACAAAAAAAATTCCCCGATAAAATTGAAGAAATTCGCGGCGTTGGATTGATGCTTGGCGTGAAATTTAATCAAAAAATCGACAATAATGAAATGGTGAAGAAATTCATCGAGAATGGCTTGCTGACTATTCCGGCTGGCGAAAATGTAATCCGAATTTTACCACCGCTAGTGATTACTTCAGAACATGTGAAAGAGGCGATTGAGAAGATGGAGATGGCTCTGAGCGCTGCTTAAAAGGTCTGAAAATTTTAGCAAAACAGCGTTAAATCTGGGGCGCTCTTGGGGCGCAAATAGATCCCGAAACAAGTTCGGGATCTGTCTTCGCGAATCACAAAATCCAGAAATTTAAAAACTAAAATTACTCCGTCGGAATAATTTTTTTAATCTCCTCGCGCACAATTTTTTCCACCACTTGCGCAAGATTTTCATTCAACCACTTTTCCAATTTCGGCTCCATCAATTGTGTTGCCAAATCTTGCAGCGCTGGGCTTTGCGAGAAAGATGAAATTCCCGCCACAACATTTTTCGCATCAATTAATTTTTTGATAGATTGAGTGGTTTGCATCACGGTTTCTTGATTCATCAGAGTTGTATCTTCTTTTGCTGAAACTGGCTGCGCTGGCATTTGTTGAACAGATTTAGACTCTTCTTTTGTGAATAAAAGCTCTTCGGGTTTTTTGTTGATAATTGGCAATAGAGGCTCTGGCGCTGGTCCGGAATTTTGTTGATCACGCGGCGTCGAAGGCTTGAAACCCATCAATTCTTTTTCAAACTCCAAATCAATTTCTTGATGAATAGTCGAAGATTGCGCTGATTTTTTCTCTGAGTCCTGTTTCCTTTTTTCTTCAATTTGCTTCTCTAAAGCATCCAAATCAAATTCATCCTCATCCTTTTCATTTGTTGATGAGACCTCTGTTTTAGTAGGTTCAGACTTGATTTGATTCTTTTGCAAATCGTCAAAATTGAAATCTTCCATCGGTTTTTCCGTCGTCGGAGTTGTCGTCGCAACTTGTAAATCTGGATGAGTTTCTTCTTCGAAAGAATTAACTTCCGGCTTTTCTGCTGTTGATTCCACTTCAGCATCTTCATCTTCAGGGAAACTTAAAATATCATCCTCTGGCAGTTCGTGATGCTCTTCAGCAACTACTTCTGCGTTGGAGTCGGAAGCATATTCCTCTTCAGCAAAATCTACTTCGCCCTCATAATCTTCGAGGTCTTCCTCGACAAATTCTTCGCGATTTTCTTCTGTTTTAGGTGCTGACTCAGTCTGAGTTGGAGCTGTATTTGACAAGGATAGCTGATTGGTTTCTAAACCAAGAGGATCTTCAGAATTTGGTTGAGATGCCGGAGTTGGCGCAGCTTCAACAGCAGGAATGGCATTAATTTCTGGCGCAACAGGCGAAGGTTTTTTTGCGGCGCTTTCGTCATCCAAATCCAAATCATCGAGATTAAAATCATCTAATTTATTTTCGGTTGCAGCTGGTTGAGTTTGTGGCGCTTCATCCTTTGCAGCAGGGGCTGCAGCAGATTGAATTGAATCGTCAAGGCCAAGACTATCTTCAAAATTTGGCATTGATTTTTCGGAAGTTTTTTCGGCGATTTTCGTTTCGAGTTTTTCTTCAGATTTGATTTCCGTTTTAACTTCCGTTGCGGCTGCAGCGTTATCTTTCTTGGCTGGAGCAATGTATTCAAACTCATCAACCACTTCAGAAATTTTTGAATTTTTTTCTGATTTCTGATCAAACTTATGTAGTTTTTTCTTGATAGTTTCTAAAATCGAATGAGTATTTTTTTCTGCCATGATAAGTCTGGGGATCGTTGATTTTATTGGTCTGAGAGCTGATTTATTCTTCTAGAAATTCGTAGCAATTTTTTTTACCAATTCCAAAAACACAAGCAAGAATGAAGAAAAATTATTATTCGATTATAGCCTGGATTTTTATCGGAATTCTTGGCGCTTCGTCAATTGCAGGAATTGCTCTGATTCGCGGCGAAAAAATTTCCTCGCTGTGGTTTTTATGCGCCTGCATTTGCACGCAGCTCATCGCTTATCGTTTTTATTCCGCCTGGATCGCAGCAAAAATTTTATGCGTTGATGGTCGTCGCGCCACGCCAGCAAGGCGTATCGACGATGGCAAAGATTTCGTGCCAACCAATCGCTGGATTGTTTTCGGACATCACTTCGCCGCTATCGCCGGCCCTGGCCCGCTCATCGGCCCAACTCTCGCAGCGCAATTTGGTTATCTTCCCGGAACCTTATGGATATTGATCGGATCGGTCTTGGCTGGCGCAGTACAAGACATGATAATTTTATTTTCTTCGATGAGGCGCGACGGAAAATCACTCGGCCAAATCATCAAAGATGAACTCGGAAATGTCGCTGGCTACGCAGCGCTCATCGGCACTCTTGCCATTATCATAATTTTAATTTCCGTTCTTGGATTGGTTGTGGTGAAGGCCTTGATGCACAGCCCGTGGGGTTCTTTCACGGTTTTGATGACGATTCCAATTGCGATGTTGATCGGAATTTATCTTTATTTCATTCGTCCCAGCGGCGTTTTGGAGGCGAGTATCGTCGGCATAATTTTATTTTTACTCGCGGTTTACGGCGGAAAAATAATTCACTATGACGAAAAACTCGCACTGCTTTTTGATCGTGATGCAAAATTTTTAGCCTTCGCGATTATGTTTTACGGATTTGCTGCAGCGACGCTTCCAGTCTGGCTTCTCCTTGCTCCGCGCGATTATCTCTCCTCATTTTTAAAACTGGGAACCATCGCACTTCTTGCCATCGCGCTTTTGATTTTCCGCCCCGAAATTCAAATGCCGGCAATCACGCAATTTGTTGATGGAAGCGGCCCGATTTTTTCGGGAAAAATTTTTCCATTTTTATTCATCACCATCGCCTGTGGCGCGATTTCTGGTTTTCACGCTTTGGTTGCATCAGGAACAACTCCGAAAATTATTTCCGACGAACGCGACGTGCGCCTGATCGGATATGGCAGCATGTTGCTCGAGGGTTGCGTGGCAATGATGGCGATGATTGCCGCCTGCGTTTTAGAACCGGGAATTTTCTTCGCGATAAACTCGCCTGTTGCGCCAGAATCTTTTCCCGTCGCGAAAGAAATGATGCAAAATTTAGCTGCACAAATGGGTGAAAATTCGCTTTATGCTCGAACTGGTGGAGCGCCGTCTCTCGCGGTTGGAATGGCAAATATTTTTTCTTCCGCTTTCGGGGAAAGCATGCTTTCGATGTGGTATCATTTTGCGATTATGTTCGAGGCGATTTTTATTTTGACGACGCTTGACGCAGGAACACGAGTGGCGCGATTTATGTTGGAAGATTTGCTTGGACAAATCTTCAGTCGTAAGTCGTTAGTCGTAAGTCGTAAGTCTTGGATGGCCGTTGTTTCAAGTTTTGTAATTGTCGCCGCTTGGGGATATTTTCTTTATATCGGCGTTATTGATCCGAGTGGCGGCGTGAACATGTTGTGGCCGCTTTTTGGCATGTCGAATCAGATGTTGGCGGGAATAGCGCTGACGCTGGCGACGGTGATAATTTTAAAAAGCGAACGCAAAAAATTCTTCTTTATAACCGCAATTCCCCTCGCCTTTGTGCTTACAACCACAAGCTGGGCGGTGATTGAAAAAGTCTTTTCTGCGGATGCAAAAATCGGATTTCTAGCCGTCGCAGAAGTTTGGCAGACGAAAATAAATTCCGGAATTTTGGATGAAGAAAAAATCGCCATCGCCAAAAAAATGATTTTTAATCAAAAACTGGTAAGCTGCATCGCTCTAGGATTTCTAACGATTTTATGGATTGTGGTAACCGAAGCGGCGCGAAAAATTTGGCGATTATCTTCCCTTAAAATGCAAAAGACAGATCCCGAAACAAGTTCGGGATGACACGCCTCACATCGTCAAAAAGAAAAAATGAAAAAAATCCGACAGTTTTTTTTACTCCTTTACGATCACCTCTCCGGTAATTTTGCTTACAAAAATTACCTCAAACATCACAAAAAAAATCACGCGCGAGAAAAAATTTTAGACAAAAAAACTTTTCTCCGCGAACAACAAAAATCGAAATGGCGCGGAATTAACCGCTGCTGTTAGAACCCTCCAGCCTTAGATCCAGCCAATCACTGAATAACCTTTCTTAGCTAAGCAGTTTGAAATGTAGCGCTGCTTCATTTGATCGGGTTTTACTTTATCCTCACCAAGAACAGATAGGCCGCCAATTACGGCTCCGGCTCCAGCACCGATGGCGGTTCCGACTAAAGTTGATTTGAGATTTCTACCTTTAAGCAATCCAACTCCTGCTCCTACAACTCCACCAATTACAGCTTTACGGCCAGCTTCCTTTGCGGCGCGTTCGGCTTTGAATTGATCGAGATATTCATCAGCAGATTTTTTGCAGCTCTCGATGTCTTTTTGCGCTTCGTCTTTTCCTACTTGGAGATATTTTTCATTTTGATCGAGAATCGGGCGATAAGATGAGCAAGCAAAAAGAGAAAGAGTGGCAAGAAGAATGATAAATTTTTTCATAAATTTTTGATAAAAAAAATCCCGTGAATTTTAAAAATTCACGGGATTTTTTACGAAGTTAAATAGCAAACTTACTTAGAATCTTTCAGAAGTTTTGCCTCTTTGAAATATTTGACAGAACCAATATGCATTGGTGCTGAATTTCCTTCTTTGACCATATCTTCTTTTTTCAATGAAGAAAAAACTGGGTGAAGAGTTTTGAAATTATCGAAGTTATCGAAAACGGATTTGGTGACATTGTAAACAACTTCAGCGCTAGATTTTTCTGAGGTGACTATGCTCGCTTTTACACCAAAAGTTTCGATATTGTTTTGGTTATTAGCATACATTCCGCCAGGAATTGTGGCTCTAACGTAGAAGGAATTCATGCTGATCAACTTGTCTACAGTTTCGCGATCAATCGGAATTATTCTAACTTTGCATGACTGAGTTGCTTCTTGCAAAACGCCATTTGGATTTCCTGAGGCGTAGATCATCACGTCAATTTTTTCATCGCATAACGCTTTCGGCTGCTCTGATGGTTGAAGATAAGTGACGGAAGAAAAACTTTGCTTTGTCCAACCTTTAACACCCATTAAAACTTCCATCGTGGCGTACATTCCAGAGCCTTGCGGACCAAAATTTACTTTTTTGCCAAGAATATCGTCGAGCTTTCTGATATCAGATTTTTCAAGAACCGCTAAGGTGAATGTTTCGGTGTAGAGGGAAAAAACCGAGCGCAATTCTTTGAAAGGTTTTTGATCGGCGAAAAATCCAGTGCCGTTATAGGCGTGATATTGCCAGTCAGATTGAACAATGCCAAAATCGATCGCGCCGTTACGAATAGCATTCAAGTTAGAAACAGATCCCCCTGTTGATTCAACTGCGCAGCGAATTCCATGCTCTTTGCGACCACGATTCAAAAGGCGGCAAATTGCTCCACCGGCAGGATAATAAACGCCAGTGATAGCGCCGGTGCCGATTGAAACATACTTCGTAGCTGCGAGAGAACCTTCCGTCAAAGTAAAAAATGACGAGATCAAAAGAATCAGGGAGAAAGTTTTTTTCATAAAATTTTTTGGGGGATTTTTTAGTAAATGGGTTTGAAGATTTGGTGCAAAATTCGATCCTATTTTTAAAAGTCAAAATCTTTCACCGATATTATTTTACGCAATTTTTTATTAGGGGAAAAAAATTTTGACATTAGGAAAGTCGGTTTATAGGTTTCGAAAAGATTTCAGAATTTCTGATCTCTCGGAGATCGCTCTCCCCCGCAGCAAATCATCATTTGCAAAATCACTCTCATCTTTCTTCAACTTAAATAAATCAAAACTATGAAACTTTGGCAGCAAGTTCTTATTGGCCTAATTTTGGGTATTATCGCGGGTATTGTTTTAGGAGAAAAAGCTGCGGGATTAAAAATCTTTGGCACCATTTTCATCAGTCTGATCAAAATGGTGATTATGCCACTTATCTTCTTTGCCCTGCTTTCTGGAATTACCTCTATGCATGGTCACGGAAACTTTACCAGAGTTGGTATTAAGGGTTTCAGCGCTTACATTCTGACTGCAATTTTTGCTGTTATAATCGGGCTTACAGCAGGAACAATTTTCCAACCCGGCGCCGGAGTTGATCTTCACGCAATTCTTGAAACAAGCGCTCAACCTAGCGTAGCGATTGCAGCAAAAACTCCTCCAACAATTTCAGAATTTTTGATTGGATTAATCCCAACCAACCCAATCAATGCAATGGCTTCGGATAATTTTCTGCAAATCATCATCTTTTCGATTTTTACTGGAATCGTCATCAACATGCTCGGCGACAAATCTAAAGCATTGAAAGAAATCATTTATTCTGCCTCGCAAGTGACTTTCAAAATGATCGAGATCATCATCAAACTCGCTCCTCTAGGTGTATTTGGTTTCATCTCTTGGGTGATTGGAACTCAAGGCATGGATATTCTCACAGCCTTAGCAAAACTAATCGTTGCAGTACTAGCAGCCTGCACTTTCCAATATGTAGTTTTTGGTTTGATGATTTTGGTTTTTGCACGCCTCTCTCCTCTTCCATTCTATCGCAAAATTCTTCTTACCCAATCTCTTGCTTTTGCGACGAGCAGCAGCAAGGCAACCCTTTCTACTGCAATGACTCAGCTTCAGGAAAAACTTGGGGTTTCTAAAACAAATTCCAACTTCCTAATGCCTCTTGGCGTTTGCATTAACATGGACGGAACCGCGATTTATCTCGGCATCTGCGCCCTCTTCTTTGCTCAAGCCTACGGAATTGACCTAACTCACCAAAACTATCTCATGCTGATTTTAACCTGCACTTTAGGCTCAATCGGCGCCGCCGGAATTCCTAGCGGATCAATCATTTTCATGGGCATGGTTCTAACATCGGTTGGATTGCCAATCGAAGGCATCGGAATCATTCTTGGTGTTGATCGCATCTTAGACATGGTGAGAACAACCATCAACATCACTGGTGATAGCGCCATCACTCTAATCGTTGATAAAACTGAAGGCGCACTCGACGAAAAGCTCTATCATGCAAAACTCTAAATTGGTTTTAAAAAACATTCTTAGCTACGCAGGTTTAGCAATCTGCGTAGCTTTTTTTATTGCCCAAAATGCTGCGGCAGAAAATCTTGCTGAAAAATATCAGACCGACCTAGCCCCGGTCGAATCCTATCTCAATAACATCAAAAATCTTTCCGCCAAATTCACGCAAGAATCAGACGGACATCTTGTTGAAGGAAAATTTTTTCTCGCACGCAATTCGGAATCTTCCGGAAAAATGCGCGTTGAATACGCCACTAAGCCAAAAATTCTTATCGTGGTTAATGGCTCAATCTTGTCTTATTACGATATTGAACTCGAGGAAATCTCTCATCTAAGCACCAACACGACCCCAGCCTCTTTTTTAACTCGTCCAAATATTTCTTTCTTGGCGAAAGATGTTGAAGTGACCTCAGTAAAAAAGGGCGCCAACCAAATCAAAATTTCTTTAATGAAAAAAAACCGCAAAGATGCCGGGGAATTTAGCCTTACCTTTCAAACCAATCCGCTGCAATTTGTAAAAATGGAAATAAAAAATGATCTCGATCAAGTCGTTGCAGTCACTCTTTCCGACATTGATTTCAGCAGTGCGATTCCGGATAAAATGTTCGTGATAAAAAAAGGAACTGCGCAGTAATTTAAATTTACGATTTATGATTTGCGATTTACGAATCTCATTTCGTATTTTTGTAAATCATAAATCCTAAAAAATGTCTTTCTCTTTCGACCAAAAATCCTCCAAAAAACGTCGCGTGATTGCCGACATCAACATCACTCCATTTGTTGATGTTCTTCTGGTGTTGTTGATAATTTTTATGGTCGCGGCGCCGATGATGACTAGCTCAATCAATGTTGATTTGCCAAAAGGCGCGGCAAATCCAACTAACGAGAAAACGCAACCAATCACAATTTCCGTAAAATCTGACGGCACAATTTTCCTACAGGAAGAAGCGATAAAATTGGGTTCGTTATCAGCCCGTTTGCTTGAAATTAGTGGCGGTAATCTCGGCAATAAAATTTTCGTAAGAGCCGATCAAAAACTTGACTATGGACGCGTCATGGAAGTGGTGCGCAACGTTAGCCTCGCCGGTTTCAATCAAGTCGTACTCGTAACTGAACTAGCGCAATGATAAAAAATTTTCTCTACTCGCTGTTCTTACATTTTCTGTTGCTGCTAGTCATTTACGCTAATTTCAATCTCAAAGAGGTTGATGAGGGAAAGACTAGTGAAATCGCTGTTAGCCTAGTTTCAATGACTGGAGATGAGAATTCCGACAACCTCAAACCAGGAGATAGTGGCGACAAAATTCCCGAAGAAAAAGAGGTAAAAAAAGAAGCTAAGGAAGAAACTTCGATAAAAAAATCCGCAAAAAATCAGCTCAAAGAAATACCAAAGAAATTGGCAAAAGCGAAACCTTCTCAAGCCGTAAAAAAAGCTCAGTTAAAAGAAAAGATTGAAGAATTTAAGGCGGAAGAAAAAGAATCTCCAAAACAAGAAGAAAGCCCTAAAATCAAGGATGACAAGGTGATAAACGAAAATGAAGATGAGAAACAGGAAGACAAAAATCGCCAAGAAAAAATTCTCGGATCAATAAAAAAATCTGAGCAAAATCAGGAAGCCAGCTCGGATAAAAATCAAAACAAAATTCGTGCCAGCGATTTGGCGAATAGTTTAGAAAATATCGATCTTTCGGCGCGCGAAAAATTCAATATTCAGTCACAACTAAAACGCTGTTATCGTCGCGCCATCGACGAAACTAAGCTCGATAGCAAATTCAGCTTGGTGATAAAAGTTCAAATCAGCGAAGATGGTTATCTCGATTCTGATCTCGATGAATTGCTCGATATGAAGCGCTACAATGATCCGCAAGAAACTGCTTATAAAATTACTGTCGATAATGTGCGTCGCGCCCTTGATTTATGCAGTCCACTGCGAAATTTGCCGCTGGATAAATACGAGATCTGGAAGGAAGTGGTGCTCGATTTTAATGAAGAAAAATAGTCGCTATTTTTAGCTCCCCCAGTGGCGAAGGCCTCATCCTTCCTCAAGCTACTCAAGCAACAAATGCCGAAGATTGCCTTTGAGGGGTTTTGATTAGTCTCAGCTCCCCACACTGCGTCGAGGGGTTGGGAGTTTGTGCTTTCCTACCCCTCGACTCCGCTCGGGGAGCTGAGAAGTTTTTAGTCTGTCGTGGGATAAATCCCAAAAAACCAAATAATTTTAGATTGACTATTTTTCCTCAATTAACAGCCTCCGCACCCTTCATTTACAACGCTAAAATCCTAAAAATTTATGACTAGACAACCTGCCCTTCAGGAAAAATTTGATGTTCAGCAACTTTCACAAGAAGCGATGCAAATCATTGAGCTTCTAGATCAAATCGAAAATCACACCGCTGAATTGAGAAAAAAATTAATGTCGGAATTGAAGCAAAATAATGCTAAAGTTCATCTGAAGCTTGATGAGGTTTAGAGCTTTGCCCTTGCGCTTCGGCAATGTTTTTTGCGATGCCGATTCCGATTAAAAGATTCACCGAAAAAATCGCTAAAATACTCACCATAATCACTAAAACCTCGTTGAGATGAGAGTTTCTCAAGGCCAAAAACGTAATCAAAACCAAAAAACTGCTGTAAGAAACTGACAGGGAAGAAATTTTTTTGACATATTCTTGAAAAAGAAAAAGCCCAGAAATCCCTGCCAGACAAAGTCCAATCAATGAAGCGTAAATAAAAAAATTTATCATATGAAAAAAATTTTGATGACGATTTTTTTAGCGACGCTTTTTCAGCTCACAAGTTTTAATCAAGCTGGCGCTGAAATAATCGATGTTCGCAATGAGGAAAAAATTTTTGGAGATTGGAAAGTTTTTTGCGAAATTGACGATATGATGAGCCTCGCTCACTGCAAAATTGCGGCAAAATTTTACGACAACTCTTCGGTTATCACCATTCAACCTTCGGCAAAATTCGCCAATCAGTTTTTCATCATCATTCCTCAAGTTGCGGTTGGAAGTTTTGTAAAAATTCGCGTAGATCAAAATGATCTCATTCTCTCGCGCAACATCAACAGCAAGGATTTCGGGCTTTTGCCGCTCGACGATCAACAAAAAAATGCGCTATTTTTACAAATGAAAAATGGCGATTTGATCTTCTTGCGCTTCACCGCTCGTGAATCAGCAAAAGAAATTACCATAAAACTAAACCTAAAAGATTTCAGAGCTGCGCTCAGTTATTACAACGCTCGCGCTTCGAAATGACGGCGAATTTTGCCGTCATCCTGAGCTAGCTTCAGGATCCCAGCTCCTCGAGTGAAGTCGAGGGGCTACTTACAAACTACTCGACTTCGCTCGAGGAACGAAAACTTAAAAAACTAAAAACTATGACTATCCGCGTTGCAATTAACGGTCTCGGCAGAATTGGCCGCTGCGTCACTCGTGCAATTTTTGAAGAAAATTATGGCGATATCGAACTCGTCGCAGTCAACGCCTCAGCGCCTGCAGAAACTCTAAAACATTTACTAAAATATGATTCCATTCACGGAAGATTTACAAAATCCGTTGAAGTGGATGGCGAAAATTTGCTGATCGATGGCAAGAAAATCAAAATCATTTCCAAACGCGATCCAAAAGAATTGCCGTGGAAAGATTTGAAAATTGACGTCGTACTAGAATGCACTGGCGCTTTCACCAAGCACGCCGACGCCGCACAGCACATTCAAGCTGGCGCAAAAAAAGTAATAATTTCCGCTCCTGCGAAAGAAGATTCGGTAAAAACCGTCGTTTTCGGCGTTAATGACGAAGTTCTAAATGCGAAAGATGAGGTGATTTCTGTTGGCTCTTGCACCACGAATTGCCTAGCTCCAGTCGCAAAAGTTCTGCATGACGCCATCGGAATCGAAAAAGGTTTTATGACCACAATTCACGCTTACACCAATGATCAAAATATCGTCGATAATGCGCACAAAGATTTGCGCCGCGCCAGAGCTTGCGCGATGTCGATGATTCCAACTTCAACTGGCGCTGCAAAAGCTATCGGTTTGGTTCTTCCAGAATTAAAAGGTAAACTCGATGGCGGCGCGATTCGCGTTCCTACAGCCAATGTTTCGATGGTTGATCTAAACTTCATTGCCAAACGCGAAACTTCAAAAGATGAAATTAACGAAGCCGTAAGAAAATCAGCCGAAGGAAAAATGAAAAAAGTTTTGCGTATCATTGACGAACCTTTGGTTTCTATCGACTTCAATCACACTTCCCACAGTTCCTGCTTCGATGCCACTCAAACCAAAGTTTTAAGCGGAAACATGGTTAAAGTTTGCGCTTGGTATGACAATGAGTGGGCATTTTCTCTGAGAATGCTTGATGTCACTAGCCTGATCCAAAAATTATAATTTTTGAGAGAAAGTCACTTTGCGTAAGGAATGGTTTGCATCAAAATCGGTGATTATCCCCTGATTCACAAATTCAGCCACTCGAGCAAAGCGACTTACAATTTCAGTTCCCCGAGCAAAGCGTAGCGTCGTCGAGGGCCTTGAAAGATAAAAATCAAAACCCCTAGACGAGACGGCCTTCGGCCTTTGCTCGGGGAGCTGAAGTTGGTAATTTGTGTTTGAAGGGATAGTTTTACAGCAAATCAAGAAAGGCAAAAGACGTTCTGCCATAACGCCGCAGATCAAGAAGTTTTAAACTTTTATCAGAAAAATCTGGCTCGCTGGTTGATTCAAATTCAACAACAATCAGCGAGTTTTTTTTGATCCAATTTTTTTCGAGCAGATTTTCGATGATGGCGCGGTAGTCTTCTTTGTAGGGCGGATCGATGAAAATGAGATCAAAAAACTTTTCATTTTTTGGTAATTTTTTTGCATCAGCGCAAATTATTTCGACATCTTTTTCTGCTTTCAAAATTAGAGAATTTTTCTGCGCAATTTCCAAATGAGTCCGCGAATTATCGATTAATGTTGCAAATCTTGCACCGCGAGAAAGCGCTTCGAAAGCTACAGCGCCAGTGCCGCAGCAAATATCTAAAATTTCTGCGCCGTCAAATTTTAAACGTGATGATGAGGATAAAATATTGAATAAAGCCTCACGATTTTTGTCAGTTGTTGGACGAAGCGATTTGAGATGATCCGATTTCACCAAGTTTCTTCCGCGAAATTTTCCGGCGATAATTCTCATTTTTTGAAACGCGATTTATCAGCATAATAAACACCGAGCAGCTTAACATTTTTGGAGAAAAATCCCAATTCTTCCAAAGCCAAAGCAACATTTTTCTGATTTGGATGACCTTCGATCGTGATAAAAAATTTTGCCTGTTCCGACATGCCGCCCGGAATATAACTTTCCAATTTTACCATGCTGACGCCATTTGTAGCAAAGCCGCCAAGCGCTTTGTAGAGCGAGCCGGGAATGTTTCGAATCGTAAATAAAAGTGCGGTAATTACTGGTGCAATTTTCGGATCAACTTCTTGCGGCACTTTTGAAATTGTGATAAAAATCGTCACATTATCCGCGCCAGAATCTTGCATATTTTCTTTGATGATTTTTAGGCCGTAAAGTTCCGCCGCCATCTTTGAACAAATTGCCGCTTTGGTTTTATCACCTTGCGCAGCCACAAATTTCGCAGCTTCAGCCGTGTTAGAAAATTCACGCAAATTCATTTTCAGCTTACGTAAATTTTCCTGACATTGCATCAAAGCTTGCGGATGCGACAAAACTTCTTTCACGTCTTCAAGCATTGCGCCATCAACTCCGGCAAGGTTGTGTGAGATTGGAAAAAAATGTTCGCCCGCAATCGAAACTTCATGTTTTTGCAGTAAATCATGAATTTCCGAAACGCGTCCAGCGTAAGAATTTTCGAGCGGGATCATGCCATATTGCGCCTCGCCAGACTCAACTGCAGCAAAAACATCGTAAAAAGTCGGGAAGGCTTTAGCTTCAAAATCAGGATAAAATTTTTTGCAAGCAAGGTCGGAATTCGCTCCAGCCGTGCCTTGAAAGGCGATTAGTTTTTTTGTCATCGTTTCGGATTTTAAATTGACATTGATTCGGATGATTTGGATACTCGTCGCCGATCCAACAAAATCAACATTTTACAGCTATTATGTCAAAAAAATGGGCGCCAAATTCTTGGAGAAATTTACCAATAAAACAGCAGCCAATCTACGAAAACCAATCTCATCTAAAAAAAGTTGAGAATGAATTGGCCAACTTTCCGCCACTAGTTTCTTTCGATGAAATTGAAAAATTAAAAGCCGAACTCACTGAAGTCGCAAGCGGTCGAGCCTTCTTGTTGCAAGGCGGAGACTGCGCCGAAAGCTTCACCGAATTTTCGCACGACAACCTCAAAGGATTTTTCCGCACCATCATGCAAATGACGATCGCCTTGATGTATGGCCTGGAAAAACCAATCGTAAAAGTCGGTCGCATCGCTGGACAATATGCCAAACCGCGTTCGCAAAATGATGAAACCATCAACGGAATCACGCTACCAGCCTATCGCGGCGACATCATCAATTCGATTGAATTTGAAAAAGACGCGCGTTTTGCCGATCCAAATCGCCTAATCGAATCTTATTTTTATTCCGCAGCATCGCTAAACTACTTACGCTCGCTTGCTCTTGGCGGCTACGGCAATTTAGAAAAAGTAAATAAATGGAACGAAGAATTCGCTCACAGCTTGAATAGCAAGAAACACACCGAGGAAGTAATCGCCAAAGTGAATGAAATTTTAAGCTTCATGCGCGCTTGCGGATTAAATTCTAAAACCATTCCACAGCTTACAACCGCAAGCTTTTTCACCTCTCACGAAGCTCTACTTTTAAATTACGAAGAAGCATTCACGCGCAAAAATAAAGACGATAAAAAATTCTACGATTTGAGCGCGCACATGCTGTGGATTGGCGATCGCACGCGTCATCCTGACGAAGCTCACGTCGAATTTATGCGCGGAATTTCTAATCCGATTGCCTTCAAAGTTGGCCCATCAATTTCATCGGATGATTTGCTAAAACTTTTGGAAATTTTAAATCCAGAAAACGAGCCAGGCCGCATCACGCTTATCTCGCGGATGGGTAAAGATGGCATCGATAAATTTTTACCATCACTCGTAAAAGCGGTAAAAAATAACGGCAATAAGGTGATTTGGTCTTGTGATCCAATGCATGGCAATACGATTAAATCCTCCAACGGTTTTAAAACGCGCAAGTTTGACGATATTTTGAGCGAGATAAAATCATTCTTCTCCATTCACAAAACCATCGGCACTTACGCTGGCGGCGTGCATTTCGAAATGACCGGACAAGACGTCACCGAATGTCTCGGCGGCAATCAAAAAATTTCTGAGATTAATTTATCTGATCGTTATCACACTCACTGCGATCCGCGTCTCAACTCATCGCAAAGTGTGGAGTTGGCGTTTATGATTGCGCAAGATTTGGCTAAACATGCAAAATAAAAAACACGCAACCATCGCCATCGTCGGCGCTCCCAACGCAGGAAAATCAACACTTACCAATGCTTTGCTTGGGCAAAAACTCTCGATTGTTTCGCCGAAAGTTCAAACCACACGCAACTCAATTAAAGCAATTTTGGTTGAGGGTGAAACGCAATTAATTTTGATCGACACGCCAGGAATTTTTATTCCGCGCAACGATAAAATTCTTGAACGAATCATTGTTAAATCCGCGTGGCAAGCGCTTCGCGAAGCTGATCACGTTTGTTTTTTAATTGACGCGACAATTGGTTTAAACGCAGAAAATGCGCGCATAATTGCTGATCTAAAAAAAGAAAATTTACCGCTGAGCATTAT
>CAYUSO010000006.1:86152-101777 GCA_964447395.1 uncultured Rhizobium sp.
GAGCATTATCATCAATAAAATCGATTTGGTAAAAAAATCTGCATTGCTGGAAATCTTTGCCGCGGCGATTCAACTCGGTTTTGAGGAAATTATTCCGATTTCCGCCGAAACAAAAGATGGCATCGAAAAAGTAAAAAAACTTCTCTGCGACAAAGCAAAAAATCCCGACTGGATTTATGACGAAGAACAAATCACTGATGCGCCGATGCGTTTCATCGCTTCCGAAATCACGCGTGAAAAACTGTTTCTAAAATTAAATCAGGAACTGCCCTACTCTCTCACGGTTAAAACCGATATTTACGAAATTCTGAAAAACGGCGAAATCAAAATTCATCAAACAATTTTTGTGACGAAAGAAAGTCAAAAAAGCATCGTCGTTGGGAAAAATGGTTCGATGATAAAACAAATTGGTGAAGAGTCGCGCGCAGATCTAGCGCTGATCGCGGAAGCTAAAGTTCATCTTTTTTTATTCGTAAAAGTTAAAAAAGATTGGATGAATGATGTAGAAAGTTATGAAAAAATTGATGTCGAAAAATTACCAAAATGAGCTCAACAATTGATCCGCAAGAAATAGAAAAATTTTCCCGCATCGCCGATGAATGGTGGGATGAAGCTGGCAAATTCAAGCCTCTGCACAAGTTTAATCCAGTAAGAATTTCTTATTTGCGAAAAAAAATTGAGGAACATTTCGGCGCAAATAAAAATTTAAAAATCCTCGATATTGGTTGCGGCGGCGGACTCGTTGCTGAACCATTCGCCCGCATGGGATTTGATGTCGCAGCAATTGATGCTTCCGAAAAAAATATTGAAGTAGCAAAAATTCACGCCGAAAAATCTGACCTAAAAATTGATTATCGTGCAAGCTCGGCAGAAGAATTAGCGAAAGAAGGAAAAAAATTTGACGTGGTCTTCGCCTTAGAAATCATTGAGCACGTCGCTGATGTCGAAAATTTTGTGAAGAGTTGTGCGACGCTGGCAAAACCAAATGGTTTAGTTTTTTTCGCCACCATGAATCGCACTTTGAAATCTTTAGCTTTAGCAAAAATTGCCGTGGAATATGTTTTACGTTGGCTTCCCGCTGGCACTCACGATTGGAAAAAATTTCTCAAACCTTCGGAAATAAATTCTTTCGCGGCAAATTCTGAACTAGAGCTGCAAGAGTTGCGCGGCTTCAGCTATAATCTTTTTGCGGATGAGTGGAAAGAATGCGCAGATGTTGATGTGAATTATATCGCTGCTTTCAAGAAAATCTAAAACTTGTAGAGATAGCTCATTGTGACACCAAGCAGAGATCCGGTGTAACCATTTTCTTTGATATCGGCGCGACTAACATCAAGCGTCAAATTGTCGGTAAATTTATAACCGACAGAAAATTGCAATTGTCTGTCGGAAATATTTGCAGTGCGTTGCGGCTGCTTAATATTGCGATGAACAAAAGAAATGCTCGATGTCCAGCTGCTATATTTGCCAATCAATGCCAAAGTTGTGTATTTAGCATCGCGATTTTTTTCGCCGGTGAAATTGTCAATTTTTACCAATTCGATGAATGGAATTAACGAAGTTTGGTGACCAAGTTTGTAGAGATATTCTGAACCAAAAACATAGCCCTGTTCTCTTGCTCTTGAAGGCGTGCCAGCTATTTGGCTAACTCCCAAACTGCGATAGCCGACATTATAAAACCAATTATCAACCGCAAAAAATCTTTCACCTTCCATGGAAACGGAATAAGAGGAGAGAGTTCCTGTATTGCCCGCAATGCCGTTGTTAGAACTAGCGCGGCCGCGATCGTCAATTGCGCTACGGCTTAGGCCGGTGGTATCGTTGAAAAATCCATTAAAACTTAAATTGCTGTTTTCAAGCAAGGCAGTGATGCCGGCGCCGATTTTTTCGCGCAAATTGTAATCTTCGTTGAACTGCGCCGCAAAAACTCCGATGCGTTTTGCTTTGCGCCAAGCTGTTCCGAAAGTTGGATCGAATTTACCAGCAAAAAAGCGCAGATCTTCATTTTCAAAATTCAATTTTAGCTCTTCGACAATCACGCCAGTATTGCTCAAATTAAGGCCGCGATTGCTTTGCAAAAACGTGCGATATCTTTCTGAGTTGGTTGAGTCGCGCGTGGTCAAAACGTGATTTGGCTGAATTCTCCAATCAGTTTTAATCGACCAATTTCTGTTAAAATTTAGCGACAAATTTGGCTCGATATAAACGAAAGCGTTATTCGCATCAACGCCATTTTTTTGCGTTGAAATCACGCGATCAGCTTGAATTTGATATAAAACATTTCCCGAAAGATTAGGAAAATTTTTTGGTTTTTCGGCATGCAGCGCTGAGGAAAAAAACAAAAAAATTGCAAAAAATTGCAACAGGAATTTCTTCATAGATGCTTGATTTTATTGGTTTTGACGAATGGTCCGAGGAAGAGTGATTGTGACGGAAGTGCCAACATTGATTTCGCTTTCGATTAAAACATCGCCACCATGTAATTCAATAAAATGTTTGGTGAGATAAATGCCAATTCCGGTTCCAGCAACAGCGAGTGTATTTTTGGCGCGAAAGAATTTTTTTCCGATATTTTCCAAATCATCTTTTGGAATTCCCATGCCTTGATCGACCACGCGCAACGCCACTTTTTTGTCATTGGCCTTGGCTAAAATTTTTACCACCGTGTTGTTTTTCGAATATTTTATAGCGTTGGAAATGATGTTGGTGATGGAGTGATCAAGTAGTTTGGAATCGCCGCTAAATTCTTCTGGCAATTCATCGATTTTAGTGAGGATTTGAATATTTTTATTCAACGCCAAATTAGAATTTTTTTCGATAATTTCTCGCACAAATTCTCTGAAATTAAAGGTGCTAAGCTCGAGTTTTATGGCGCTTTCGCCGCTCTCCATTTTTGCCAAATTCAGCGTGCTGTGAATCAAGCCATTCATGCGCGCAATGCCAGATTTAATGCGTTCCAGAGCTTTGCTAACACTATCATCAACGATGTTTAGATTCTTAATTTTGCGCACCAAAATTTCGCGCGTGCTGTCGATAATTTGCAGCGGAGTTTTAAATTCATGCGACACCAAAGCCACAAACTCACTTTGCATTTTGCGCATTTCTTGTTCGTGTTTTAGCGATTCGCGAAGTTGCGCCGTTTTTTCCATCAAAGCATGATTCGCTACCATCACGCGCTCAATTGAAGCGGAACGATCAAGCGCGATAGAAAATTGATCGGCGACGATTTCGATCAACTCAATTTCATCTTCCAACCAAGCTCTTTTTTCTGACTGATGAAGATAAATTCCGCCATTCACTTTACCGTTGAAAGTGCTGGTGACAGCGATTTGCGAGCCTATGGAAAATTCTTCGCACAACTCCGCAATCGCAGAAAAATTCTGATCCACCGCAACATCTTCAACAATTGAAAGTGAAGATTTTTTAGACTTATCGCCAAATTTTTCGTAAAAATGATTTTGAAAATTGATGTATTTCGTGAGTTTTTTGGTCGCCTCAGAATCCTGCTCGCCACTAAAAATGGCCTTGGTATAGTTATTGCGATATTCGGAAATAAAACTGGTACCACCATCGCGATAGTCATGAATTAAACATCTGTCGGTCTTCAAGTGATCACATAAAATTTTGGCAATATTGCGCGCGACTTCATCAATTGCTAAATCAGAAATGATAAGACTTCCAACCTCGCGCAACAATCTTTCGTTGCGCAAAGTTCTTTCGAGATTGCGCAGCAGAACAACATTCGATTTGCCCTCGCCTTTAAATTCTTCAAATTTTTTTGCGTCAATTTCCATTTTCTCGAAAGTGAGAATGGCATGATGATGATCACGATTTGCATCGGTTTTACATGGAGAAAAAGTGACCTTAAGCCTCATCTTTACTGATTCTACGGCTTGATTAGATAAACTGACAATTACTGAAGCTTCGTGAAAATCTTTAACCGCTTTTATGAGGCGAACATATTCGATTTGATCTTCCGAAGAATAATCGAGATCAAGATCAGAAAATAAAAAATCATAACTTTTTCCGATCAAATTAAATTCGTTAATCGCAAAAATTTGATGAAAAGATTTGTTGGAATGAATGATTGAAAGATAATTCGGATTATTTTTCTTTGCCTCGCAAAGCACCGCCGCTTCTAGCTTGTCATCGACTACCTTTTTTAATTCGGAATTTAAATCAGGCTCGTTCTCGTTCACAAATTCACTTTGGGGATTGGCTTGCTTTGACATGAAAAATTCAGTTTGAAGAGAGTTAAACCGAATCTCGAAACGAGAGGAAAGAAATCAACTTTTTTATTTTGCAGAAATTTTTTTGGGAAAAAATTTTAACTTCACGAACAAAGATCAAGAAAATGCTACGCTTTGTTCGGGGAGCTTAAGACTACGCTACGCTTTGCTCGGAGAAGTTAATTAATTTGCGAAGAAAAGCTTCTACTTCTTTTTCTTCTTCCCAAAAGATCTGCGACCTTTTCCCGCTGCTCTTTTTTCAGCAACGGAAGCAATCACATCAACCGCGCGATTCAAACCGATTTCCAAAATATTATCTTCTTTCACCGATGAAAAAACTTTGTTGTGCAGAAGATAAGGTCCAAAAGGTCCAATATTAGCGACGATTTTCATGCCAGTTTCTGGGTGAGTTCCAACTTCGCGCGGCAAAGAAAGAAGATCAGCCGCGGCTTTTAAATCGATCGTGTTTGGATCAAGATTTTTTGGAATTGAAATGCGTTTTGGCTTTTTCGCTTTAGCCGCTTTCGGTTTTTTTGTCTTAGTTTTTGCAGCAGATTTTGTTTTCGATTTTGATTTTTTCTCCGACACTTCTTCCGCTTTTTCTTCGACTTTTGCTTCAGCGACTATTTCGCTTCCAATCAATTCCAAGTAAGGGCCATAAGGACCAATTTTTACCATCACTTCGAAGCCGGTTTTTGGATCTTTACCCAAACTTCTGGGTTCAAATTGCGGTTTAATTTCGCGATCTTCTCCACCGCCTTCTTCGGTGAAAATTTGCATCGTGTGCTTGCATTCAGGGTAATTCGAGCAACCGATGAAAGCGCCGAATTTGCCAAGACGCAAACCGAGTTTTCCAGTGCCGCAAGTTGGACAGGTATCTTTCAACGCGCCTTTTTCGTCGCGGCCAAAAATATGCCCGCCGACTTTTTGATTTAAAACTTCCAAAACTTCGGAGAATGGCTTCTCCATTACTGCGGAAGTGTCGGTGTAGAAATCTTTCCAGAATTTTTTTAGGAAAATTTTCCAATTTAATTTGCCGTTGGAAATGACATCGAGCTCATCTTCCAAATCTGCCGTATAGCCATATTCGACATATTTGGCGAAAAATTCTTTGAGGAAAGTTGTGACAATTCTGCCGCGCTCTTCAGGGAAAAATCTTTTTTTCTCGAGCACAACATAACCGCGATCTTGCAACACTGAAATAATCGCCGCGTAAGTTGACGGACGGCCAATTCCCAACTCTTCCAATTTTTTTACCAAACTCGCTTCGGAATAACGTGGTGGCGGTTCGGTGAAATGTTGTTGCGGTTTTACGTCGATTAATCCGAGATTTTCTTTCTCTGCGAGATCAGGCAGAATCTGCTTTGAATCATCTTCGTCGCTTTCATTATCGTCGCGATCTTCACGATAAACTTTGTAAAATCCGTCAAATTTAATTGTTGAACCAACTGCGCGCGCCTTTGCGTAGCTTGGAATGGTTATGATTTCGGCAACAACCTGATCAAAAATTACATCAGCCATTTGCGAGGCTAACATTCTTTTCCAGATTAAATCATAGAGCGCGAATTGCGCTTCATCGAGATATTTTTTAACCTTGTCCGGACTTAGAGAGAAATCAGTCGGGCGAATTGCTTCGTGCGCTTCCTGAGCATTTTTTACTTTGCTTTTAAAAACATTTGGTACGTCAGGAATGTAATTTTTTCCGTAAAGATTGACGATTTTTTCGCGAACTGCCGAGATAGCTTCTGGCGTGACATCAACCGAATCGGTTCTCATGTAAGTGATGAGACCTTGCGCCGTGCCGTCAATTTCAACTCCCTCGTAAAGTCGTTGCGCCAGCATCATGGTTCTGCTCGCACCAAAACCTAATTTTCGCGCTGCTTCTTGTTGCAATGACGAAGTAGTAAAAGGTGCGTTGGAACGGCGCTTGGCCTGCTTCTTCGTGATTGATAAAACCTGATATTTTTTTTCGGCGAGAAGTTTTTTTATGTCACCCGCTTGCGCTTCATTGATGATCGAAAATTTCTCCAATTTTTTGCCGTTAAGCTCGACAAGATTTGCTTGGAATTGCTCATTTTTCGCAGTCTCGAGATCAATTTTTACGTCCCAATATTCTTCGCTTTTAAATGCTTCGATTTCTTCTTCGCGATCACAAATGAGGCGCAAAGCCACGGATTGCACGCGTCCCGCCGATCTGCTGCCTGGCAATTTTCTCCACAAAACTGGCGAAAGAGTGAAGCCGACGAGATAATCCAAAGCGCGACGAGCCTGTTGGGCATTGACTAAATCCATGTCGATATCGCGCGGATTTTTTATCGCCTCGATAATTGAATTTTTTGTGATGGCGTTGAAGACTACGCGCTCAACCTTTGTCGAGGCTTTAATCGCTTTTTTTCCTTTTAAAACTTCTAGCACATGCCAAGCAATTGACTCACCTTCACGGTCAGGATCGGGCGCGAGAATCAGCTTCTGGCAAGACTTTGCAGCATCAACAATCGCCTTCACATTTTTCGCCGCCTTCGCCGAAACTTCGTATTTCATGGCGAAATCATTTTTTGTATCTACCGATCCTTCCTTACTCGGCAAGTCGCGCACATGGCCAAACGAGGCCAAAACTTCATAATCCTTGCCTAAATATTTTCCGATGGTTTTTGCTTTCGCAGGAGATTCGACGATTAGGAGATTTTTCATTTTTCAAAAATTAGACGTTGCGTCTTACAATCCGGCCCTTGCTGAGATCGTATGTTGTCATCTCAACTTCAACCTTATCACCTTTCAAAACGCGGATTTTATTTTTGCGGATTTTGCCCGAAGCGTGAGCGGTGATGAGGTGACCATTTTCGAGTTCAACGCGAAAAATTGTGTTCGGCAAAACTTCGGTGACGATGCCGTTCATGGTTAGAAGATCTTCTTTTGGCATAGAAAATTTATGAGTTGAGAGTTGAGAATTGCGAATTGGAGCGGCGCTTTATCGACAGCAATTCTTAATTCTCAATTCTTAATTCCTGATTATCCCTCCCTGACTCCCAAAACGTGGCATATTGCGGCAGTAAGATCGGCGCGGTTCAGTGTGTAAAAGTGGAAATCATTTACGCCACCATTGTGAAGAATTCGGCAAAGTTCCGTGGCGACGATTCCAGCGATGAGATGGCGTGTTTCCTGCTTCTCGTCAAGATTTTCAAAAATATGATCCATCCATTCTGGAATTTTTGCGCCGCACATTTTGGCGAAATGTTTCGCTTGTTTGACGTTGGTGACAGGCAAAATTCCTGGCACGATTGGCACGTTAATTCCACGAGCACGACATTTTTCGACGAAGGAAAAATAAGCGTCAGCATCGAAAAAAAACTGCGTGATGATGCGAGTTGCGCCCGCGTCCACCTTGCGTTTGAGGTTGTCGATATCCTCGTTAAAACTTTTTGCTTCCGGATGTTTTTCAGGATAACCGGCGACGGAAATTTCGAAATCGCCAATTTTTTTTATGCCCGCGACAAGTTCATTGGCATATTGATAGCCATCTTTGCGCAATTGATAATTCGGGCTCGAAGCAGGCATATCGCCACGCAAAGCCACAATGTGGCGCACGCCAATTTTCCAATAATTGCGTAAAACTTCGTGGATTTCATCTTTCGACGCCGCAACGCAAGTGAGGTGGGAAGCTGGCTTTAAATCGGTTTCTTCGATGATGCGCTTGATGGTTTGGTGCGTTCTTTCACGCGTTGATCCGCCGGCGCCGTAAGTGACGGAAACGAAACTTGGCTTCAGATTTTTCAAATCCGAAATCGCCGCCCATAATTTCTCCTCCATTTCCGCCGTTTTTGGCGGAAAAAATTCGAAGGAAACATTTAGCTCGCGGTTGTTAAGAACAATGTTGGCGAGGTTGTTGGAGTAGGATTTCATTTATTTATAAAAGTTAAGTTCCTCTTACTAAGCTCTACGAGCATAACTAAACTCTCCGAGCATAATTTAAGCTCCCCGAGCGGAGTCGAGGGGCGAAAACACAAACTCGACGCCCCTCGACTCCGCTCGGGGAACTTATTAAATTCGGGGAGCTTAAATTATGCTCGAGGAACTTAATTACGCTCGGGAAGCTTAAAAATTTCAAAGAGCTGAAAGATTATTTTAAAAACCGACTTCCTGGCTTAACCGCTGGAACGCTTTGCAACTCATCCGGAACATTGTTGGCCTCGAAGCTTTTTACGTTGATTTGCAGAAGTGAAATGACTGGAACGCCCATTTTTGCTTCAAGATTTTTATCATTTGAACGATCGACCAGCGCGGCTTCGGCGATAATTTTTGCGCCAAAACTTTTTACCAAATCATAAGTTTCGAGCGAAGATTTTCCGGTGGTGATAACATCTTCAACCACCAAAACTCTAGCGTTGGAATCAAGTTCAAAGCCGCGTCGCAGCTCGAATTTTCCATTTACTCTTTCGCAAAAAATTGTCGGCAAACCGAGTTGTCGCGCAAGTTCATAACCCACGACAACGCCGCCCATTGCTGGCGCGACGACGATATCAGCAAAATTTTTCCCCAATCTTTCTGTAATTTTTTTTGCCAATTCAGCGCAAAGTTTTTCTGCTCTTTTCGGCTCCATCAAAACTCTGGCGCATTGCATGTAAGTGTCGGAATGCAAGCCCGAAGAAAGAATAAAATGGCCTTTTAAAATCGCTTTAGCCTCGATGAATTCCTGCAAAATTTCTTGCTCTTTAAGACTCATAACTGAAATTGAAAAAAATTTTAAAATGCTCGCGAAGGCAGCAAAATCAAGCTCAACGAAAATTATGCAAGATAAAAAATCCTACATTACTTCCGCCATCAACACGATAAAAACTGAGATTGAAGGCCTAAATTCTTTGCTCGATTTTTTTGGCGAAAATTACGTCGCGGCAGTTGATTTGATCTTGAATTGCAAAGGCCGAGTTGTGGTTAGCGGCATGGGAAAATCTGGACATATCGCCAATAAAATTGCCGCAACTTTTGCTTCAACTGGAACTCCTGCTTTTTTCATTCACCCCGCAGAAGCAAGCCACGGCGATCTCGGCATGATCACAAGAGACGATGTCGTAATTTTACTTTCCAACTCTGGCGAAACTAAAGAACTCAAAGACATCATCTATTTTTGCAAAAGATTTGAAATTCCAACCATCGGAATCATTCGTCGCGCTGAATCTGAGCTCACAAAAACCAGCACTGTGCCTTTGGTTCTGCCAGCAATTCCCGAAGCAAATCGCGTTAACGCACCAACAACTTCAACTACGATGATGATTGCTTTAGGAGATGCTTTAGCAGTCAGCTTAATTGAAGCACGCGGCTTTAATTCTGAAAACTTCGGAACCTTTCATCCTGGCGGAAAATTGGGCTCAAACTTTTTGAAAGTGAAAGATTTAATGCGCCGCAACAAAGACATTCCTCTAGTTTCTTCTGAGAAAAAAATGTCGGAAGTTTTGCTAGAAATGACATCAAAACATTTAGGCTGCACTGGCGTGGTTGATGCTTCGGGAGCACTTCTTGGAATCATTACTGACGGCGATTTACGTCGTCACGTTGACCAAAATTTTCTCTCGCATACTGCAGATGAAATCATGACCAAAAATCCCGTCACAACCGCGCCAGACATTCTCGCAGCTGAAGCCATCGCCATAATGAATAAAAAATCTATCACTAGTTTATTTGTTCTTGATGGACAAAAAATTGCAGGAATTTTGCATTTGCACGATTGTTTGCGAAGCGGAGTGGTTTAAAAAATAAGAATTGGGAATGAAAAATTCCCCGACTCCTAATTCTTAACTCCTAATTCTAAATTCATAATTTCTCATGTCATCTCTCGCCGCCCTCTCCTACCTTGTCTCCGCCGTCCTTTTTATCCTATCGCTTTATGGACTTTCCTCACCGAAAACTTCGCGAATGGGAAATTATTTTGGCATGGGAGGAATGGCTTTGGCAATCGTCACAACGCTTTGTCTACCTCAGGTTCACAATGTTTTTTCGATTATTCTTGCCATCGCAATTGGGGCAGTTGTTGGATATCTTATCGCCAAAAAAGTTAAAATGACGGCGATGCCGCAACTTGTTGCTGGATTCCACTCACTCGTTGGACTAGCCGCAGTGCTGATTGCGGCCGCTGCTTTGTGGATGCCAAACTCCTTCAACATTCTCGAAGATAATCGCGTAAAATTCTCCAGCTTAATTGAAATGGGACTTGGAGTTGTAATTGGCGCCATCACTTTCACCGGCTCGCTCGTTGCTTTCGCGAAGCTCAATGGCAACATGAATTCGAAATTTATTATCTTTAAAAAAAATCCAAAAAAATCTTCGCAATATGTGGCGATTGGCTTGGGACTTATTCTCATCGCCTTTTTCGCTTTCGGTTCGAAATTTTTATTCATCGCTTTAACGCTGCTTTCATTCTTCATCGGCTTCATGTTGATCGCGCCAGTTGGCGGCGCAGACATGCCAGTCGTGGTTTCAATGCTAAATTCCTATTCTGGTTGGGCGGCGAGCGGCATTGGTTTTACGCTAAATAATCCGCTGCTAATAATCTCTGGAGCCTTAATTGGCGCGTCTGGTGCAATACTCAGCTACATCATGTGCAAAGCGATGAATCGTTCAATTTTTAACGTAATGTTTTCAGGATTTGGCGATCAGGTACAAGCTGCTGCTGGCGAACAAAAAGAGCAGCGTCCCGTCAAACAAGGATCCGCTGAAGATGCGGCTTATTTGATGAAAAGCTCTGCTTCCGTCGTAATCGTTCCCGGTTATGGGATGGCCGTTGCAGGCGCGCAGCACGCGGTTGCGGAGATGACAAAAATTCTTGAGGAAGCCGGAGTGACAGTAAAATTTGCCATTCATCCAGTTGCAGGAAGAATGCCTGGACACATGAATGTCTTACTCGCCGAGGCTAATATCGATTACGAAAAAGTTTTCGAGCTTGAAGAAATTAACGGCGAATTCAAATCGACTGATGTCGCTTTCGTGATCGGCGCCAATGACGTCACCAATCCCGCCGCCAAAACCGACAAAACCAGCCCAATTTACGGCATGCCGATTCTCGATGTCGCTCATGCAAAAACTGTTTTCTTCGTCAAGCGTTCAATGGCTTCGGGCTATGCCGGAGTTGAGAATGAGCTGTTTTACAATGACAACACTATGATGATTTTCGGTGATGCGAAAAAAGTCGTTGAAGAAATTGTGAAGAATCTTGCCTAGATCGTCGAGCGGAGTCGAGACGCCCCTCGACTCCGCTCGGGGAACTTAAAAATCTTGGGGAACTAAAAACTAAAAATTTAATTTCAAAAAAACTTATGAAAACAAACGCAAACTCTCTTCGCGTTGGCAATGTAATCGAATTTCAAAACCAACTTTGGAAAATTTTAAAACGCGATCACGTCAAACCTGGCAAGGGCGGAGCTTACATCCAAGTCGAAATGAAAAACATCGCGACCGGCAATAAAAGCAACACGCGCTACAATTCGAGCGAAGATGTTGATGTTGCTTTCGTCGAACAAAAAAACTTCACCTTCCAATATTTTGACCAAAACGAGCTTGTGGCGATGGATATGGAAAGTTTTGAAACGCTGCAATTTCCAAAAGAACTCGTCGGTGAGGCCTTGCCGTTCCTGCAAGAAGGCATGGAAATTCGCGTTGAATATTGCAACGACAAACCGATTTCCATCTTCCTTCCTGAGCATGCACATGGCATCGTGGCGCAAGCTGATGCAGTTGTAAAAGGTCAAACTGCTGCGGCGTCTTACAAGCCGGCAATCCTAGAAAATGGCGTGCGCGTGATGGTTCCGCCTTTCATTGAAACTGGCGAAGAAATTATCGTTAGAACTGAAGATTTCACTTATGTCAGCCGCGCAAAATCGTAAAATTCCTTTCGTGAAAATGAGCGGAGCTGGCAATGCCACCAGTGACGCGAATCGCTCAAAGCAAAGTTTGAAGTTTGTTAAAATGAGCGGAGCTGGCAATGATTTTGTAATTTTTGACGCGCGCGAAACCCTGATTTCACTCACTCCGCAACAAATTCAAAAAATCTCTGATCGCAAAAATATTGGCTGCGATCAGGTGATTATTTTAAAAAATTTCGCAAAAGCTGATTGCGAAATGGAGATTTATAATTCCGACGGATCCAAGTCTGGCGCGTGCGGAAATGCTACGAGATGTGTTGCAGCAATTTTATTTGGCCTACTTAGCTCCCCGAGCGGAGTCGAGGGAAAGACAGCTCAAACCCCCACCCCTTCGACTCCGCTCAGGGAACAAATAAAAATCAAAACCGCCGCAGGAATTTTAAAATGTTGGCATGATGGCGATTTAATTTCCGTCGATATGGGTGCTCCAAAATTTGAAAATGATGTGACGCTTTTTGGTTTTGATTTTTCCTGCATCGATGTTGGCAATCCTCACGCCGTCACTTTTTTGAACAAAAAAATTTCCGACGAAAAATTTTTTGAAATTGGACCAAAAGTCGAAAGTGATAAAATTTTTCCAAACAAAACCAATGTCGAATTTGCGAGAATTTTATCCGACGATTTAATCGAAGTTCGCGTCTTCGAACGCGGCGCTGGCGAAACTTTGGCTTGCGGCTCTGGCGCTTGTGCCGTCGCGACTTTGGCCATCGAAAAAAAATTAGTAAATTCCAGAAAAATCACCATTCGTTTCAAAGGCGGAGATTTGCAAATCGAATGGAATGGCACTTCAATCGTGATGACTGGTGGCTTTAAAAAAGAATTTGATGGAGTGATCGGCGATGAATTTTTGGCCTAAAATTTTTGTATTTTTTTTTCTTTCCTCTTCAGCTTTCGCCCTTTCTCCCGAAACAAGATTATCCGACGAAGCCCTAGAACAGCGAGCTATGAGCCTATTTTTGCAGGTGAGATGTTTGGTTTGTAATGGGCAGGTGATTGAAAATTCTGACACGGAATTTTCCTTCGAAATGCGAAAAAATATTCGCACCAAAATTGTCGCAGGAAAAAATGATGAGGAGATTAAAGCGGAATTAGTGAGAGAATTTGGCGAGGATATTTTGACGGAACCGAGCAAAAAATCTGCTATTTTGCTGTGGATGCTGCCAGTGGTTTTTGCCCTGTTTGCGGGATGGGTTTTTGTTTGGCGATGATTTATTACATACTGCTGTAAACACGACCTGCGGCCGCGGCCATCTCACTCGCAGAACGAGCTCCACGAGGACTAATCCCTGCTCTTGGCAACTCACCAAGCGTCACTTTTCCCTTCTCCACAAGCCCAGCAACAAAATTAAAAAATTCCAAGCTCACTCTTTTGTCTGCGCAAGTTGAAAGAAGTTGGTTTGGATGACCTTTTTTATAGCAAACCACTTCTTTTTCTCCCTCTGCTTCGCCCTTAAACTTCACAACATAGCCATCAACTTCATATTCCGTTCTGCCGTCGTTACTTTGAAACACTTTTAATTTTTTTAAAAAATCAAAAGTTTGCACTGAGGTGCGGCAATGTTGCTCAAATTGAGCTATGCTCATGCCACTATTAGCAATAGCAGAATCTGATTTTTTTATAGATGCAGAAGCGCGCTTGCAAAATTCTTTTATGTCGCAATCTGGATGAACATCATTGCCCTCTTGTCTAAGAGCAGAAGCTCCTCTTCTGGAATCGACAACCTTAACCGTGCCATCAATTGCAACGAGCAATTCATATTTTCTTTGATCTACATCCGTGCCGAGAGCAATGGTTGTCACTCTTAGGTATTTTTTGTTATCGCCCGGAATTCCTGAAGAATTTTCAAATTTCGGATTTTTTATTCTGCGAGCCAAAGAGATGGCCTCTTGTTTTAAGCTTCCAAAACTGACCAATTGTTGTTCACTAGGTTGTCTTTCACTAGATTGAGATGCGAGTGGAGCAGTAAGTGCACCTGTTTTTACCACTCCTAATCCCAGATTATCAGAGGTTGCGGTGGCAGAAATAGTCACCTTATCATCCACTTTAATTGGCGAAGAAGCGCTGATTCTTAGCGAATGCATGGTGTTTCTTATTTTGCGTGCCGCATCACCAATTTTTGACGCAAATCCAAAACTTCCTGACTGATAACGATCAGCACCAGCAATTGATAAAGATAAATCGGTGGTTTTTTCCGCAATGGCGCCAACGATTCTGAAGGGAACGGCTAATCCAGTTAGGATTCCAGCGCCAACTCTTTTGAAAAAAGCTGAAACTTTATTGCCATCTCTCGCTGACTGATTTGCTGATTCTCTGATTCTTTTGGCCGCATTCAGCATCGGATCAGCAACGCCGTTAAAAGCGATTGCAACCCCAGCAGTAGCAGCTCCAACCGCAATCATCGGACTATAAACAACAGCACCAACACTGGTTGAGATAGCGCTAAGCCTATTTGCAACTCGGCCTGATCTTTCATTATCGTCAGCAAAATATTTTTCCCTCTCCTCAACGGATTCGGCAATGCTGTTTAAACCTCTAGCGCCTCTGTAGAATGCCTCTCTACTTTTTTGAGGCAAAGAATGTCCAACACTCTCAAAATTGCGCGCAGCACTGCGACAAGCCACCGAAGCTATACTTCCCACAACAGCAGAACCAGGACACCATGGATGTAGCACGCGATGCAATCCAGCAAAGAGAGTTCCGACACCAGCTCGCAATGCAGGAATTATACCCGCGCTCGAGATAAAAGTGACGCTCCTAGTAGTTTGATCGAGCCTTCTCTCGACATCTCTCTTGGCAAATTCCCTCGCCTGATCACTATCACGAATGCGCTCGAGGAGGTTTTCTAAACCAGCTTTATCGATGGGAATGCCTGCGATTTTTACAGAAAATTCTTTTGGCTTTTTAATGGAAGCACCTCCACTGGTAGCGGCTTGGATTTCATCAACAGAAACATTATTCTGTAAAAAAGGACAAACTCGAGCTTTTCCTAATGGATTTTTTTCATCATCAACTCGCAATCCCAACAACCTTCTCTTAAAAGCCTCCGCCTCCTCTTGAGATGAAAACTTAATTTCAGCAACTCCCACATTACTTAACGTCTTAATTTCAGCAACTCCCGCATCACTTAACGTCGCCCGACTAAATTCCGGAATGCAAAAATCATTACGACCCAAAGGATTGCCGTTTTCTGGAAGATAAGGAGAGCCCAGAGATTGCAGCAGCAACCGTAATTCTTCGGATGCTTGGGATGCTTGGGGTGCTTGGGATGCTGCATCTAATGCAGGTCCGCTTGGTAAGGGTGCTTGATCTACTGAAGGTGTTGGAGATGCTGAAGATGCTGAAGATGTACGACTCATAAAAAACTATTAATTAATCAAGTTTTAACCAGGTAGGACAAGGTGTGGGAAGCTATGTGGTGAAACTTACTTCGCAAGTAAAGGCTTTGGAGGGGATTTATCCCACGACAGACTAAAACTTCTCAGCTC
>CAYUSO010000007.1:0-101571 GCA_964447395.1 uncultured Rhizobium sp.
AGCTAATTTTTAGTCTCAGCTCCCCACACTGCGTCGAGGGGTTGGGAGTTTGCTTTCCTACCCCTCGACGCAGTGTGGGGAACTAAGTCCGCCCCTCGACTATGCGCTTTGTTCGGGGAACTTAAACCATCCTCGCAGCTTGGAGAGCTTAATTTGCTTGAAGATCTTAAACCCTTCTCACATCCACCAAATGTCCCGCAATCGCCGCAGCTGCTGCCATTGCTGGGCTCATGAGGTGAGTGCGTCCGCCGCGACCTTGGCGACCTTCGAAATTTCTGTTGGAAGTTGAAGCGCAACGTTCGCCGAATTCCAATTTATCTGCATTCATGGCAAGGCACATTGAGCAGCCTGGTTCACGCCATTCGAAACCAGCATCGGTAAAAATTTTATGCAAACCTTCTTTTTCGGCTTGTTCTTTAACTAGACCGGATCCGGGAACGACCATCGCCAATTTGATATTTTTGGCGATTTTTTTGCCTTTGGCGATTTTTGCCGCTTCACGAAAATCTTCGATGCGGCCGTTAGTGCAAGAGCCGATAAAAACTTTGTCGATTTTGATTTCGACCAATGGCAGACCAGCTTCAAGCCCCATGTAATCGAGCGATCTTTTTACCGCTTCTTGCTTGCCAAGATCAGAAAAATCTTGCGGTGATGGAACTTTGGCAGTGATTGGCAAAGCATCTTCCGGGCTAGTTCCCCAAGTCACTTGTGGCGCAATTTCTGCGGCATCGAGATGGATTTCTTTGTCATATTTTGCGCCAGTGTCGGATTTTAGCGATTCCCAATAATGCACGGCTTTTTCGAAATCAGCGCCTTGCGGAGCGAGCGGACGGCCGCGCAAATAATCGTAAGTTTTTTGATCTGGAGCAATCAAGCCAGCTCTGGCTCCAGCTTCAATCGACATATTGCAAACCGTCATTCTGCCTTCCATCGAAAGTGCTTCAATTGCTGATCCGGCATATTCGATAACGCAACCAGTGGCGCCAGCAGTTCCGATTTTTCCAATGACAGCGAGGGTGATGTCTTTAGCAGTGACGCCGCTTCCCAACGTTCCATCAACTTTCACCAAAAAGTTTTTCGCGCGTTTTTGGATTAGAGTTTGCGTGGCCAAAACATGTTCAACTTCGGAAGTTCCGATGCCGAAAGCCAGCGCGCCGAAAGCGCCGTGAGTTGAAGTGTGGCTATCACCGCAAACAATCACCATTCCTGGCTGCGTGAGACCTTGTTCGGGGCCGACGATGTGAACGATTCCCTGTTTTTTGTCATCGAGATCGAAATAGCGAATGCCGAATTCGCGACAATTTTTTTCCAAAGTTTCAACTTGAATGCGCGAAGTTTCGTCTTTGATTCCCTTGGTTCCGTGGCCACGATCAGCAGTTGTTGTCGGCACATTGTGATCAGCAACAGCGAGATGAGCTTCTGGGCGACGTGGTTTACGATTTTGCATGCGCAAACCTTCAAAAGCTTGCGGCGAAGTCACTTCGTGAATGAGTTGGCGATCAACGTAAATTGCAGATGAAGAGCCGTCGTCGTAAACTAAATGCGAATCCCAAATTTTGTCGTAGAGAGTTTTTGCCATGTTTTTCGTGAAAATTTTTGAAGTTTTTTTGGAGAGAATTTTTTTGAGAGAGGTCGTCATAAAATCACCGATTGTGGATTTTGCAAAAAGAAAAACAGAATTTTTTGGAGTCTTTTGCCGCAATCAAAAACCAATTCACAAGTTCAATTCTGATTTTAAAAACGCCCCTTCATTAAAATTCACAAAATCAAAAAAATTATGGCTGAAATTACAACTACTGACAATGAATTTTCTGTGTTAAAAAATGAAGGCGATGCTCCTACAGCATCTCAAAATAAGGCTTCAGCTAATCAAGAAAAATCAAGCAAAGAAGAAGCTAGAGCAAAACAAGCTGCGGAAATTTTTACTAAAGTTGAGGCTTTAAACAAAAAATATGGGCTAACTGCTTTTGATCCATCGAGATTAAGTGACGCAGAGTTGGCTGAAATTATGGGCGTCAAAGAAAGTCTTGGCGATCCAGAAAAAGATGTGGCGGCAAGAAAAAAAGACGTTGAAAAAAATCTCAGAAAATTAGCTCTCGAGCATCATCCAGACAGAAATCCCGGCGAAGAACAAAGATCAACAGAAGTTATGCAGCTGTTGAGTCCTGCCGCAGCAGAATTACAAGAAAGACTTGATGGAACAAAAAGGCAGGTAGTGCCGTTAGTTTTTACTCCTCAGCCAAATCAAACTCAGCCAAATCAAAATATTCCAGTTTGGCAGGTGCCGCCGCAACAAACAGCGCCGCAACCAGTTCAGGTATCATATCAAACAGTATCCCAACCAGTTCAAAATCCGGTTATTACATCAACAGTAGTCACTCAACAAATACCCCAAAACCACGAAGGGCGAAATCAAGACCCTCTTGGTCAATTGATCGATTTTGCCTATGGAATTAAAGTGGGGACGAAACTCTCAAAAAAAATTGATAACATAGCTGATAACGCCCCATTTCCGCTGGATTGGCTTCTGCGTTTATTTTCCACTGCCGTAAAAATTGCCGAATTTTTTGTTGATACGAGAAGCTATAAATCTGAAGAGTTGAGCAAAGATGATTCTATCGAAAAAGAGGAGGAAGTTAGCGTAAAAAGAGAGTCACCTAAGCGAGCCAAGATTCCGAATCAAAAAGAAGCTGAAGAAAAAGTTGTTGAGGTGACTAATGCTCGTCTAGCAATCAAAGATTTGCCACCAGAAGATAAATCTGCAAAAAAAACTGAAAGCAAAGAAGAAGAAACAGCGAGGATTTTTGCGGAATTGCCGAGCTCTGACGTTTATTCCGATTCAGAAGTTTCATCCGCTATTGCGGAAGCCAAAAGCGCTGTCACCAAAGCATCATCATCTGTTGACTCGGGAGCGAGTTTAGTTGCCGAGAACCAAGTGGCGGAACGTCCGCAATCATCAAAAGGTGGCGGCGGCAGCAGAGGGTAAATTTTTTACAAAACCAACTTTCTTGCTAAGAAAAGTTTCGCATTTTAGGTTGCGCACAATTTCCTAAAAATTTTCAAAATTTTACTCATGGCTGGTCATTCCCAGTTTGCTAACATCAAGCACCGTAAGGGCGCGCAAGATGCAAAAAAGGCAAAACTTTTTACGAAAATTATTCGTGAGATCACGGTTGCGGCAAAAACTGGTCAGCCTGATCCAAATTTTAATCCGCGTTTGCGCAATGCCATCATCGATGCACGCACCAATAACATGCCAAAAGATCGCGTTGATGCGGCGATAAAAAAAGCCACTTCCGGCTTAGAAGGCGATAATTTTGAGGAAATTCGCTACGAAGGATACGCGTCGGGCGGCGTGGCAATTATCGCCGAAGCTCTCACCGATAATCGCAACAGAACGGCCAGTGAAGTCAGAAGTATTTTTACAAAAATGGGCGGCGCTTTGGGCGAGACTGGATCGGTTGGTTTTATGTTTGATCATGTCGGCGTGATTCAGTTTGAAGGAAAAGTTGCCGGCGAAGAAAAAATGTTTGAAGCCGCTCTAGAAGCTGGCGCAGAGGAAGTTGAATCTTCCGCAGATTTGCATGTTATCATCACTAAACCAGAAAATTTCAGCTCAACTCGCGATGCTCTAATCCAAAAATTCGGTGATCCAATTTCAGCAAAACTTGATTGGAAAGCGAAGGTGACTTCAGAAATTTCTGATCTCGAGCAAGCGCAAAAATTAATGAAATTGGTTGATGCTTTGGAAGATTGCGACGACGTTCAGAACGTGACTGGAAACTATGTTTTTGCGGAAGAAATTTTAACGAAATTATAACTAAATACCTCTCACCTTAAGCGTCTCTCAACTACGGGAGAAGGCTAGGGTGAGGGGTAAAAACTTGTACAAAATGAAACAAATCGAAATCACTCCAAAACTGGTTAAAGACCACAATTTAACCGAATCCGAATATGCAAAAATTCTCGAGATTTTGGGACGCGTTCCAACCATCACCGAGCTTGGAATTTTCTCGGCGATGTGGTCGGAACATTGTTCTTACAAATCAACCAAAAAATGGCTTAAAACCATGCACACACAGGCTCCGTGGGTTATTTGCGGGCCAGGAGAAAATGCTGGTGTGATTGATATTGGCGATGGACAGGCGGCGATTTTTAAAATGGAAAGCCACAACCATCCTTCTTTCATCGAGCCATATCAAGGTGCAGCAACGGGTGTCGGCGGAATTTTGCGCGATGTTTTTACGATGGGAGCACGCCCGATTGCCAATCTCAACGCGCTACGTTTCGGCGAAATTAATCATCCAAAAACCAAACAATTGGTGAATGGCGTAGTCTCGGGAATCGGCGGCTATGGCAATTGTATCGGCGTTCCAACTGTTGCGGGAGAAGTGACTTTTGATAAAAGCTATAATGGCAATATCATCGTCAACGCCATGACTGTCGGCATCGCAGACAAGGATAAAATTTTCTATTCCGCCGCCTCACAAGTTGGTGCGAGCGTGGTTTATGTCGGATCAAAAACTGGTCGCGACGGCATAAATGGCGCGGTTATGGCCTCTGATGAATTCAAGGAAGGTGATGAGGATAAACGTCCAACGGTGCAAGTCGGCGATCCTTTTGCCGAAAAACTTTTACTCGAAGCCTGCATGGAATTGATGCAATCCGATTGCATTTTATCGATTCAAGATATGGGAGCCGCGGGTTTAACTTCATCCTCATTCGAAATGTCAGGGAAGGGCGGAACTGGAATTGAGCTCGATTTGGAAAAAGTTCCGCAGCGCGAAACTGGCATGACGCCTTACGAAATCATGCTTTCCGAGAGCCAAGAAAGAATGCTGATGATCATCAAACCAGAAAAAGAAGATTTCGCCAAACAGATTTTCGAAAAATGGGGATTAGATTTTGCGGTGATTGGAAAAGTGACTGACACCGGACGTGTAATCGTAAAAATGAACGGTGAAATTTACGCCGATATCCCATCTGACCCACTTTCTGAACAAGCGCCGGAGTATGATCGGGAGTGGGTTTAATTAATTTACCCACTTCGCTGGACGGGGTTTATCATTTCCCCGAGCGGAGTCGAGGGGCGGGAAAGCAAACTCCTAACCCCCTCGACTTTGCTCGGGGAACTGAAACCCTTCGCCGAACTGGGTTTGCAACCCCGTCCTGCATAGCTAAAGACGGCGATGCAAGAAGAGATAAAATCTTTTTAAAATTGAAAAATTTCCCACTTTATTTCCAGGTTCTCCTCGCAATTTTTCTTGCGATTCTTTTTGGAATTTTTTTCCCATCGACTGCAGAGTCAATGAAGCCGCTTGGCGATGGCTTTATCAAGCTCATCAAAATGTGCGTGCCGCCGTTGATTTTTGTGACGATTGTAAGCGGAATTATCGGTTCTTTTGATCTGAAAAAAATCGGCAAAGTTGGTCTGCAAACTTTAATTTATTTTGAAATTTTAACCACGATTGCGCTGATTATTGGACTCGTCGTTGCACATTTTTTAAAGCCAGGAAGTGGCATGAACATTGATCTCGCAAGCATTGATCAAAATGCAATTTTAGCTTACACAAAACCGCAATTAAGTTTTGTTGATTTTGTTTTAAACATCATTCCAACCACAATTTTTCAAGCATTTGTGAGTGGAGAAATTTTGTCGATTTTATTCGTCGCGATAATTTTTGGACTCGCTCTATCATCTCTGCAAGACCTCGCCAAATCTGTGATTAACGGCATTCACGAACTCTCTGAAATTCTTTTTAAAATTATTTCTTACATCATGAAACTCGCGCCAATTGGCGCTTTTGGTGCGATGAGTTTTACGATTGGAAAATATGGCGTTTCAACGCTGTTGCCGCTCGCCAAGCTCATGCTCTGCTTTTATGTCACTTGCATTTTATTCGTAATTTTAGTTTTGGGATTAATTTTAAAACTCTGCGGATCCAGCATTTTTAAGCTTCTATGTCACATCAAAGAAGAAATTCTTCTCGTGCTTGGAACATCATCTTCCGAATCAGCTCTGCCAACTTTGATGAAAAAAATGGAGCAATTTGGCTGTCCGAAATCAATCGTCGGTTTAGTGATTCCAAGCGGCTATTCCTTTAATCTTGACGGCACTTGCATCTACTTCACCATGGCGATTATTTTTCTCGCGCAAGCCTTCAATATCGACCTTTCAACAACAGAAATTTTGAGCGTAATTTTTGTTTTACTGATTACTTCAAAAGGCGCGGCGGGCGTGACTGGAAGTGGCTTCGTCACTTTAGCCGCAACACTTTCCATAATTCACACCATCCCGCTTGCTGGCCTCGCATTAATTCTCGGCATCGATCGCTTCATGTCCGAAGCTCGCGCCATCACTAATCTCATCGGCAATGCGACCGCTGCAGTTGTGATTTCAAAATGGGAGAATGAATTTAAAAAATAATGGTTTTTAGCTCGAATATTTTTCTATTTTCATTTTTACCGCTGACGGTTTTTTTGTATTTTTTATTGCCGCAAAAAAATTACAAAAATGCTCTGCTTTTATGTGCTAGTTTAATTTTTTATGCTTGGGGTGAGGCGCAATATTTAGCGCTGCTTTTGCTTTCGATTGCTGGAAATTATTTTTTTGGATTGTGGATCGAAAATGGCAAAAAAAATTTTGCTATTTTTATCGCTATCGCCTTCAACCTCTTGCTTCTCGGCTATTTCAAATATGCCAATTTTTTGATCGAAAATCTTAACTCGCTTCTCACTCTTCACATCGAAAATAAAAAAATTCATCTGCCGATCGGAATTTCATTTTTTACCTTTCACGCCGTTTCCTATCTTGTTGATATTTATCGAAAAAAATGTCGCGCGCAGCGCAATTTTTTTGAGTTGGCGCTATATATTTCATTCTTTCCGCAACTAGTCGCGGGGCCGATTGTGCGCTATAATTTTATCGAAAAATATCTCGATAAACGTCGTCATAATTTCTTTTTTGTCGCTTACGGAATTCGTCGTTTCATCATCGGCTTGGGAAAAAAAGTTATTATCGCCAATCCGCTAGGAGAGCTGGCTGACGCCATTTTTAATTCTCCGCTTACCGAAATAAATTCTGCTTTGGCCTGGGTTGGAATTGTCTGCTACACGTTGCAAATTTATTTCGATTTCTCGGGCTATTCCGACATGGCTGTTGGTCTCGCGCGAATTTTTGGATTTAAATTTCCCGAAAATTTTAACTATCCTTACATCTCTCGTTCGATAAAAGAATTTTGGCGAAGATGGCACATCTCGCTCTCCGCTTGGTTCCGCGACTATGTTTATATTCCTCTTGGTGGAAATCGCGCTTCACTTTCTCGACAATATTTTAATTTAATTTTGGTGTTTTTCCTTTGCGGATTGTGGCACGGATCGAGTTGGAATTTTGTAATTTGGGGAATGTTTCACGGATTTTTTCTAGTAGCGGAGCGCATCGTTCCGCAAATTTCTGTGCCAAGTTTTTTACAAAATTTTTATACGATTTTTGTAGTGATGATTGGCTGGGTATTTTTCCGCAGCCCAGATTTGACGCAGGCTCTCGGCTATTTGCAAACAATGTTTTTTGGCAATCAGATTGAAGTTTTTTCTAACGATATTTCGCGACTTTTGCATTCGCATTTTTTATGGATGTCGCTTGTTTTAGCCTTGCTTGGTTTTTCTCCGCTTGTCAAAAAAACCGCACTAAAGCTCATGAGAAAAAATAAAATTTTTATCAGCATTTTCGATTTTACGCTGATTGCGATTTTTATTTTTACCATCGTCAGATTATCCGCCGCAACTCACAATCCTTTCATTTATTTTCAGTTCTAGCTGATGAAAAAAAATCAACTTCTTACCATAGTTTTTGCCTTGATTTTGTTGCTTCCAGCGCTGGATTTAGTTTTTCATTTTTCGCCGATTAAAGATCTATTTGAAAAAAGATTGCCTGCTAAAAAACCGCAATTTTCTTTCTCAAAAGATTATCCAAAAAATTATGAAAAATATTTTAACGATAATTACGGATTTCGTAAAAGTTTGATCTCGGCAAATTCAAAAATTATGGATAAAATTTTTAACGAATCTCCTGATGCCAGAGCGGTGATTGGAAAAGAAAATTGGTTTTATTTCGATAATCATAATTCTTTGTTAGATGCTGCAGGCAGAGCTTCTTTGAGCGATGATTTAGTCGCGCGCGGCGTAGAATCTTTTTACAAAAATTGGCAAATGATGCGCGCAAAAAACATTGATTATTTGCTCATAATTGCGGCGGATAAGAGCACAATTTATCCAGAATTTTTGCCGGATTATTTTTTGGCAAAAGGGCCGCATCGTATTGATAAATTTCTTGATGCTTTGAGAAAAAAATATCCTGATTTTCCAGTTTTAGATTTGCGGCCAATTCTCCTTATGGCAAAGAAAAACGAAGTTATTTATCACAAAACTGATACTCATTGGAACAAGCGTGGAGCGCATTACGCCTATGTTGAGATTGCTAAAAAACTAGATTTAAAACCACATCTACGAACAGATTTTTTGAATAAAGAAGACCTAATGCTGCGCGGAGATATTTCTGATATAATGAATTCTGACGCAACCAACTTAGATTATGATTTAACTCCAAAATTTAAGCAAAAATCTCACCGAGTTTTGCCAAATCCAGATAGCATTTCTCACTTCCATAAGCCGTATTTTTTTACCAATGACGACAAGAATTTGCCGATAGTTTTTGTTTACAAAGATTCATTTTTCTCTGATCTTGCCAACCTGCTTTCCGAACATTTTTCGCAGGCAATTTATGCCAATGAATTTCCTTGTGATCTAAGTTATGAAATCATAAAAAACTTTCATCCAAACATTGTGATTCAAGAGTTCTGGGAAGGCAGAGTGGAAGTGGTTTTACGCCAATGTAGCACTAACTAGTCGCAAGCCATAATTCTCAACTTTTTTAGTCTCATTTTTGATTCACAATTCACGATTTTTTTATGTCTCAATCTTTAGAAAATTTACGAATCCTTCTCCAAACTTCCAATCTCGCCTCCAAAAAATGGATCTATGAGCAATATGATTCTCAGGTGATGAACGACACGATTTACACTCGTGGAGATGCTGCAATTGTGCGCGTTCACGGCACAGAAAAAGCTTTGGCAATGACGGCAGATTGCACTCCGCGTTATGTTGAAGCAGATGCCTTTGAAGGCGCAAAACAAGCGGTTGCAGAAACTTATCGCAACATTTCCGCAGTTGGTGGAAAGCCGCTTGCAATCACCAATTGTTTGAACTTTGGAAATCCACAAAAGCCAGAAATAATGGGGCAAATTGTGCGCGCCATTAAAGGCATAACCGAGGCCTGCAAAGTTTTGGATTATCCGGTAATTTCAGGAAATGTTTCGCTATATAATGAAACTGATGGCAGAGCAATTCAGCCAACTCCAGCAATTGGCGGCGTTGGTTTGCTCAAAGATTTTCACAAAAGATGTGATGCAAAATTCAAACTTCTTGGCGATGAAATTTTTGTGATTGGAAAAACTTCTGGCCATATTTCTTGCTCAATTTTCGAGCAAGAAATTTTAAAAACTGAAAGCAAAAAAAATCCGCCGCAAGTTGATTTAGCGGAAGAAAAAAAACATTCCGAATTTGTCCGAGAATTGATCGAAAGCGCTTCAATCAAGGCTTGTCACGATGTTTCCGACGGCGGTTTGCTGGTTGCTTTGTTTGAAATGTGCACTCCAAAACTAGGCTGCAACCTTGATTTAAGTGAATTGAAATCATCTGGTGAAACTGACGAAAATAAAATTTTATTTGGTGAAGATCAGTCTCGCTACCTTGTCACTCTTGATTTCGAAATGGTTAAGGAGTTTAGAAAAAAAGCTGAAAAGAAGGGCGTGCCAGTTTTTAGAATTGGGTCGGTTGCAAAAGATAAAATTCGCATCGAAAAATCAGAAATTGAAGTTCAGGAATTAATCAAACTAAATGAATCGGTTTTTGAGAAAAAATTCTCGTAAATTTTGCTAATTGCCAATTGCTAAAATGCCTTCCAATTCTTTCCGTTACGCTGCTTTTGCATTGCAAATTTTAGAAAAGCTTCTGGGTTCAAAATTTTCTATTACGGGGTTGGAAAAACTCCCTTCTCAGCCAGTGATATTCGTCGCTAATCACTTCACTCGTTCTGAAACTTTTTTTATTCCATACCTCATTTATAAACGCACAGGAAGACAAGTGCGCTGTCTTGCCGATTCTGGTCTTTATTTCGGTGCTTTGGGCAAATTTCTTGAATCGGTTGGCACGATTTCAACCAAAAATCCGCAACGCGATAACATCATTTTGCACGATCTAATCAGCGGTAATTACGATTGGATGATTTATCCAGAAGGTAGCATGGTGAAGAGCAAAGAAATTCGCCAAGAATCTGGTTTTGTGAATTATACGCCATATCGCGTTGGACCTGTGCGCACAGGTTCAGCAGTTTTAGCTTTGAAGTCGCAACTTTATCGCAGCGACATCATCGAAGCTCACGAAAAAAATAACCAAGAAGCGCTAAAAAATTTTCAAGAAACTCTCGGAATTTTTCACTGCGATCAGCTAAAAAATCTCAACACCCACATAGTTCCGCTCAATATCACCTACTATCCCATTCGACCTGGTGAAAATAAAATTCAGCAACTTGTTGCACGTTTGGTTAAGAAAATTCCCAAGCAAATTGCTGAAGAGTTGGAGATCGAAGGCAATTTGCTTCTCGGTGGTGAAATCAACATTAACTTTGGCAATCCGATTAATCTTGGAGAATACATTAAAACCACGCGGGACATGGTTTCGCAGATTCCAATCATTAAGGACGAAACAAAAAATAATCTTATTTTGCGCTACTTCAAATCACGACTCACAAATGAGTTTATGGAGGAAATTTATTCCGACATTCAGATTAATCTCGATCATATTTTTAGCGCCGCATTGCATCATTTTTCTGAAAATGAAATTGAGATTAATCGTCTCAAACGCGTGATTTATCTATCCGCAACAATGATTCAAAAAGTTGGAAAACATCGTTTGAATCACAGTATTTTTGAAGAAAATTTATTTAAAATTTTTATTGATGAGCCGCATCGTGAGTTTGATTCAGTTTTTGAATTGGCAAAAAAACAAGGTCTGATTAAGGAAATTTCCGATGCAAAAATTCGTATCAACAAATCGGCTTTTACTAAAAAAATTGATTTTCACGAGATCAGGCTGGAGAACACTCTACAGGTTGTTGCTAATGAATTTTTTCTTTTGGAAACGGCGAATGCGATTGTCAAACGCAACGCAAAAACTCCCGACGATGAGATGCGAAAAAAAGTTTTTTCTGAACTTTATCGACGCGATTTGGAAATTTTTAATTCTGATTACGACATTCACTTCGATCAAAAATTTTCCAAAGATAAGTCAATCGGAAGTCCTTTCTTTCTTGATTCTAGAGCAAAAGTTTCTTCCAAAGTGCGTCGCGTTTCAGTCTTGATTTCGCATGGATATAAATCAGCGCCAAAAGAGGTTGAAGCCTTGGCGAAATTTTTAAATGGATTTGGTTTGAAGGTTTATGGCGTAAGACTCGCCGGACACGGCACCGCACCGATTAACTTACGCGACAAAACTTGGGAAGATTGGTATAATTCAACACAGCGCGGTTATGCTGCTTTACAAAATATTTCGGCAAAAATTTTATTAATTGGATTTTCCACCGGCGGGCTTTTGCAACTTTTTTCTTGTGCGAGAAAAAATCGCTTGGCAAAAAAAATTGTTGGAGTTGTGTCGATAAATGCGGCGCTGAAACTCCTAGATATCAAGGCTCGCATGGTTCCAGGAATAAATTTATGGAACGAAATGCTGAATAATTTTCACATCGAAAAAGGTCGTTTTGAATATGTTGATGACGTGCCGGAAAATCCGCAAATCAACTATTCGCGCAACTACATCAAGGCAGTAAATGAGTTAGAAAAATTAATGAAAAACTGCGAGGATAATTTAAAAAATGTGACAGCTCCAGCTTTGATAATTCAAGCTCAGGGTGATCCTGTGGTTAATCCGATTAGCGGAAAAATGATTTATGAAAAAATTCAATCGAAGGAAAAATTTCTTGATGAAATGAATTTCAAAAATCACATCATCGTAAATTCAGAAGGCAAAGAAGAAGTGTTTGAGTCGATCAGAAAATTTCTTTCAAAAATGAAAGTAATTTAAGGCAATTATCCATTGATGAACAAAAATTCTTAGATGGAAAAAAATTCTCAGCTCCTCGAGTAAAGCGTAGCGTCGTCTAGGGGTTTGGAAGATAAACTCAAAACCCCCTCGACGACGGCCCATGGCCTTTGCTCAGGGAGCTGAATTTGTAATTTGTGTTTGAAGGAACAATCACCAATTTAACGGCAGATACGAATTGAGAATTACGAATTACTAAGTTTTAGTGCGTCAAAAAATTTTACGAATTTTTAACTTTTATAATTTCATTTTTCATGAAATCTAAACCAGTAAAGCAGCCAGATCCAGAGATCGAGCAAGATGATGAGGAAGTGGAAGTTGAATCGACCGGACCCGCGATCGCTGCTGCAAAAAAAAGTAAAGTTTTAATCATCGCCGCTACCACACTTTTAACGGTTATCGTGTTTTACATTTTCTTTTCTAAAGGAGATGCTCAGAAGGAAAATCTTGAAGCTATTGTGCCTCCAACCCCTTCCACAGTTGCTCAAAGCGATGATGGAAAATCTCCGTTTGAAATTGAAAAACCAACCGAAGCGGCAAAAGATGACGTTGATTTGCTCGCCAAACCAGCAGTTCCAGAAGTTCCTACTTTACCTGAATTGCCGAAGGATTCGATCTTGCCAGAGCAAATTTCTTTGACTCCAGAGCAACAAAATTCAGCGGATAATTCGAAGCAATTATTGCCAACTCAGCTTGATCAGAACAAACAACAACCAGAAATCGTAAAAGAAGCGCCAGCGCAAGTTGAAGAAAAAGCGCCGGAAGTTAAGCCGGCCGATCCGCGTTATGCGCCAATTGTGGTTTTTTCTGGAGTTGTTGGCGGCGGGGGCCCGACACGCTCTGTTGGTTATGATAACAATATCGTTCAGCTTAACAAAGATCCAATCGAAGACCTTCCTAAAAACACAAGTTCAGTGACTGCAACTTACATCGCCGATCGCGTTCACACTATTGCGCAAGGTAAATTGCTGACGGCGGTTCTCGAAACCGCGATCAATACCGAAATTCCTGGATTGGTTCGCGCTGTAGTTAGTCGCGATGTTTTTGGAGAATCGGGAAATGAAGTTTTAATTCCAAAAGGTTCGAGATTATTCGGCGCTTATTCAAGTGAGGTTAAGCGCGGGCAGGGCAGAGTTCAAATTGGTTGGACGCGTTTGATTCGCCCAGATGGCGTTGATTTAGCTATCACCTTCAACGCTTCCGATCAATTCGGTAGATCAGGTATTGCCGGAGACGTTGATAACAAATACAGCTCGGTTATCGCCAACTCAATGTTGACCAGTATTTTGGCTATTGGTGGCGTTTCTGCGGCGCAAAAACTTCTCACCAATAATGCCGCTACAACCACAACAACAAATCCAACTCAAGGCACAACAACAACAACTGGAAGTGCAACAAACCAAGCTTTGTATGACGTCACCAAAACCATTATCGATACTGTTGGTCAGGTGATTGGAAACACGATTGATTTGAATCCGGTGATCAGAGTTCCGCAAGGCACGAGAATCACGGTGATTGTCAACTCGGACATAAAAGTGCCATCCGCACGAAAAAACTAATGTCGAAAAAACTCATCAATTTACATCTCGTTTCTGACTCAACTGGCGAAACTTTAAGCTCGGTTGCGCGTGCAGTTTTATCGCAATTTGAAGGTGTAGATTCCAACGATTTTATCTGGCCGCTAGTTCGTACTAAGCCGCAAATGGACAGAGTTCTTGAGTCAATCAAGCAAGCTCCAGGAATTGTGCTTTACACAATTTTGCACGACGAATTGGTGGAAGATTTAAAGAAACAATGTTTCGCGCTGAAGATTCCATGCATTCCAGTTTTGTCACACATCATCGCCGAATTTTCGAATTATCTCGGCATGACAATCAGTCACACCGTTGGCCGCCAACACTTGCTCGATAGCGAATATTTTTCTCGTGTTGAGGCGATCAGCTACAGCATCACTCACGATGACGGACAATCGAGTTGGGATTTATTCGAAGCTGACATCGTCATCATCGGCGTTTCGCGCACTTCGAAATCGCCGACTTCAGTTTATCTTTCTTGTCGTGGATATAAAACCGCCAACATTCCTTTCGTCTCAATCGACACAATTCCACAAACAGTTTATGACCTTGCGAAACCGCTGATTGTTGGCCTCACGATCAATCCGGAAAAATTACTGCAAATAAGGCAAACGCGCCTAACTTCGCTCGGGCAAGATTCTCCGACTGGTTATGTCGATATCGAATCGATTCAAAATGAAGTCGCCGAATCGCGAAAATTATTCGCCAAACTCAACTGTCCAGTGATCGACGTCACTAAAAGATCAGTTGAAGAAACCGCCGCAAAAATTATCCAACTCCTCCAAGAAAAAAAATTAAAAGAGATAAATAAAAATGGTTAAGCGCACAATTCTCATCGTTGATGACGAACCAACACAACGCAAAGTTCTCAGCAAATTTATTGAAGATTTAGGCCATAATTACCTGGTGATGAGCAGCGGGATGGAAGTGGTTGATTTTTTCATGAACAAAAAGGTCATCAAAGATATTTCTTGTCATGATGTTGATGTGATGTTGCTCGATCTCTCCATGCCAGATCTAGACGGACTCACTGTTCTCAAGCAAATCGGGCCGATTAAAGGCGATTTGCAAGTCATCGTTTTAACGGCAAATAAGGACGTCACGCTTGCCGTTACCGCCATCAATTACGGCGCCATTGATTACATCGTAAAAGGCGAACGCGATATTTTTGCTCGCGTCACCGCGTCAATCAACAACGCCATCGAAAAGAAAAATTTGAAATATCAGGTTTCGCACTTGGCGCGCAAAGGCAAAGATCAAGTGGCTTTTTCTGACATTATTGGTCAAAGCGAACCGATTTCAGGCGTGATCAAATTGGCGAAGAAAGTCGTAAATTCGATGATTCCAGTTTTGATTGAAGGTCCAAGCGGATCAGGAAAAGAGCTTTTAGCTCGCGCCATTCACGGCTCCAGCCCAAGATCAGGAAAACCATTCATCATGGTTGAATGCGATTTGCTAAAAAGTTCCAACGCTGAAGAAGAGCTTTTTGGATCAGAAAAAGCCTTGGCAGATGGCATGATAAAAAACATCGGCAAATTACGCGAAGCCAATAATGGTACAGTTTTTTTCGAAAAAATCGACACGCTAAAACCAGAATTACAGATGAAGCTTTTGCGCTTCATGCAAGAAGGTGAATTCACTCCAGTGATGGGAAAATTTCCAGTGCGAGTCAATGTCCGCGTGATTTCATCAACTACTCGCGATTTAGAAAAATTAGTTGCAGCAAAAAAATTCCGCGAAGATTTGCGCTATCGCATCGCAGCATTTCCAATCCTAATTCCGTCACTCAAAGAACGTGGTGAAGAAGATGTAAAAGCGCTTGTCGAAAATTTTTGTCGCGATTTCAGCATCAATGAAAATAAAAAAATCAAAGCCGTCAGCCAAGACGCCTTCTACCTTCTCTACAATTACGATTGGGAAGATAACGTGCGCCAACTCAAAAATTCTGTTTTTCGCGCCGTGGTGCTTTGCGATTCTGACGTTTTAAAGCCGGAACATTTTCCGCAATTGCTCAACAAGGAAAATAACAGCCTCACCAAAGCTAAATCTGCGATCAAAAAAAATTCCGATATTAACAGCGAATTGGTCGATATTTTTGATGATGAAGGTAAGTGCAAAACTATCGAAATCATCGAGGAAGAAATCATTCGCAGACTCGTTGACATCTACAACGGCAACCTTTCCGAGGTAGCTAAACAACTCGATATCGGCCGCTCCACAATTTACCGTAAGTTAAAAATTTTAAACGAAGAAGCGTAAGCTGATTCGTTTAAAATTTTGGCGATTATCCCCTGATGGATTAATTTTTTAACCTCAGCTCCCCGAGCGGAGTCGAGGGGTTTGGAGTTTGCTTTCCTACCCCTCGACTCCGCTCGGGGAGCTAAGAATTTTTGTCCATCAAGGGATAATCGCCAAATTTTTATCCCGAACTCGTTTCGGGATCCATTACTCATCCATTTTTAAATCATGAGAAAAGTTAAAACTGCAGTTTTCCCTGTTGGTGGACTTGGCACGCGCTTCTTGCCAGCAACAAAATCCATGCCGAAAGAAATGCTCCCAATCGCCAATAAACCAATCGTCCAATATGCTTTTGAAGAAGCGCGCGACGCTGGAATCGAAAAATTTATTTTCGTCACCGGCCGCAATAAAAACGCCATCAATAATCACTTTGATCACGCTTACGAATTGGAATCAAAGCTCGATGAAAAAAATAAATCGCAGGAACTTTCGCAAGTTGTCGGATGGATGCCGGAGGCTGGCCAGCTTGCTTTCGTGCGTCAACAAAAACCGCTCGGACTTGGTCACGCAATTTGGTGCGCTAGAAATTTTATCGCTAAAGACGAGCCATTTGTCGTGATTCTTGCCGACGAAATGATGATGCAAAGCAAGAATCGCAAAAGAAATTTTCTGGGCGAAATGATCGATTTTTATGAAAAAAGAGAAGAGGTATCAAGCGTTGTGGCTGTTGATGAAATCGACATTAAAGATAGCAACAAATACGGCATAATCAAAATCGAAGGCGAAGAAAAAATCATCGATATGATTGAAAAACCAAAATCAGAAATAGCGCCATCGAATCTCGCGATCACTGGTCGCTACATTCTTCAGCCAGAAATTTTTGAATATCTTTCTAAATTTGAAATTGGCTCCGGCGGCGAAATTCAGCTTACCGACGCCATGAAAGCGATGTGCAAAAAATTTCCTTACTACTACAAAAAAATCGACGAAACGCGTTTTGATTGCGGAAATGTTCTTGGCTATCTCGAAGCCAACATCGCCTTTGCGCTTAACGATGGCGCGGTTCGAGAAGATGTAAAAAAAATTCTGAAAAAATATTCATTCTAGTCGTAAGCCGTAAGTTGTAAGTCGTAAGTCGGTTTTTTATCGGCTTTTTCTTACTATTTACGAGTTACGATATTCGTAATTTTGGGATTTATCCCGCGACAGACTAAAACTTCTCAGCTCCCCGAAACTTCTCAGCTCCCCGAGCGAAGTCGAGGGGTTAGGAGTTTGCTTTCCCACCCCTCGACTCCGCTCGAGGAGTTGAGACTAAAGATATTAAACCGTTGTGAGTTTTGGTTGATAAGTTGTTGAAAATGCAACTTACGACTTACGACTCACGACTTACGACTAATTTTTATGAAAACCGCTATCGTCTTTCCTGGTCAAGGTTCCCAAGCTGTTTCTATGGGAAAAGATTTGTTCGAAAATTTTTCATGCGCGCGCGAAGTTTTTCAAAAAACTGATGAAATTCTCGGCGTAAATTTATCGAAAATTATGTTCGAAGGGCCAAGCGAAGAGCTGACCAAAACAGAAAATACGCAGCCCGCGCTCATGGCTGTTTCAATTGCACTCGTCACAATTTTGGAAAAAGAATTTGGAAAAAAATTTCAAGATCTCTGCGCTTTTACGGCAGGACATTCTCTAGGCGAATATTCCGCGCTCTGCGCCGCACAAGCTCTCAGTCTTGAAACAACGGCAAAACTTTTGCAAGTTCGTGGTCGTGAAATGGCGAAATGTGGCGAAAAAACTCAAGGCGCAATGGCGGCAATTTTAGGGGTTGAAATTGGAGTCGCTGAAGAGATCGCGCGCGAAGCAGCGCAAGGCGAAATCTGCCAAGTTGCGAATGATAATTCCGTCGGACAAATCGTAATTTCTGGATCAAAATCGGCGATTGATCGCGCCATCGAAATTGCCAAAGGGAAGGGCGCAAAGCGCGCCATTGCTCTGCCGGTGAGTGGTGCATTTCACTCGGCTTTGATGCTTGATGCGCAAAATGAAATGAAAATCGCACTGGCGAAAGCGGAAATAAAATCACCGCTAGTACCAGTTGTGGCAAACGTCACCGCCAATATTGTTTCTGACGCAAATCAAATTCGTGATTTACTCGCGCAACAAATCACCGGTTCGGTTAGATGGCGCGAAACCATGCTATTTCTAGCTTCGCAAGGTGTTGAAGAAATTATCGAAATCGGTTCCGGAAAAGTTTTGGCGGGCTTGGTCGGAAGAACTTGCCCAAATTTAAAATCGCGCTCGATTCAAAATTCTGAAGATCTCAAAGCATTTATTTCTTAATTTGATGACTAAAAAAACAGCAAATTTGCTAAAAAAAGGATCGACTACTTTTACTGTTGGATTTGCCGCAGGAGAGGTTTTGCGACGTACTATTGATCGTTGCAGGGAAACGGCCGAAGAAAGAGAAGCTGAGGAGTTTTTTAATGGAAAAACTCCCAAAACATCATTGGTAAGAAATCTCTGCGAAGGCGCTGAAAAACTCTCGGCTATAGTTGGAAAAAACGAAAAAAGTGACTCGCGTTAAAATGCCAAAAATTTCTGAGCTCATTAAAGATTTTCTCCCTGCCATTGCTGATCCCGCCGCAATGCAGAAGATGGAAAAAATTTTAAGCAATTGGTGCGCTAAGGAATCAAAAGAAGCAGATCCAAGCCATTCTGTTAGAGCAAAATTTTCCAATAACTTATGCAGATTTTTCTCGCAAAAAGAGAAAGAAGGTGACGACAAAAATTCGCGATAATAACACACATCTGTTCGACCCCAATCAGTCAAAATTCTCAACTAGATGATTTCAAATTTTACGCATGTCAAAAAAACCATAATTTTAGCTATTCTCGGCTATCTTTTGCTTTTGGCTTTTCTGTTTTTTTTCCAACGCAATTTGCAATATTCGCCGATGGGAAGAGCGGAAAATTCAACAGCAGGTTTTGTTGAAAAAAGAATTATTGCTGCAGATGGAATAAAGCTTCTCGCTTGGTTCAAAGAGCCGCCGCTACAGCCTTTAGGAAATCAAAAAATCATTCTTTATTTTCACGGCAATGCCGGAAATTTGGGTGGACGTTCGCATAAATTTGAAGCTTTCGCCAAAGAAGGTTTTGGCGTTTTGGCGATTTCTTATCGTGGATATTTTGGTTCGGAAGGAAAGCCTTCCGAAGCTGGATTGATAAAGGATGGCGAAGCGGCGTTTAAGTTTCTTTTGGATCAAGGATATTTGCCGAAAGATGTGATTTTGTTTGGCGAATCTTTGGGTTCGGGAGTTGCAGTTCAGTTGGCGTCAAAATTTGATTTTTTTGCGGTGATTTTGGAATCGCCATTTTCTTCCATCACTAGTGTCGCAAAAACAAAATATTGGTTCGCGCCAATAAATCTGTTGCTCAAAGACAAATTCGATTCAATACAATTTGCGCCAAAAATTTCATCTCCAGTTTTAATTTTTCACGGAACTGATGACGAGATTGTAAATATTTCGGAAGGAAAAAAATTATTCGAAGCGATCAAAGCGCCAAAAAAATTCATCGAAGTGCAAGGTGCTGGACATCTTCAATTTCCGGAGGAGTTTTTGGTGAAGGAATTATCTGCTTTTGCTGCGCTTCGCGGTGATTCATCTAAATTGCCAATCACACCATAGTTGAGCGAAGGTGGATGGTGGAGATAAGGAGGCTCGAACTCCTGACCCCCTGCTTGCAAAGCAGGTGCTCTACCAACTGAGCTATATCCCCACATTTCCTCGTCGGCTTTTGAGCGATCTCGAGGTTTTTCGGAGCAAACTTCGTCGGTCGTGTATGTCTAATACACTTCCTCCTCAGTTCACTCCGAAAAACCTCGACCTCACTCAAAATCCTTAGAGGAAAATTCTTAACTAGAAAAATTGTTGGATTTTTTCCAAAAAACGAAGGCGCGGAAAATAGGAATCGAGTTCGAATTGTCAAAATAAAAAAATAGCAAAATGAGTAAAAAAAATTTGAAGAAAGCTTACAGTTTAATCGAGCTTTCAATCGTAATTGTGATTATTTCGATTCTTATCACTGGAGCCCTCTCGGTCTCGGTTGGTAGTGTTAATAATGCGAAAATAAAATTAACAAATGATCGCATGAAGGAGCTTTACAAGGCTTTGGGAAATTACCTTGTGATCTATAAAAAATTGCCATGCCCAGCTGATTTAACTCAAATTAAAAGTTCTAGCTCAACTTACGGAACATCAATTGGAAGCGATGGAAGTTGTAGCGGAAGCGGCGTTTATACTTCAGCTAGTGAAGCAAATTTAGTTTATGGAATGATTCCGTCAAAAACTCTTGGTCTAAGCGCCGAAATGGCAGAAGACGGATTCGAAAGCAAAATTGCTTATATTGTCGATAAAAGACTTACCGATTCTTCAACTTTTTATGTTAATTTCGCTCAAGGTACGCCAGATCCAACTCCACTAATCACAATAACCGAGAAGCCATCAAACCTTCAAACCACTGCTGATTTTGCAATTGTGAGTTATGGAGCAAATAAATCGGGATCATTCGGTGCTAATTCTTCAACCCAAGTGGCTCGCTCCTCCGATTCTGACGAACTCGACAATGACGTGAATCAGTCTTCGCCATATTTCAACGTCAATTTGATTTCTACCTCGGGAAATAGTGATACGTTTGATGACGCAGTTTTCGCAAAAAAAAGAACTAACATGTTGACTGATTTTAACGCGTTATCACTGATTCCATGTCCAGCTTATAATCCAAGCGATGTGACCTACGGCGCTACAAATATTGTGTGGCCAGCCGGCTCTTATGACCAAGTTGTTGTTGCCACAACCAACTGTCCTGCTGGCTATACTAGCGGCGTTGCTAAGCCAACAAAGAGATGCGGTGCTTTTGGAAATTGGCAATCCGGCGTAGTAAATCCGTGTCTCGCGCCATAAGGCACTGATTTGCAACGGCATTTTAAAAATTGCGCATAAAAAAGGCGGAAATCAAATTCATGATTTCCGCCTTTTTTCACTTTTTCTTTTGTGAGAAATTATCGCCTATCGTTGTTGCGATCAAAATTCTCTCTGTCGTGATCACGAGGTTTGTTGAATCTTCTTTCCCTGTGCTTCCCACCGCGTCTTGATGATCTTTCCGCAAAGGCTTTGTTGCTAAAGAAAGTTAGGATTAGTGCGAAGGCAATTAGCATTAAATTTCCGAAGAAAATTTTTAACGCTAAGTCTTTTTCGCCTTGCTGGATAAGGGTGTAAACTAGGTAAATCACAGCAAGGTTATAGCCAAAACTAAAAATTTGTCCGAGACGAAAGCTTAAACTTTTTCCGCGTTTTTTTGGACGAAAATTATCTCTTCTACGTTGATTGAATTGACCTTCTGATTGGCGTGGTTGTTGGTTATATCTATTATCTCTCATTGATTTTTTTAAATGCTGCCGCTTGTGGATTTTTCTAATCTTTTTTGTTCGAAGCGATGTTTTTTAATTCTTACAAAAGCAAAGGCTGGAACTGAGGCAAAGCCAGCAATAAATTGGCGCAAATTTCTGAGCGCGAGTCTGATTAGTCTTCCGAGCGACATGGTTATTAATTTGAAGTTATTTTGAGTTTTATGTGAGTGGCTTGAGGTGAGGCGGGGTTTGTAAATTTCGGTGGTTTTAAAAGCAAGAATTACAGTTTTGTTTTGGTGGAGATTGGCCTTTGATGAGTTAATTTTTTAACTTCAGTTCCCCATTTTAACTGCAGTTCCCCATTTTAACTGCAGTTCCCCATTTTAACTTCAGTTCCTCGTTTTAACTGCAGTTCCCCGAGCGGAGTCGAGGGGTAAGAGTTTGCTTTCTTGCCCCTCGACTCCGCTCGGGGAGCTTGAGGGCATTCGTTCGGGGAGTCGTCTTCGCGAGTCAGGAAGTCACTTTTATCTTCACCGATTCAGTTTGTTTGCGACGAAATTTCTCCAATTCTTTTGCTAATTTTTCGTCGAATAAAGCAAGAATCGCAATTGCCAAGAGAGCAGCATTTTTTGCGCCAGCTTCACCGATTGCTAAAGTTCCAACTGGAATTCCTGCTGGCATTTGTGCGATGGATAAAAGCGAGTCCAAGCCTTTAAGTGCGCGGCTTTCGACTGGCACGCCTAAAACTGGAAGTTCTGTCATTGCTGCCGCCATTCCTGGCAAATGCGCCGCGCCGCCGGCTCCAGCGATAATCACTTTAATCCCATTTTTTTTCGCTGATTCGCAAAATTCGTAAAGTCGTTTCGGCGTGCGATGTGCGGAAATTATTTTGGTTTCGTAATCAACTCCAAAAGAATCGAGAATTTTGCAAGAATGCTCCATTGTCGCAAAATCTGATTTGCTGCCCATGATGATTGAGACTGATGATTTTTTTTTCATAGTTAAAGTAAGGTTTTAGTAAGAGCGCCAGTAGTCAAATTGTGTCACTTGATACACGTTGTCAAAGCAATATGCGGTAGCGGTGGCATATGATTTTGGATAGCCAGCCCCAGCGCATAATTCTGGATGAGATACGCTTACATTGGTTTTAGTGGCATGGTCACCATGAGGGCGCGCCCCAAGAACATGAAGATATATGTTCGATCCTCCAGAGCTTGATGGATTGACGGCTAGTCCATCATATGAAGTTAAATAGAAATCATCATACCACCAAGGTGCGTTATCGCATAAAATAACGCGCGCCGAAGTTAGGCCAATAACGCTGCTGCTATCAGTGCAACTCCTGCAAGCTGTGCAGTCATTGCTTAAGGTCCAGGTTCCATCTGTATTGCAGGTTATGTAAGGCGCGACGTCGGCGCGATCGGTTGGATTTCTGTTGCAATTGTAAGTGACTCCAGTGCGACTTCCGCCAATCACTGGGCTTCCGTAGTTGCTTTTGCAATTCAAGGAAACAGTTTGTCCCGCCATGACAGAGCTGCTGCTAGAGCTGTTTGGATTGATAGCATTTCCAAAAATTTGGCTTGGAGAAACGGTGCAATATCTGACGCAAGCTGCGCCGCTAGTGAGGCTGTAGTAAACTTCATCAATTTTTTCTGATCCGTCTTTGTAAGAGCATTGATAACCCGCGATAGAATTGCTGCCATTTGCGCCATATCCGCTGATGCAAGTTCCGCTAACGCTTGATCCAACCGCAGTGCGATCTGCTGGCGTGCCGTAAATTGCGTTGGAAGCGCCGATTGATCCGCTTCTAGTGGCGCATTGCGGCACTGGATTATCCCATTTGTGAGTAGTTGGATTGCAATAGCGAGCGAGCGAATAATAGCCGTTAGTTCTGGTTGAAGAGGAATAATGCGAAGCGTCTTGTTGCGTGATTGTTGGATTGTCGATGTAAGACCATTGTCCGAAATTTGTGGTTGGCCACTCGATTATCACCGAGCTGTTGTGAGTTAAATGCTGCGTTTTGCCAGCACCAATTCTTGGATCGAGATCTGAGCCAACGCAGTTATTGATGCAGCTTGATGAAGTGACGGTCCAAACATTTGCCGCCCCGCCAGAAGTAATCACTGATTTGCAGACTCTTTGCGGATAACCAGCGGCGCGAGTGTCATTTGCCAAATTATCAGGAATTGTCATGAGTGAGCTGTTGATGCCGCTATCGCTGCGGTAAGGTCCGCTGCCAGAAATTGTGAAGCTAGTGCCATATTTGTCGCGTAGCGGCGGGTAAGGGTAAGGATAATAACCGCTAACGCAGCCATTATTGCCAGATGAACTGGTTAAAACGCCATCAGCTTCGCCGCTTAGCGGAACGCTAGGAACCGCGTCCCAGTAGGAATAGCCGTTATTTGAGCTACTAGCGTCAGAGCCGGTGACGGCATCGCACTTAGTGACGCAAGGGTTGATGACTGCGCCCCAATTTCCGAGATAATCACATTTTCTTGTTGGCTGAGGCGCTCCAGGTGCTTGGAAGAAGCCAAGAGATTCGTTGCAGGTTCCAGAAGAAATAGATTCGTTCGGAATATTGGTTTTGCTTCTCGAAGCGTTAACTCCTGCGAAAGTAGCGCCACCAGAATTTCTCCAAAGTTCCCAAGCTGCGCTGTCGGAAGCATTCGCAGGAGTTGGTGGATTAACCGCAGGGCAGGTAATTCTTTGACAAACATTTGAAGGCGTTTGCCATTGTCCGAGTTGGTTGCATTTGCGAGTTGGTAAAGTTCCGCCGCTATAACCGGTGATGAGATTGTAAAGCGAAGCGGTGACAGCGTTGTCGCCAGTGACGGTGCCACTTGATGTTGTTGCTAATGCTCCAGCTTTTTTGAAGCCAACGATGCATGAATTTGCTGTGCCGCTTTCGGTAAAATCGTTGGTTTTTGTCAGATTATCCCAAAGCGCAAAGCCATTGCTTAGACCTTTATTTTCACCGCTTTCCAACGCTCCGTAAGCATTTTGGTAATTGCCATTATCTTCAATTCCGTTGGAAGAAGTCGTGACAATAGGGCATTGATAGCGCACGCAAGGATTGCGCGGCGCGGCTTCCCATTCCGCAACGCCGTTATTATTCAAGCAATTCAACTTTGGTGGAGTTTGAATGCCGTAAGAAGTTGCGTAGCGCCAATAGCCGTTGCACTGACCTTCAACATTTGCCAGTCCAAAAATTGTGCGCGGAAATTCGCCATGTCCTTTAAGCGGAATCGCATTTGGCGCCGGCTTCCCTTCGGTGCGATATTTGTGCGATAAATTCACCCCAGTTGAATTGTCGTAAAAATCTTTTCCGAGGGATTGCTCCACATATTGCAAATCATTCACGTCAGAATTTGGCGTGAGGTTGTAGTTGATCGCTGGGCAAGTTTGCGGCAGAGGAATATCAACGCAGAGACCAGCTTCGTGAGGAGTTTCGTAGCGCACTACATAGATGGAAGTATCAACAACTTCATCCGCATTAACGCATAGGCAATTTGGCGCTTTTCCACCCTCGTTGCAATTAGTATCAGAATTTCCATCGGCGATATAAGGGCTGGCGGCACTTATAACGCACTTTCCTTTAACTCCGCTGACGACTGGATAAGAAATTATGCGACGCAATTTTGATTCAAATCCGCGAGTGATGCAGATTTCGTTGAACCAGCCATAAGCATTTGAATTAGGGGTTTCTCCAGTAGGATTTTGGTCGATAGCGCTAGCGCCAGCGGTGGTTGAAATGCCTTTTCGATCATTGCATTTTCTGAGTAAAATTTCGTTGCAGTTTCTTTGAATCGTTAAAAAAGAATCGATTGGCTGAGACGCGGCTCTTGCGTTGAAAAGATTCACTTCATTTACGATGCATTCGTTATTGAGTTTGCTGCATTCATCTCTTTGAGCGCAAATCTCGTATCTTTCTAGGTCAGAATTGCAACTTGCATAGGCTGGATCAGGATTGGTTAGCGATATGGATGAAGTGCAGGAAGTGTTGGCGCTAGTGCATCCCGCAGCGTTTATGTCAGAACTGCTGAGATAGTTAACTTTGATGATCGCGTTGTTGTAAGTGCTGGTTGGATCAAGAGAGATTTTAACTTTGCGAAGGTCAATTGAAGATAAAATTGCTTTTGTGGCAGTGTTATCGATTTCAGGTAAATTTCTTCTAACACATTCGATTCGCGCTGGATCGAGATAAACGCCGTTTTGATCTTTAATTTTTTGATAAAGACAAAAGATTGGATCGAGCGAAGCGCTGTTAAATTCTTTTCTTACAAAAAGTTCTGCGGTGTAGGTGAAATTATTGACAGATGTCGTGATGGTTTTGCTGGCTTGTGTATCTGGGCTGCTGACTTCAAATCCGGTATAGCCAATTCCAAGACTTAGTTTTTCTGTTGTTGAGCCAAATTTAACCTCCAATTCTGGATAGTGGAAATCGGTTGGTCCGAGCGGTTCTTCCTCCGATCCTGGAGAAACAGAGCTGCCGCGTTTTATTCTCGAATTTAAAACATAAAGCGGAGGAGAGAACATGTTTGGTGAGTTCTCCATCGTTGCAAGATTGTAGACTCGCGGAGGTGTTATTCTGTAAGGAGATTGAATACATTCCTGTTTTGGAAATAGCTGACCAGAGCGATCTAGATAACCCTGCAACTGGCCGGAAGGTCGATTATTGTCAATGTAGGGAATTCTTATCAGAGTGCGCCAAACGCTGGCTGATCCTGGAGAGTTGTTGGTGTTGATTGAATTAGTGCAGGTGCTAGTGCCGCTAGTGCTGTTTGTTCCCGAGATACAGGTATTGTCAGCCAAGCGCTCTGTGCCGTTGTAGTACATGGCGTTATAGGCCAAGGTTCCTTTCAAATCGAGAAAGGTGCAAATGTGATTGCCATATTTCACAGCTCTAACTCTGAGATAATCGTCGATAACTGCCATGCAGCCTTTATTGCCAGAGCTGCCGTCAAATATCGAGCTTGTCATGGCGCATTCTTTTGGCGAATTGTCGGTGACTGTTAGTTCATAGCATTCGTCATAACCGCAAACCTGAGAGCATGAGCCAAAAAAGCAGGTAATTCCACATTCGCGAGCGCCGCAGGTTTTTGCTGGAATCATGGCATTATTGAAGCGCAAGCAGACGATGAGTTTGTGAGAAGCGTTTCCTTCAACGAAAGTGGTGCGGACATAGCCTTTGTGATACGCAGTTGAAGTGCTTGGTATTGAGTAGAGAAGTCCGTTAGTGCCGCAGAGATAGATGTAACCGCCGCCGCGAGATCCAAGCCTTACAGTGTCGCATTTGGAAGGAGAGCGAGTATCCATCAGCGAATAATCATGCATGTAATCAATAACCCAATTTCCCCAGCTATTGGCGGTGTACATTTGATCAGTTGTGTAGCAGAGGCTATTCGCATCATTTCCGGAATTTTCAGTCATGCTTTTGACGATGCCGCTTGAGGATACGGATTTTGTCATTGGTGTTGGTCGATAAAACCACGACTTCATGCTGTCATCGCTGGTTCCAATAGAGCTTCCTACGCTTTGAGTAGTGGCGCATTCTGGTTGGCTATCATTTGCAGAAAGATTGCAGTCGATGGTTTTGTAGCAATAGCCGCCAGTACATGTCGCGCCATCTCCGCTGGAATCGCATGAAGAGTTTCTTGTTGTTGGGCTGGTATCTTCCTGAGGTGTGCAACGATATTGCCTATGCACCACCGGTTTACAGATTTTTGGTGTGCACATGGTACCAGAAGTGACGACATATCCCGATGTGATGTAGGTTTGATAATTCGTCACATAAGTAGCTCCTTTGTCTAAAATTTGCTGAACATCATCGGTTGCAAAAGGTGAACATGTTTCCGAGGTAGCGCGACAGTCGTGAATTGTGCACATTGTGTTAGTAGGGCGCATTTTAACATATGGCAATTGTGCTAGAGTGAAGTTGAAGCATTTTATTCCCGTTCCTTCGCAATATTTTTTTGATGAATCGTCGAATTTTGGATCGTTTAATTCATCAGGCGTAAGCAGATTGCATGACAATAATCCGCAGTTAGTTGGTGGGTTTGGATTTGTGCCACTAGCGAGTTGATGACATTTTCTACCAACGCAGTTTACGCCAGAATTTGCTGTAATTCCACTTTCCGGAGAATCACAAAATCTGATACAATCGCGATCATGAACGGCGTAATCTTCGCCGCGAATGTCGGAAGGATTTGCAGATGTAAAAGAAGGATCGCTGCATTCTTTAACGCAATTTTTTCCTGGATTTGCTGTTCCATCAATTTGTCCGCAAAGTGGTAAATCGCTGAGATTGGCGCAGTTTGAGCGATGGCTCGCCGTTGTTCCTGAAGCTAAAACGTAGGATGAAGAAATCGAATAAGAAGCATTTGGAACCGCTTGGCACAAAGGCATTCCGTAAAATAGGCAATTATTTCCTGGTTCAGCAGTTCCAGAAATTCCGCTGCAATCGGGCAGATATTGCGATGAAGTTTTTGGAGAAAAAAGAACAACAGCTAATCCGAAAATCAAAACGCCAAAAGTGGTTAAGCCTTTTGCGGCTTTTCCGATCTTTTTTTGCGTTTCAGGATTTTGGTAATTCATCAAAAAGCTTGCAGAAATAGTCGCCGCGCTGTTCGAAATTTTTCCATTGATCCAGCGAAGCACAGGCTGGCGAAAGTATGATGTTCTTTTCTGTTAGGCTAGATTTTTTTGCATCGAAAAATGCTTTCGCAAAAGCTGTTTTTAAATCGCCGCATTTTTCAAATTTTACGGAATTTTTTTCTAAAGTTTTGGCAAAATCTTCTGTCGCTTCTCCGATCAAATAAGCTTTTTCAATTTTTTTGAAATAGGGCGCGAGGCTTGATATTCCTCCTTCTTTCGCTCTTCCGCCAAGAATCCAGAAAATATTTTCATAAGCTTTTAAAGCATTTTCGGTTGATTCTGCATTCGTCGCTTTGCTGTCATTGACGAATTTTATTTCACCAATTTTTCCGACGATTTGCATGCGATGACGCAAACCACGAAATTTTTTTATCGCTGAAATTATTTTTTCCTCATCGGTGGCGAGATGGCAGAAACTAATCGCAAAAGCAAAAGCCATATTTTGATCATTATGCTCACCGCGTAGAAATTCGGATTTTAATTCAAAGCTGGAATTTGCGCCGCCGATTTTATTCACCAACTTTCCGCCAAAAAGCGATACGCCATTTTCCTGAATTTTTTTCGTCGAAATTGGCACTAAAGTTGCGCGGAAATTTTTGTCGCTTTTCAGCTCATCAAAAACTTTTTTCGAATTGACATTATCGACATCAATCAGTGCAAAATCTTTAGCAGTTTGATTGCGAAAAACCCGTTTTTTTGCTTCGATATAACCCGCCATCGAGCCATGTCTATCAATGTGATCCGGAGTTATATTCAAAAGCGCCGCGATGTTAAAATGAGTCTCAGAAAGTAAATCAAGTTGGTAGGAAGAAGTTTCAAAAATGTAGGTGGTCAATCGATCGGGCAAATCAAAACAAGGCACGCCGATATTTCCGCCGACTGCGGAAGGAATTCCTAATTCATTAAAAACAAAGCCGGTGAGGGCGGTGGTGGTGGATTTGCCGTTGGTTCCGGTGATTGCGATAAATTTTGCATCGCGATTTTTGCGATAAAAAATTTCCGCATCGCAAGCAAGTTGTGCGCCAGTTTTTTTGCAGATTTCTAAAATTTTATGTGGCTTAGGAAAATAAAGCGGAATGCCGGGAGAGAAGGAAATTAGAGTGTCGGCGTCATATTCGATTTCGTCAGATTTGGCGAATTTTATGTCAGGAAATTTTTGCGAATCTTCAGCGAGAGTTTTTTCGTTGTCGTCAGTGGCGATAATTTTTTCACCATTTTTTGCTAAAAATTTTGCGGCGGAAATTCCAGAAATTCCGAGGCCGTAAACGACGTATTTTGTCATGATTTTAATTTAGAAATTGCCTCTGCGAAATCCTTTGATCCAAAAATGTAAGAACCGGAAACCAAAACATCTGCACCGGCTGCAACCACTAATTTCGCGGTTTCTGCGTTGATTCCGCCATCAACTTCTAGTTCGATTTTCCTCCCCGACTTCTCAATTTTTTTACGAATATTTTCGATTTTTTTCAGCTGCGAAGAAAGAAATTTTTGTCCGCCAAAACCAGGATTAACCGTCATCACCAAAATCAAATCGAGCTTCTCCAAAACATAATCGAGCACGTCTTCATTGGTTGAAGGAACGAGAGAAACGCCAACTTTTTTCCCCAAAGATTTTATTAAATCGACCGAACGATCGAGATGAGTCGATGCTTCAGCGTGAATTGTGATAATGTCGGAACCAGCGTCAGCAAAGGCTTTGACGTGAGCGTCAGGATTGTTAATCATCAAATGCACATCGAAAGGTAGCGCCGAAATTTTGCGCAAACTCTTCACCACTTCATTGCCAATCGTAATATTTGGCACAAAAGCTCCATCCATGACATCGATGTGAATATAATCAGCGCCCGCTTTTTCGATGGCGCGAATTTCTTCGCCAAGCTTGGCAAAATCTGCGGAGAGGATGGAGGGGGAGATTTTCATGAAGTAAAAATTATGAATTTAGAATTAAGAATTAGGAGTTGCGGATTGAATCGGAGTCAATTGCGGACTTCAATTCTTAACTCTGAATTCTTAATTTTATTTATTCCTACAGCTAATTGCCGTCAAATCGTAAATTGGGTGTTCGATGCCAGAGATAGATGGGCTTGAGGCGAACATCCAGCCGTAGAAAATTCGTGTTTCTTTTTCTTCACCATCTTCATTTTTAGTTTCAAAAACTTCGATAAGGATTTTGCTTTCTGGCTTTTGTTCAAGCGGGGCCTGCCAACATTTGCGAGCGATAATTCTCAAACTTCCAAAGTTGATTTTATCGCCGATTTTCATTTCTAAGATTGAAGTTCTGGCGGTGGTTTTGTTTAGACCCTGAACAACGGCAACGGAAAAAAATCTTGAAGGATCAATTTTGTCTGAGCCCAAATTTTGAACTTCCTGCGCCAGCGAAAATGTCGAGAAAAAAATCGCGATTAAAAAGCTGCTGAAGAAATTATTTTTTGTCATTTTTATCTTTTTTATCTTTGTCGCTGAAGATGAATTTTCCGAGCAATTCTTCGAGATTTACTGATGATTGTGTGAATTGAATTTCGTCGCCATCTTGCAAATTTTCCTCATCGCCGCCGGGAGAAATCGCCAAATATTTTGAGCCAAGCAAACCTTCGGAAGCGATTTTCGCCGAAGTGTCGGAAGGAAGCTTTACCTTGTTGTCGATGTTGATTTTTAACGTGGCGCGGAAGGTTTGCTCGTCGAGAAATTGTTCGATGACAGTGCCGATTTTTACGCCAGAAATTTTTACATCTGAGCCGCTGGCAATGCCGTCAGAATTGTCGAATTTAGCGATGAGGTGATAGCCAGAAGAAGTGCCAACTTTGGCGCTTTTGAATGAAGTGACGAAGAAAAAAATCGCACAAAAAAGCACGAAAGTTCCGACGATAATTTCGAAATAATTACTGGTTTTGTTCATAAAATTTTTGATTGATATGGCTCTCCGAACGGAGAATTTTAGCTCCCCGAGCGGAGTCGAGGGGTACGATTTTATTCCGGTCTCCACGCCTCATATCCGGCGCTAGTTTTTTTCGCAGAAGAATTTTTTGGCGAGTGAGAATTTTTCGTGCCAGTTAAATTTGGCAGGTGAATTTTTTGCCAAGAAAATTTTCGTGTGCTGATTTTTACTGGAGCAATATTGGTTGAATAATGTAGCCAACCATGCCATTCCATCGGCACCTTTGAAGGCTCGGCGAGGCCTTTATAAACCACAAATCTTTTGCCAGATTTATTCAAAAAATATTCATTTCCAAATTCATCCGCGCCAATTTTACGCGACGAAAGACGAATAAAAAAATTGCTCAGAGCCTGCATTTTGCTTGATTTTGTTGTGTTTGACGGAGAAAAACTTTCGCGCAAACTAGGAAAGCAGTTTGCAAAATCAAAGCGAAAAATAATTCTTTTAAGGGCGATTATTCCATGACGAGCTAATTTTTAGTCTCAGCTCCCCGAGCGAAGTCGAGGGGCGGGAAAGCAAGCTCCCAAGCCCTCGACACAGTGTGGGGAGCTGAGAAGTTTTAGTCTGTCGCGGGATAAATCCCCTTTTAAGACGATTATTTCGCGATGCGAAAGACGGGATCCTGAACTTCAACTGTCATCCTGAACTCCAATCGTCATCCTGAGCTTGTTTCAGGATCCGTCTTCCTATTCGATATAACCAACCTCAGCTCAAAATCTTTCGAGCGAGAAAGGAAATATAAAATTTAATTACGGAATTTATGGCGACAGCAGAGCAGTTTGAGGCGATAAAACGGCATATCACTGAGAGGTTTGAACTTTTGTCTAAGATGTTGTCACATAATGGAGAATATCGTGTAATTTTTCCTGGAATCAGCGCCACAAATCATTATCTTGGAACTGGATTGGCGAGAGTTCAATGGAGTAATTCAGTTCAAAGTTCAGCCATAGTTAGTCAAATTTCTGGTTTAATTGCGAAATTAGGGGTTAAATTTCCCGGAAGAATCACGTATGGAAACGTTGGCGATGTGGGCAAGACAGTTGGCACTCAATTTATTGTTTCCCCTGATAAAGCTGCATCAAAAAATTTGATCCACGTATGGGGCGCTAATGCTGACAATTGGAATTTGGGCGATGGAGGCGACATAACTGGCGGAGGACAGGCCGCGGTAATGGGCAAACAAAGACCTGGTGTTTTTGGAATTGTCACAACTCCGACTTCTTTTGATCAGCAAAAACTTATAGCAGAATGGGCCTACGATGAAAATTGGAATCCGAAGCAAAAAGCTGCTACTTCTCCAGCAGCTCCCGCTGTGAATACTAAATATTGGTATGAAGATGGCGGAGGTGTTGGAAAACTTGATCTTGTTAACACGATTTCCGCTTATGCGCTTGAAGCTGGTTTTGTGGCGGTTGATGAATCAACGCAATGCCTGTATAAAAAAGGTAATAAATTTGTTGGTATATTGCCAGCGGCGGCAAGTCCGCAAGCAGCATTCTTTCTGGGCGCAGATAATGCTCTTAAACAAATGATCGAAAAAATGAAAAATGGGCATGAAGCTCAAATCTTTTTGCCGGTAAATGTTGGGGGAAAACACTGGACGATGCTTGAGATGAATTTTGAGAAAAAAGGTGGATCAGTGTCGTTATCAAGCGCAAATTTTTATGATTCAGCTGAAACTGAAGTCGATCTAATGGTTCTTAGAGATTCTTTATCCAAAATTATAACTGGAGCAGTTGAGATCAAACAACCGCCATGTGCAAAGCAACAAGATGGTTCAAGTTGCGGTCCAATCGCTTGTTGGTATGCTGGGCAGCGTATCAAAGGCCTAGGGGTGGGAGGAAAATTTCCAGAAGGCGCAGAAGAGTTAAGAAAGCATCAGGCCAAAATTGTTTCTGAGCACTTTCCTGGATATGTAATCGGCGGTTCAAGCAATCTAACTGCTCGACCACCTAAAGAGCCAAGACCAAGAGATACTAATAGAAGCAGAGATCGAAGATTTGCTCAGGTCGTAAATGGGCAGCAGCCCAAATCAGCAAGTAAAAAAAGAACCCTGTCAGATTTTAAAATCGATGTTCAGGGAGGAGTTATCCTTACAGTTTCTGATCAACAAGGTAAAGAAATCACCGAGAAACTCGAGAAAGATCAAACTTGGAAAGTTGAAGATGGAAGAGTGCAAACAACCGATGAATATAAAAGACAATGGATGAGCTATTACGCTAACACCACTCGTCATGCTGATCTTGAGGCGATTAAAAATAAGATTGGTGCTGCTGGCATCGATTCTTCAATCAAAAAACCATCCCCAAATCTCATAAAAGTGCTGAGTGTTGTGGTTTTGCAGGCGAAAAAAGAGAGAGAAGAAAAAGAAAAATAGAGGTGATGGATTATAGAGGTGATGGATTGTTTTTTTAACTTCAGTTCCCCGAGTTTTAATCTCAGTTCCCCGAGCAATTTTTAGTTCCCCGAGCAAAGGCCGAAGGTCTCTTTCTCAGTTCCCCGAGCGGAGTCGAGGGGATGAGAGTTTGCTTTCCCGCCCCTCGACTCCGCTCGGGGAACTTAAAATTGCTCGGGGAGCTAAAAATCGCTCGGGGAACTTAGAATTGCTCGGGGAGCTAAGAATTTTGCCCATCAAGGATGAATAATCGCTCAAAAATCGCAGGGAAATAGAAATTGTTTTTTGAAAAAAATTTATAAAAATCGCGCCGCGAATTTCTCCTCATTTAAAAATTTCCTCGAAAGTGACAAAGTTTAATACCAGCGCGAAGGCTTGTTTGATGCTATTTGCGACGGTTTTTTTTATTTTTAATTTTTCAGCGCAGGCCAAAAATTTAGCGCCAATTTCACAAAAATTATGGCAGGGAATCTCAGCTTCTGATTTGGAAAATCTCAAAAAAATTGCGATTGCAATCGATAATCACAACTACGATGAAGCCTTGAAATACGCGGCTCAAATGAAATCGCGCGAACAAAAACTTTCCGAAAATCAAACGCCAAAAATTTCTCTCGCCGACGCCGTTTCCGACATAGTTTTGTGGAATAAATTCAGCGGAAAAATCGACGCCAAAGAAATTTCCTTCAGCGATATTTCGCGTTTCGCCATGGATAATCCTTTTTATCCAAACATTGGCGAAATCAGGCGAAATGTTGAGCGTGTCGCAATTGCAAATGATGTGCCGTATCAGGCCAGCTCTATCTATTTCAATAGCAACCCAGCCGGCACAACCGAATCAAAACTCTTTCTTTTGGAATCAAAAATTGACGATTTAGCGCGAGCAAAAATTTCGGAAAATGAGAAAGATGCGGAGCGCCGAAAAATCCAAAATTCAATCGCAAATTTGTGGGTAAAAGAAAATTTTACTGCTGAAGAAGAGCGCGTTTTTTTGCAAAAATATTCAACACAACTTAGCGAACTCGATCACGTAAATCGCATCGACAGATTGCTGTGGGACGGCAAGAATGAAGAAGCTAAGCGCATAATGAGTTTTGCCAATGATGACTATCAAAAACTTTTTTATGCCATCATCGAAATGCAAAATTCTCCGAAATATATCGACAAAATTATTTCCGAAGTTCCGCGCAAATTGCGCGCCAATGAAAATCTCAGCTATCGTCGAATTTTGTGGTATAGAGCGAAAGATAAGCAGGATGATTTAATCGACATTATGCTCGATTTGCCGCGTGATTCCAAAGTGCCAGAAAAGTGGTGGAGCCTGCGCCGGCTCTATGCTCGCGAGATGCTGAAGCAGAAGGAATATAAGAACGCTTACAAAATAATTTCGCAGCATAATTTGCCGAAAAATTCCGCTGATTTTTGGGAAGCGGAATGGACTTCTGGTTGGATTGCGCTGCGTTTTTTGGATGAGCCAAAAATCGCCAAACAGCATTTCGAAAATTTTTATCGTGTAGTGGCGCAGCCCGTCAGTCTTGCTCGCGGAGCTTATTGGATCGGCATGGCCGAAGAATCTCAAAACAATAAATCGCAGGCGATTGAGTGGTATAAAACCGCGGCGAAATATCCGATTTTTTTCTACGGACAATTAGCAATTCACAAGCATCGCACCCTTGATTCTGCCGGTGCACAGGCCGATATAATTTTGCCGAAAGATCCCGACATCACTGGTCGCGATATGCAAAAAATCGCCGAATCTCGCGCCGCACAAGTTGCTTATTTATTCGCAATTACTGGCAATAAAGCGGCGGCAGCGAAAATTTTTGAGTGGATTGTCAACACTGCGCCAACCGAGGGGCAGATCGCGGTAGTCATGAAAATCGTTAATGAGTTGGAAGATCGCGAGCTTGATGCAAAAATTTCTCGTGTTGCGGCGCGCAAAAATGTTTTTTTCATCAAAGATAAATTTCAAATCGTCAAAGAGGTTATTAACGATGAAAGCGCGCCGTTAGTGCATGCGATCATCAAGCAGGAAAGCGGATTTGTGCCAGTTGCGGTGAGTCAGGTTGGTGCTCTTGGATTTATGCAATTGATGCCTGCTACAGCCAAGCTCGTCGCCAAAGAAATCGGCATTCCTTATGACAGAAAAAAACTTGCCACCGACATTCGCTACAACATTCGTCTCGGTTCTTTTTACATCAAAAAACTCATCGATCGTTTTGATGGCTCCGAAATGCTTGCCATCGCCTCCTACAATGCTGGGCCTAATGCTACGCAGCGCTGGATCAACGAATTTTACGATCCACGCAAAGCAAAAGACATCGACAAAGTGGTTGATTGGATAGAGCTAATTACCTACTCTGAAACCAGAAATTACGTCCAACGGATTATGGAAAATTTAATCGTTTATAAATATCTCATGTCGAGATCGAACTACGATTCGGTTCGATAGTCGTAAGTCGTAAGTCAAATGAAGATAAAAAAATTTGAAGATATTGTGGCTTGGCAAAAGGCTCAGGAGTTGGCTCTTGAGGTTTATTCTGTTTTTAAATCTTTAAAAGATTATAGCTTTAAAGATCAGATCTGTCGGGCGACAATATCGATTTCCTCCTGCAACGAAGTGAAATCAATGATATACCTCGCAACAAATCTTGGATATTTATCAAAACAGCGATCAGAATCCTTGATTTTAAAAGCTAACGAAATTTCCAAAATAATTCGCGGACTAATCAAATCCATCAAATGACTTACGACTTACGACTTACGACTTACGACCATTTCCACGACGAATGCGGAATCTTCGGAATTTTTGGATCAGCGGACGCTGCCGTTAACACCGCGCTCGGGCTTCACGCGTTGCAACATCGTGGACAAGAAGCTGCAGGAATTGTCACCATGTCGGGTGAAAATTTTTCGGTGCATTTTGCCGAAGGTTTGGTGGCGGATAATTTCACTTCGCAGCGTGTCGTAAAAAAATTGGAAGGAAATTCAGCGATTGGCCATGTGCGCTATTCCACGGCTGGCAAAAAAACGGCGCGAAATTTCCAACCGATTTTTGCGGAATTGAGTTTAGGATTTTTGGCACTCGCCCATAACGGCAATCTCACCAACGCAAAAATTTTGCGTAATCGCCTCATCAAACGCGGCGCGATTTTTCAATCGACGATGGATACCGAAGTTATCATTCACCTCATCGCACTTAGCCAAAAAGCAACTCTTCACGAAAAAATTATCGACGCCGTTTCGCAGATCGAAGGCGCTTTTTCTCTCGTCATAATTCACAAGGATGGCATCATCGCGCTTCGCGATCCAAACGGCGTGCGTCCGCTTTCTTTGGCAAGGCTTGGAGACTCTTATGTCGTGGCTTCGGAAACTTGCGCTTTCGATATTATCGGCGCTAAATTCGAGCGCGATATTTCTCACGGCGAGATGATTTCAATCACTGCTGAAGGCGTAAAATCTCTCAAGCCTTTCGCCGAAAAGCCGTCAAAATTTTGCATTTTCGAATATGTCTATTTCGCTCGTCCAGATAGTGCGGTTGAGGGAAAAAATGTTTACGAAATGCGCAAAAATATCGGTGTTGAGTTGGCGCGCGAAATTAAAATTGATGCCGATGTTATCGTGCCAGTGCCTGATTCTGGCGTGCCGGCGGCGATTGGTTATGCGCTGGAATCGAAAATTCCTTTCGAGCTTGGCATAATTCGCAATCATTATGTTGGCAGAACTTTCATTGAGCCGACGGATAAAATTCGCCATTTCGGCGTGAAGTTAAAACACAATGCCAACCTCGCGGTAATCAAGGGAAAAAGGGTGGTGTTGATTGACGATAGTTTGGTGCGCGGCACAACTTCGAAAAAAATCGTGCAACTCATTCGCGATGCTGGCGCGAAGGAAGTCCACATGCTAATCGCCAGCCCGCCAACAATCTCGCCATGTTTTTACGGAGTTGATACGCCAGACAAAAAAGATTTGATCGCATCTCATCTTTCTACCGAAGAAATTCGCAAAATGATTGGAGCTGACAAGTTAGGCTATATCTCAATCGACGGCCTTTATCGTGCCATCACAAAAGGCAAACGCGATAACGAAAATCCTCAATATTGTGACGCTTGTTTTTCCGACCAATATCCAATCCGCCTTACAGACAAGATAGGCGGCGAGGTTCCACTTTTTGATTCTGTAAAATAGTATGTCCAAAAACTTCGAAAAAAAAATCTCTAAAATGAGTTTCGAGTCAGCGATGACGCGCCTTGAAGAAATTGTCGAAACTCTTTCTTCACAAAAAATAAATCTCGATTTGATGATTGAACTTTACGAGGAAGGAAATGCTCTACGAGAACATTGCGCTAAAAGATTGGAAGAGGCAAAAATGAAAATTGAAACGGTTTCAAATTCAAAAAAAGAAAAAATTGAAAATTAACAAAACCTAAGAATCCAAAAAGGCTCTAAGTTCCTCGAGCTTTGCCAAATACTCATGAAACAACTTCCTAACTTCCTCACCACTCTTCGCCTCATCATCATCCCTCTTCTCATTTTTTCCTTCTATATTCCCGGAATGGTTTCAAACATCGTCTCAGCGGCGCTATTTGGAATTGCGGCAATTACCGATTATTTTGATGGATATTTTGCGCGTTCGATGAAGGCGCAGTCAAATTTTGGAAAGTGTCTCGATCCAATTGCTGACAAGCTTCTAGTCATCGTGGCAATCGTGATGTTGATTCGTTTTAATCCAGACAATCCGTGGATTTTATTTCCTGGTTTGATCATCATCTGTCGTGAAGTTTTGGTTTCTGGGTTGCGAGAATTTCTTGCTGAAATTCATGTTTCAGTTCCTGTCAGCAATCTCGCAAAATATAAAACCGCAGTGCAAATGTTTGCGATTGGAGGATTATTGCTGGGAGAAAAAGGCTCGTCTTATGCGCTCTATTATTGGATCGGCGGCTTTATCGAAGTTGACATCAAATTTCTCATCATCAGTGCCATTGTCACTTTAGCAAAAATTTTATTTTCACTGGCAGCAATTTTGACTGTGGTGACTGGATACGCCTATTTCCGCGTTGGTTTTAAAAATATGTAGGCAAATAAAATCAGTGCGCAAATTCCTGCTGATGCGATAATGATCTCGTGCAAATTCTCTTCGATTAATTGCTGATTTTCTCCGATAAAAAATCCTAAAGCTGCGAGAATTGTTGTCCAAATTGCCGAGCCGAGTGAGGTATAAAAAAAGAAACGTTTAAAATTCATTTTTGCAATGCCGGCGGGAAGTGAGATAAAGTGTCGAAAGCCCGGCAGTAAACGTCCGATGAAGATTGAAATTGGTCCGTGACGTTGAAAAAATTTCTCGATTTTGATGGTGGTTTCGGCTTTCACGAAAAAATATTTTCCGATGCGAAAAAGAATTGTTCTGCCAATTGATGCGGCAAGGTAATAGCTAAAAATCGCGCCGGCAATATTTCCAAAAATTCCAACCGCAGTTGCGATGTAGATATTCATCAAGCCTTGCGAAGCCGCGATTCCAGCGGGAATCATGATTAATTCGCTCGGCAATGGAACGAGAGTACTCTCCAAAAACATGCCTAAAAAAATTCCCAAATATCCAATTTGGTTAATGAAGGCGACAAGGATTTCGATGGTGTAGGAGATGAGAGAGTGCATTTTTTTAAATTATGTTTCGACATCCCCCAGGCTCCGCTCGGGGAACTAAAAGCTTAGAACAGGTTTTAAGAACCTGTTTTAAGAAAATTGCTCGATGAGTTTTTTTAAATCCGCTTTGCTTTGTCTGGCGACTCGCTTGGCTTCAATGATGGCGCGGATTTTTTGGTAGGTTGTGTTGAGATCGTCATTCACCAAAACAAAATCATATTCTTCGAAATGACTGATTTCATCTCGAGCTTTTTTCATGCGATCTTGCACGATTTCAGCTGGGTCGGAAGCGCGAGCGTGAAGCCTTCTTTCCAATTCTCCAAGTGATGGTGGCAGAATAAAAATTGAGATTACTGAATCATGGTCGAATTTTTCTTTGATTTGTCTGGCGCCTTGCCAATCAATGTCGAAAAGCACGCAGCTGCCTTTTTTTATTTCGCCATCAACCATTTTTTTTGGGGTGCCGTAATTGTGATCGAAAACTTTTGCATCTTCTAAAAACTCTGAATTTTTTTTCATCTCGGTGAATTTTTCTGGTGTGACGAAAAAATAATGTTGGCCGTCAATTTCTTGCGGACGTTGTTTGCGAGTTGTGGCAGAAATCGAAAGTTTAATCAGTGGATCATTTTGGATAATCATACGGCAGAGCGTTGATTTGCCTGCGCCGGAAGGGGAAGAGATGATGATGAGGAAAGGACGATGATTGATGAACATGAAAAAAAATCAGATTCCCGGAAAAAAAATCAGACTGGAAAAAAATCAGGTCCCCGAGCGGAGTCGAGGGGGCAAGAGTTTGTGTGTCGACCCCTCGACTCCACTCGGGAATCTGCTAATTTTATTCTTCTTCTTTCACGATTGAAATATCTGGAGCGTCTGGGGCTTTCATGCCGACCACGTGATAGCCAGCGTCAACGTGAAGAGTTTCTCCTGTCACGCCGTTTCCGAGATTAGAAAGTAAAAATACGCCAGCACCACCAACATCTTGCAAGCTAACGTTGCGACGAAGTGGAGCGTTATATTCGTTCCATTTGAAGATGAGGCGGAAATCGCCGATGCCGCTTGCAGCAAGGGTTTTAACTGGGCCGGCAGAAATTGCGTTAACGCGGATATTGTCTTTGCCCATGTCCATTGCCAAATAGCGGACTGAAGCTTCAAGAGCAGCTTTGGCAACGCCCATCACGTTGTAATGCGGCATAACTTTTTCGGCGCCGTAATAGCTGAGCGTGATGATTGAACCGCCTCCAGCTTTTTTCATCAATTCTTCTGCGCCTTTAGCAACCGCAACAAGCGAGAAGGCGGAAATATTCATGGTGTTGGTGAAGTTTGACGGAGAAGTGTCGAGATATTTTCCGCGCAATTCTTCTTTGTCGGAATAGGCGATGGCGTGAACCAAGAAATCAAGTTTTCCCCATTTTTTTTCAAGTTCTTCAAAAACTTTTTTGACCGATTCGGCATCAGTGACGTCGCAAGGAAGGACGATGTTAGAGCCAATTGAAGCGGCGAGAGGTTCAACACGTTTTTGCAAAGCTTCGCCTTGATAAGTGAAAGCAAGTTCAGCGCCAAATTTTTTGCATTCTTCGGCAATGCCCCAAGCGATAGAGCGGTTGTTTGCAACGCCCATGATTAAGCCTTTTTTTCCTGCGAGAATTGTCATAATTTTTAGAAGTTGGTTATGCGTAAAGCCACGGAGTGACTTGTTTATTACGCGATTCGAATTGGGAAATTTCTTCAGCTTTTTGCAATGTTAATCCTATGTCGTCAAGAGCTTCGATGAGGCAATGTTTTCTAAAGGGATCAACTTCGAATTTATAAACTTTATTGCCAGCCCGAACTTCCTGTTTTGGTAGGTCGATTGTGACGATATTTTCTTCTGATGCTGAAAATTCGAGAAGCTCTTCAACTTGATCATGCGGCAAAACAATTGGCAGCAAGCCGTTTTTGAAGCAGTTATTATAAAAAATATCGGCGAATGATGGAGCGATGACTGAACGAATCCCAAAATCTGTTAGAGCCCACGGGGCATGTTCACGACTAGATCCGCAGCCAAAATTATCGCGAGCAACCAAAATTTTTGCCTGACGGAAAGCTGGTTTGTTTAATACGAAATCGGCGATTTCTTTTTCATTTAAATCAAAACGCATTTCGTAAAAAAGCGCCTGTCCCAAACCAGTTCTTTTAATGGTTTTGAGAAATTGTTTTGGAATTATCATATCGGTATCGATATTGACCAAAGGCAAAGCAGCAGCCGTTGCAGAGAGTGTTGTGAATTTTTCCATTGGATTGAAAAGATTTGAAATGAAGGCGCGGATAAAAACATCGACCTCAAGAAATTACAAGGCGATTTTTGCCGTTTTTCGAGGGAGTTATCCCGCGACAGACTAAAACTTCGCGACAGACTAAAACTTCTCAGCTCCCCGAGCGGAGTCGAGGGGATGAGAGTTTGCTTTCCCACCCCTCAACTTCGCTCGGAGAGCTGAAAATTTGTGTTTTAAGGGATTTTTGATTTTGTTTCGGGATCTGTCTTTTCAACATCTCGCAAAATCTGCTGTTTCAACTCCTCAAGCGAAGAAAATTTTTTCTCCTCGCGAATAAAATCTAAAAATTCGACGCAGATTTTTTTGCCGTAAATTTTTTGCGAAAAGTTGAGAATATGCGTTTCGAATAGCGGAGCGTTGGTTTCTAAGACAGTCGGCTTAACGCCAAAATTCGTAATCGAAGCAAATCTTTTCCCCAAATGCGGAATAAAAGTTTCAGTTTTGTAAACGCCAAATTTCGGTTTGATGATGTGAGGTTTAGCCGCTAAATTCGCAGTTGGGAAGCCAAGTTGTGATGCGAGTTTTTTTCCTTCATTTACCAATCCTACAATCGCAAAATTTCTGCCTAAAATTTTATTTGCTTCACTGATTTTTGCTTCAGAAACCAAGCGGCGCACAATGCTAGAAGAGCAGGTGTGATCGCTATTTTTAACTGGAGAAATTTCGCTTAAATCGAGATTAAATTCCTCAAGCATTTTGAAATTTCCTTCGCGATTTTTGCCGAAAGTAAAATCATAACCAATGCTCAAATGCTTGACGTTTAAGGCTTCCAGCAAAATTTTTTGTACAAAATTTGGCGCAGAAATTTCGGCAAGTTTTTGGTTAAAAGGCAAAATTATTACGTAATCGATTTTTTCCTCGGCAAAAATTTTCAACTTTTGCGAAAGGCTTTGAATATTGAAATCTCTAGGCCTGTCGGGTTTTAAAAATAAAATCGGATGCGGTTCAAAAGTTAAAATCGCCGAAGCTAAATTTTTTTCTTTGGCAATTTTTTTTACTTGCTCAACTATCTGCGAATGCCCCAAATGCACGCCGTCAAAATTGCCGATGGTTAGCGAAATTGGCGGCATTGATTTGATCTGATTTAAACTGCGAATGACTTTCATTAAATTTTTTTCACTGATTTTTTTTCTGAGCTTTGCGGCTTTTGCTGACGCTGATTTTGCGCAAGGCATTTCTATTTTTGGTGATTTAAAATATCCAAAAAATTTTCAGCATTTTGATTACGTAAATCCTGATGCGCCGAAGCGCGGTGCGGTGAAATTTGGCGTTGAAGGTGGCTTTAATTCTCTCAATCAATTCATTTTAAAAGGCATTGCGGCATCAGGTCTGTCTTATCTCTACGACAGTTTGATGGAGGGTTCGGATGATGAAATTTCGGCGCGTTATGGTTTGGTTGCGGAAGGCGTTAGAATCGCGCCGGACAAGATGTCGATCGAGTTTCTTTTGCGCAAAAATGCGCGCTTTCACGATGGAATTTTTATCACCGCCGATGATGTGGTTTTTACTTTTAACAAGCTGATTTCAGAAGGTCATCCTTCCTACAAAATGGCCTTTCGCGATGTGAAAGAGGTAAAAAAAATCAACGCACATTTAGTAAAATTTTTCTTCAAAAATAATCACAATCGTGACTTGCCGATTCTCGTTTCTTCGCTGCCAGTTTTGCCGAAACATTTTTACACAAAATTTGATTTTTCTAAAACAACTTTAACCCCTCCGCTCGGCTCTGGGCCTTACAAAATCAAGGAAGTTAAGCCGAATCGTTCCATCACTTTCGAGCGCGTAAAAGATTATTGGGCCAAAGATTTGCCGGTGAATCGTGGGCGCTATAATTTCGACGAAATTACCTTCGATTATTATCGCGATAACAATGTTTTGGTTGAGGCCTTTAAGTCGCAAAAATATGACATGCGGCAAGAAAATATTTCGCGCAATTGGGCTAATGCTTACAATATCGAAGCGGTAAAAAATGGCGAAATTATCAAGCGCGAAATCAGGCACAGCATGCCAGCGCCGATGCAAACTTTTGTGCTAAATTTGCGTCGCGAAAAATTTCAAAATCTCGCGTTGCGTCAGGCGATGACTTACGCCTTCGACTTCGAATGGCTGCGCGATCACATTTTTTACGGGGCCTACAATCGCACTGAGAGCTATTTCGCCAATTCGGAATTTGGCTTTAAAAATTTCTATTTGCCAAAATCAAATGGCGATGGTTTCAACCGTGAAAATCTTCTCAAGGCGCGCCAAATCTTGGCCGATGCCGGATATAAAATTTCGCAAGGAAAATTAATTGATCCAAAAACTGGCGAAAAAATTGCTGTAGAATTTCTCATCGATCAGCAAAGTTTTGAGATGGTAATTGCGCCTTTTGTAAAAAATTTGCGCAAACTTGGCATTGAAGCGAAGATGCGTTTCGTTGAGGAAAATCAATATCAGACGCGGGTTAATAATTTTGATTTTGATGTGATTACTGGCGTTTTTGGTCAAGCGCAAATTCCAGGTGATGAACTTTTTTCTTACTTCCATTCTTCGCAAAAAAATATCAAAGGAGGCCGTAATTTAGCGGGTTTGGACGATAAAATTGTTGATGAATTAGTGACAAAAATTTCGCGCGCCAAAACAAAAAACGAACTAAAAATCCTCACCAGAAAACTCGACCAAAGACTACTTGAAAATTACTACACAGTGCCAGAATGGCATAACAACTCCTACAGAATTCTATATCGCGACATTTTCGAATTTCCAAAAATTCAACCAAAATATTCCCTCGCCATCGATACTTGGTGGAAAAAATCGTAATTTATAAATCCTAAATTTTATGTTCATTCAAACTGAAGAAACCCCCAATCCCGCAACCTTAAAATTTATTCCAGACGGGCAAATTGTTTTGGAAAATGGAACTGCAGAATTTAAAAATCAAAAACAGGCTGCAACCAAGTCTCCTCTAGCTTTACAGCTTCTAGAAATTTCTGGAGTTGATGCGATTTTTTTCGGTCGCGATTTTATCACCGTGACGAAATCTGAAAATGCAGAATGGACAAAAATCAAAGCCGAAATTCTTGCGACAATCATGGATTTTTTTGTGACGGGAAAACCAGTGATGTTTGAGCAAAAAGCCGCGTCAGAGCAGGGCGTAGAAGAAGATTCTGAAATTGTAAAACAAATCAAAGAGCTCATCGAAATCAAAGTTCGCCCAGCTGTAGCAATGGACGGTGGCGATATTATTTTTCATTCTTTTGAAGACGGAATCGTGCGATTAGTCTTGAAAGGCTCTTGCTCAGGCTGTCCGAGCTCAACCATCACACTAAAAAACGGCATCGAAAATATGCTTAAACACTATATTCCAGAAGTGGAGGCGGTGGAGCAGGTTTCGGAAGAGGAGTAAAATAACAAACTAAGGCTTCTCAGTTCTCCGAAACTTCTCAGTTCCCCGAGCGGAGTCGAGGGGCAGGAAAGCAGACTCCCAACCCCTCGACTTCGCTCGGGGAGCTGAATTTGTAAATTTGTGTTTGAAGGGATAATTCTTAAAATTTCGTAGAAATTTTTAATACGCTCGTAGCTCAACTGGGTTATGAGTGGTTGCGAAGCAATAAAATGCGGAAGCATTTTAAACGAATAACGGGCAAAGGCTGTGCCGCTTGCCCTGGCGTGAGTCGTCTTCGAGTCGCAGACGAGAAAAGCGACGAAACGTTTTTGATTTTAGCGCTCGTAGCTCAACTGGATAGAGTGTTGCTTTCCGAAGGCAAAGGTTGGAGGTTCAAATCCTCTCGAGCGCACCACACTTGCTTGTTGGGGCAAATTGTGACTCATCCAACTTAGCGGAATTTGGACAGTAAAATAAAATTTATGAACGAGAAACAAAACATAAGCGCAGCATTATTAATCATCGGCGACGAGATTCTATCAGGTCGAACCGTCGATGCGAATCTAAATTTTCTTGCTCGCAACTTAGCCGAAATCGGAATCAATCTGCGCGAAGTGCGCGTCGTTCCTGATCTTGAAGATGAAATTATTTTTGCAGTGAACGAAGTGCGAAAAAAATTCGATTATGTTTTTACTTCCGGTGGAATCGGCCCAACTCACGACGACATAACTTCCGAATCAATCGCAAAAGCATTTGGTGATAAATTGATAAAAAATTCTGAAGCAGAGCGAGTTTTATTCGAACATTACGGCGAAAAAAACGTTAACGAGGCGCGACTAAAAATGGCCTTCATTCCTTCTCGCGCAACTCTTCTCGACAATCCAATTTCTTCAGCTCCAGGCTTTAGAATCGAAAATGTTTTTGTGATGGCGGGAATTCCAAAAATTTTCCAAGCCATGTTTGATGCCGCAAAAAAAGAATTAATTGGTGGAAAAAAAACCGTGGCGCGTGAAATTAAAATCTCTCTCACAGAAAGCGTTATCGCTAAAGATTTTTCCGATTTGCAAAAAAAATTTCCGCAAGTTGCGATGGGTTCTTATCCCTTCAGCGGCGGAACTTCGCTAGTGTTTCGTAGCACCGACGAAATAGCTCTGGAAAAATCTTTTAACGAAATGAGCAATATTTTGAAAAAACTATAAGCTGTTCGTCGACTTACGACTTACGACTTACGATTTACGACTTTTCCAAATGGAACAAAAAATCGAAGAAATAAAAAAAGAAGACGGCGAACAGGCGCGGGAATATCTTGGCTTCATCAAGGAATCTGTTGATAGCGGCAAATATTTCAAAGATGCGCTTGATTGGTATTTTTTTCGCTATGTCACGCCAATTTGTGATCGCACTTTATTGATTTTTGGCGCTATTGTTGCGGCTGTGGTTTTGTATTTTTTGTATCAGATGATTCAAAGCGCTTTTCCTTTGGTGGAGAGGGATCCCATCTTTATTAAATCTGTTGATCAGTCTCGCTATTTTCCAAGTCTTGTGCAATTGAAGCCAAAGGAGGGACAGCCAAATTACGATCCCGCGATAACTAACATCGACGAAGCGGTGGCGAAATATTTGCTCACGGTTTACCTGGAAGATCGTGAATCTTACGATTTCAGTAAGGCAGAAATTTCTGATGTGAATTTGAAATTTAATCGCATTCGCAACACCTCTTCAGCCGCGGAATACAAGAACTTCCAGCTCTTTATGAGTAAGGATAATCCCAATAGTCCAATTCAAAATTTTGGTCAAAAAGTTGTAAAATCTGTTAAGATTGATTCAGTGCATTTCATCAAAAAAACTCCGCAAAATCTTTTTGAAAAAGCGCAGGCATTTTTTTCTGATAAAGTGGCGAATAATGCCGAAATCAGATTTACCGCAACCACTAAAACCACCACTCCTTACGGCGAAGTTAGGGAAGACAGAGAGCGTTATTTGGCAAAAATAAATTTCAATTTTGATGGGGTTGATGCCAAAGAAAAAAACCGCAATATTACCTTCGTCGTCAACAAATATCAGCTCTTTAAAGTGAGATAGACATGCTAAAAATTTTCTCGGCTTTTTTAATTTTTTTATTTTGCGCCAACGTCGTTTCGGCCGCGCAATTGCCGCGTTATTTGGGAAGTGAAAGAAAATTCAGAAGCTACATTTACAATCCAAACGATGTTTATCGCTACATCGGACACTACACCTATCAAGGCTTTATCGAGTTTGAAGAAGGTGAGGTTGTCGGCACAATTTCGATGGGAAATCCTTCGCTTTGGTTATTCGAAAATTTGGGAAATCGTCTATTTTTAAAACCGGTCGGTGAAGATAATTCCGAAACCAACATGACCATCATCACCAATAAAAGAGTTTATCACTTTGAGTTGATGGCGAAAGAGGCGAAAGGAATTACCGACAAGGATTTAATCTTCGTGGTGCGCTTCGTTTATCCCGATGAGAAAGATAAAAACATCGTCGAATTTCCAAAGGTTCCGCTTTCTGACGAGCCAGATATGCGCGATTTAAATCTCTATAATTTCAATTACCAATATACCGGCGAGCCTACAGTTGCACCGTTGAAAGTCTTTGATAATGGCGAGTTTACTTACTTCCAATTTGCCAAAAAGAATGCTGAAATTCCGGCAATTTTTACTGTTGATGCCGAAGGTTTTGAATCGCTGGTGAATTTCAGATCAGCGGGAAATTACATCATCGTCGAAAGAGTTGCGCCGCAATTCACGCTGCGAAATGGCGGTGACATTGTTTGTGTCTACAACATGAATCTCTATCTCAGTGGACGCGCCAGACAGTCAACTCTGAAGCGCGCCGATGGCACTCCGCAAATTAAAAATTTCCCCGGCTCTGCAACCGAAGTTTCGCCGCAAAATTCTCCAGTGATGATGAATCCAGCAATGTCGCAAATGCCGCCGCAGGAAGTTCCGGTAATGATGCCTCCTCAAATGTCCGGAGCTCCAGCTGGCGCAAGATTACCAGGTCAAGCATACTAAATTTCCCAAAAAATGAAAATCGAAATTCCTAACTACAACCACAAACTTGCTGAGCAAAAATGGCAAAAAAACTGGGAAGAAAAAAAAGTTTTTAACTTCGACGAAAATTCGACGAAGCAAAAATATTACGTGCTGGAAATGTTTCCTTATCCGTCGGGAAAAATTCACATGGGGCACTTGCGCAACTACACAATTGGCGATGCCGTAGCGCGTTTTAAAAAATTGCAGGGCTTTAATGTTTTGCATCCAATGGGTTTTGATGCTTTTGGTTTGCCGGCTGAAAACGCCGCCCTTGAACATAAAATTCATCCGCAAAATTGGACGCTGAAAAATATCGAGCAGATGAAAGCGGAATTAAAATCGGTTGGCTTGTCAATTGATTGGAGCCGCGAATTAGCCACTTGTTTGCCAGATTATTACAAACACGAACAAAAAATTTTCCTCGATTTTTTGAAAGCTGGATTGGCTTATCAAAAAGAATCTTTCGTCAATTGGGATCCAATTGATCAAACAGTTTTAGCCAATGAACAAGTAATTGACGGCCGCGGCTGGCGTTCGGGAGCTTTGGTTGAGAAGAAAAAATTGAAACAATGGTTTTTAAAAGTTTCTGATTTTTCTGAAGAACTTTTGGCCGAGTTAAAAAATCTTCCAGGTTGGGACGAGCGTGTTTTAAGCATGCAGGAAAAATGGATTGGCAAAAGCGAAGGTTTGTTGATTGATTTTAATTTAACCAATGGCGGCGCAATAAAAGTTTATACTACTCGTCCCGACACCTTATTTGGCGCGTCTTTCATTGGCATTTCGCCGCATCATCCAATTGCGCAAGAACTTGCAAAAACTAATGCTGAAATCAAAAAATTTATCGAAGAATGCAACGCTTCGGCAGTTGATGAACAAACCATTGAAAAGCAAGAAAAGAAGGGAATCGACACAGGTTTAAAAGTTGAACATCCTTTTGATAAAAATTGGAAATTGCCAGTTTATATCGCCAATTTTGTTTTGATGGAATATGGCACCGGTGCAATATTTGCCTGCCCAGCGCACGATACGCGCGATTTTGAATTTGCTAAAAAATATAATTTGCCGATCAAAAAAGTTGTCGCGGAATTGCCAAAATTTTTGGAAGAAACTCCAGAAATTGATTTTACAAATTCTGAAATTCAGGCGCTAATTTCTAAGCTAAAATCACAAACAAAAAGTGAAAAGGAATTTGTAAAAGCCGCTTTTGATTTTGTGCGCAGCGAAATTTTGCATCCGATGGATGACGACAGTTCTCTATCGCAATGCGGCTTTTTAAAAGCCTCAGAAGTGTTGAAAGACAAGCGCGCATTCTGTTTTGGTCGCGCTGTTTTACTTGCGGCAATTTTGCGTGGTAACGGAATTCCTTGCGGATTTTCCGACCAACTTTTGATGCTTGATGAAGATGTTTCAGATAAAAAAATTATTCACACGCTTAACGCGGTTTATTTGAAAACAGAGCAAAAATGGATTCGTTTAGATGCTAGAGGCAAGGGCGTTGCATTCGGTGAATTGGCTTATCCGGCGCGCGCAGAATTTAACGAAATCAATGATTTGGGAATTTACTCTGAAGTTACAAATGCAACAAAAAAACTTTACGAAAACTCTAAAAATAATTCTGAAATTTTAGAAAATTTATTTTTGCAAAATGATTACCAAAGCGCGCCAGATGAAGGCGAGGGCGTGATGATTAATTCGCAATTTTTAGATGGAAAAACCAACGCTGAAGCGAAAAAAATTGTCGCTGATAAATTAGAAAAAGCCGGAGTTGGTGAAAGAAAAATCAACTTCCGCCTTAGAGATTGGGGCATTTCGCGCCAACGCTATTGGGGTTGTCCAATTCCAATTTTATATTTGGAAGATGGATCTGTGGTGCCAGTTCCTGAAGATCAGCTTCCAGTTGAATTGCCAAAAGACGTTGAATTTACTGGCGCTGGAAACCCTCTCGCACTTCACCCAACTTGGAAATATACAACTTACAAAGGTCCAGACAATAAAACCGTTAAGGCCATTCGCGAAACCGACACTTTCGACACTTTTTTTGAAAGCTCGTGGTATTTCTTGCGCTTCGCTTCGCAGCCGCAAAATAAGGCTTTTGAGCGCGATGCAGTGAATAAAATTTTACCAGTCGATCAATATATTGGTGGCGTTGAACACGCAGTTTTGCATTTGCTTTATGCTAGATTTTTTACCAAAGCGTTAAAAAAATGCGGCTATTTAGATTTTTCTGAACCTTTCGCGGCGCTACTCACTCAAGGCATGGTGTGCCACGCAACTTACAAAGATAAAGCAACTGGAAAATGGCTTTTTCCTTCTGAAGCCTTGGAGCGTAAGCCTGAAGAAGTTATTGTTGGCAGAAGTGAAAAAATGAGTAAATCGAAGAAAAACACCGTCGAGCCAGTTCATATCGTGGAATCTTACGGCGCTGATACAGCAAGGCTTTTCATGCTTTCCGACACTCCAGCATCAAGAGATTTAGACTGGTCAGAAAGCGGAATTGATGGCTGTTGGAAATATGTAAATCGTTTGTGGCGATTGGTTTTGAGCCGCAATTCTCTAAGCGTCAGCAATTCGCAGCATGATGACGAAATTTTAAAAATTACTCACAAAACAATCGCGGCAGTTAAAGAAGAATATGAAAAAATGGGATTCAATCGCGCCATTGCTAAGGTTCGCGAGTTTTCAAATGCGCTTGAAAAATATGAAGTAAATTCAGAAGCAATGAATTTTGCGCTAAAAAATTTGGTGATTTTAATTGCGCCAATCATGCCACATTTAGCGGAAGAATTGTGGGAAAATTTGGGCAATAAAACTTTGGTTTGCGAAGAAAAATTCCCTGAATTTAACGCAAGTTTAATTATTGACGATGAAGTTGGAGTTGCAGTTCAAGTTGCGGGAAAGCTTCGTGCCGTAGTGCAAATGCCAAAAGGCCTAGCCAAAGAAGAAATGCAAAAACGCGCCTTCGAAAATGAAAATGTCAAAAAATTTATCGAAGGAAAAGAAATCAAAAAAATCATCTGCGTGCCAGATAAATTGGTGAATGTGGTGGTTTAAATCTGGTTATTACACTTAGACTCCCCGACCAAGATTTTATCTTCCCAACATAACTTGGCTCCCCGAGCGGAGTCGAGGGGTCATGAGTTTTATTGCTGATCCCCTCGACTCCGCTCGGGGAGCTAAATATGGCGATTATCCCGTGATAGACTAATCTTGTATTTCATCCAAAGTTCAGGTGACACTCTGGACGAGATACCTCCAAAATCGTCATCCCGAATTTGTTTTGGGATCTGTCTTTCGTAAGGATGAATAATTCAAGTTTTGTAAGGCGAAAAATCTAAGTCCTCTCAGTCGGAGTGGGTTTGCAACCCAGTCCACATCTTCATGCAAAATTAAAATCCAACTTCGAATTATTTTTGAACTGAACGTAAGAAGGAAATTTTTAAGAGTTTTTATCTCCCATTACTCTCATCTTCTTCAAACCTAACTCTTCTCCTCGTGTGTAATGTTTTGCTGCTTGTTGCCGCTATTTTTTTAGCGGGAGCCCGATCATCTGAAGATTCTGGCATTTGACCAGGAAGCACTACTCCAACCTCTTCTCGTATAACTTCTTCAGCATTCTTAATAACTTTTTCTGCGCTTCCTGCTCTAGACAAACGCCTTCTCAGAGGTGGCATTTTTGTATGCGAACTTTCTTTGCCGATTATCTTTTTTACTTTTTCCCAACCATTTTCGTCGGCTATTTCTTCAAAAGTTTTTCTGTGCTGCTCCCCGGAATCATTGTCTTTCTCGGAAGGTTTTTTGAGATATTTTCCAATTTTGCTGTCGGCGCCAAATTCCAATAAAAGCAACGCTGTTTCTTCTGTTTTGCATCTAACGAGAGCTGTTTGTCCAATTCGATTTTCAAAATTAATGATTTCCGCAGGATCAGTTTTTTTAAAAATTTCTATAATAGCTTTGTTCCATCCTTCAATTGCGGCTCTCATTAGTGGAGGAATGGTTTTGCAGCCATCAGCTTTTACATCGGCGCCACGCTTCAATAAAAGCAAAAAAGTTTTTTCATCTCTGCACTCAGAAAGAATTGGATGATTGCGGCATGTATCATCGCAATCTTGGTTGATTAGTTCTTGTTTGTCGTTGCTTAGAAAATGCATTTTTTCTATCGCGCGTCTCCAGCCATTTCTTACTGCTATTCTTAGTGGAGAATCTCCATCTTTCGATCTTGTTTGAAAATTATCATTCTTGAGCAGCGAAATCATTTCAGCCTCAGTTTTACACGACATGAGAGATTGATCAAAGGTTGTGTCAGATGAAGTTGAGGCAGCATTTCCTGATGTTGCGGCTACAGAATTTATCAACATAATTTGCTCAAAAAATTAATTAGATTTGAAGCAAGTTTTGTCTCCGCAAATTCTTTTGCATTATGTCAAAATGTCTCAGCTGTCTTTCGCGTGGATGAATAATTCAAATTTTGTAGGGCGGAAAATCTAAACCTTTTGGCGATTTAGTGAAAATCTCGTAGCCGTCTTTAGTTACGCCAATTGTGTGCTCAAACTGTGCCGAAAGAGATTTGTCGCGCGTTGTGACAGTCCAGCCATCATGTTTGCTGAGTAGAGTTTCGTAGCCGCCGGCATTGATCATCGGCTCAATTGTGAAAAACATTCCCTCTTCCAAAACAACGCCGGTGCCTTTTTTGCCGTAGTGTAAAACGCTTGGCTCGGTGTGAAAAACGCGTCCAATTCCATGTCCGCAATAATCGCGAACAACTGAATAGCCTTGTTTTTCAGCATAGGTTTGAATGGCGTTGCCAATATCGCCTAAATGCGCTCCAGGCTTGACTTGCTCGATGCCAAGCATCATGCAATCGTAAGTTGTTTGAACCAATCTTTTGGCTTTGATTGAAGGCTCGCCGGCAAAAAACATGCGGCTCGAATCGCCATACCAGCCGTCTAAAATTACCGTCACATCGATATTGACAATATCGCCATCTTTCAGCTGTTTTTCGTTCGGAATTCCGTGGCAAACCACGTGATTAATCGAAGTACAAATTGATTTTGGAAAGCCTCTATAGTTAAGCGGAGCAGGGATCGCGCCGCTACTGATAATTTTATCGTGGCAAAGCTTATTGAGCTCGTCAGTTGCAACTCCAACTTTAACGAATGGCGTGATGAAATCCAAAATTTCTGCCGCCAAAAGCCCAGCAGCGCGCATTTTTTTGAAATCGTTTTCGTTGTGAATTGTGATTGTCATGAATTTTTAGTTGATTTGAAAAATGCGCCCCCGTAGGTTGCGCGGCCTCTTTTCCCCAAACTAAATTTCCAATTTCCCAATGGCAAGAATTACAGTTGAAGACTGCGTGACAGTTGTTCCAAATCGTTTTGAGCTTTGCTTGGTTGCGAGCAATCGTGCTAAAAGCATTTTATCTGGCTCTGGCACAACTCTTGATCGCAAAGAAAAACCTTCCGTAATTGCGCTTCGCGAAATCGCCGAAGGTTTGGTAAATGTTGAAGGCATCAGATCAAACATCGTGCGTTCCATCAAAAATCGCGGCATCGTTGAAATCGTTTCCGACAATTCTCCAATCGCTGAATCAATGGCAGAAGAAGCCGAATCAAGCATCACCTTGAAAGACGATACTTTCGTTGACGAAAATATTCAGGTGGATGACTAAAAAATACTAGCTCCTCGAGCGCAGTCGAGGGCGTAAATGCAAACTTGATTGCCCCTCGACTCCGCTCGGGGAGCTAGGAAGATTTTTTCATGCTCTCTCCCTCCGAACTCATTTCCAAAATCCGCTCTTACCACCCCAATCTCAACGAAGCTCTAGTTCAAAAAGCTTACATTCTCGCAAAGTCAGCTCACGGAAATCAAAAGCGTCATTCTGGCGATCCCTATTTTTCTCATCCTGTTGCCGTTGCGGAAATTTTAACCGATTTAAAACTCGATCAAGAATCCATCATCACCGCCTTGTTGCATGATGTTGTTGAAGATACCGAAGTGACGCTTGAGGAAATCGAAAAAGATTTTGGCGAGGAAATCGCTAAATTGGTCGATGGCGTGACTAAATTGGGAAAAATCGAATCAATTCCAGCGAATGATCGCGTTGCCGAAAATTTTCGTAAATTGGCAATGGCGATGTCGGAAGATATTCGCGTTTTACTCGTGAAATTGGCCGATCGTTTGCACAATATGCGTACGCTTTTTTATGTGCCGTCAAACGAGAAAAAAATCAAAAAAGCCCGCGAAAGTTTAGATATTTACGCGCCTCTCGCCGCTCGCATCGGACTCAATAAAATCAAGGATGAATTGCAGGATCTAGCTTTTCAAATTATCGATCCAGAAGCTCATGTTCAAGTGATGGAAAAGCTCAATGAATTGCGTGAAAAAAATAAAAATCTTGTCGAAAAAATTCTCGAAGATTTGCAGCAAATTTTGCGCGAAGAAAATATCGAATGCGAAATTTCTGGTCGCGAAAAAAAGCCATATTCGATTTGGATGAAAATGAAGAAGCAAAATATCGGCTTCCATAATTTGCACGACATCATGGCTTTTCGTATCGTCACCAAAAACATCGCCGAATGTTATCGCGTTCTTGGTGTCATCAACTCAAGCTACAACATGATTCCCGGCACTTTTAACGACTATATCAGCACGCCAAAAGAAAATGGTTATCAGTCGTTGCATTTAGCAATTTTGGGGCCGTTTAACAAAAAAATCGAAATCCAAATTCGTGATCAAAAAATGCACGAAGTCGCTGAATTAGGCGTTGCAGCGCATTGGCATTACAAAGAAAAATTTTCTAAGTCAGTCAAAGGAAAAGTGACAAAATCGGATGTTGATAATGAGCAATATCGGTGGATTCGCGAGCTTATCACGCTTTTTGAAAATTCTGAAAGCGCCTCAGAAGTTTTAAAGCAGCACAAATTTTCGATGCATAAAAATGAAGTTTTTTGCTTCACGCCAACCGGTGATATTTTTAATCTACCTTTTGGCTCAACGGTGATTGATTTTGCTTATGCTATTCACTCCGAAGTCGGGAATAATTGCTCCTCGTCCAAGGTAAATGGCGTTATCGTGCCACTTCGCAAAAAATTGGAAAATGGCGATCAGGTTGAAATCATCACGCAAAAAAATGCCAAACCTTCGCCGAATTGGCTGCAATTTGCCGCAACTTCTAAAGCTAGATCTGCAATCAAAAATTTTATCCGCAGCGAAAAAATTAACGAATATACCACTCTCGGCCGCGCCATTTTGAATAAATTTTTTGCTTCGAAAAATTTGGAAATTAATGAAAAAGTTTTGGAAAAAACTTTACCGATTTTAAAGCGAAAATCGCTTGCTGATTTATGCGTTAAAGTCGCTGAGGGCATGCTTTCCCGCCAAGATGTTCTGAAGGCGGCATATCCAGATTTCAAAGAAGAAATTAAGCAGATTAAAACGGTAAAACTTCTCACGGAAAAAAAGAAAAAATCGCATTATTCTTTGCCGATTGAAGGTTTGGTTTCAGGAATGGCGATGCATTATGCCGGCTGTTGCAGCCCGATTCCTGGCGATCCAATTCTCGGAATTATCAATACCGGAACCGGAGTGACGATTCACAATCAAACTTGTCACAATCTCAAAAATCTCGTGCTTTTGCCACAAAGAATTCTCGATGTTTGTTGGAAAAGTGATGACGAAATTGGCGACGAAATGTATGCCAGCAGAATTCGCGTCGTCGTTGAAAATAAAAGCGGCGGACTCGCTGACATCACGAGCATCATCGCCAAGAAGCAAGTCAATATCAGCAACATCAGAACCACAAATCGCTCAGCAGATTTTTTCGAAGTGACAGTTGATCTCGATGTAAAAAATCTCGATCACTTGGAGGAAATTCTTTCTGCTTTGCGCATTTCAAAAAAGATTTTGGAAGTGGAGAGAATGGTCGGGTAGCCCCGATTTCTTAAATCCCCTATCCCCTTGTTAAGAGAGGGCTAGGGTGAGGGGTTGTGCTCTTAGAAATAGTAAAATTCAAAGCGCTCTTCCTAAGTGTGCTTAGGGCTAAATAAATTCGGCGATTATCCCGTGACGAGCTAATTTTTACTCTCAGCTCCCCGAGCGAAGTCGAGGGGTTGGGAGTTTGCTTTCCCACCCCTCAACTTCGCTCGGGGAGCTGAGAAGTTTTAGTCTGTCGCGGGATAAATCCCATAAATTCTTTTCACTCGACTTCGTTCTTACAACTCAATGTTTTTTGGAACTTAATTTTATGTTTTTTACATCCGATTTACTCGCCGACGTCAAAAAAATTCTGCAAAATTTTGAGCAAAAAAAACTTAAGATCGCAGCTGCTGAATCCTGTACCGGAGGGCTTTTATCCGGATTGTTTACGGAAATTCCTGGCTCGTCAAAAATTTTTGATCGCGGATTTGTAGTCTATTCCAATCGAGCAAAAATCGAAATGTTGGGAGTGGAGGAAAAAACTTTAGAAAAGTTTGGAGCGGTGAGCGAAGAGGTCGCAAGAGAAATGGCAAGCGGCGCAATAAAAAATTCGCAAGCCGATGTGAGCGTGGCAATCACCGGAATCGCTGGCCCAGATGGGGGAAGTTTGGAAAAGCCGGTCGGTTTGGTTTATATTGCTTGCGCGAGTCGTAAGTCGTCAGTCGTAAGTCGTAAGTTTAATTTTTCTGGCGATCGCGGCGAAGTGAGAAAATTCGCGCTTATTGCTGCGCTTGCGATGTTAGAGAGCGCCACACAAATTCAGTCGTAAAAGGTAAAAGTGGTGCCGCGGCTTCGCACATCGTCAACAAAACTGTGTAAAGCACATCGTAAGCATCTTGCTTATCGGCATCGACTTCACCTTTCCAAAAACGCTGACGATTTCGACGAATATACCAGTTATTCAGCGCTTCAAAAAATTGATTAAATTCTTCGCAGGCCAAAACCGTGTCGTAATTTATCATTGCTTTGTCGATGCGCGCAACCGTTGATTTCAGCTTGGATAAAATATAGCGATCAAGCGTGTTTTGCAGATTTTTTTTGAACTCAATTCTCTTTGCCAAAATTCCATCGGCATTAGCATAAAGACAGAAAAAATTGAAGGAGTTGATAAGTGGTTTAATTGAAAGGCGAAGCGTGTCGCGAATGGCTTTTCCTTCTTTATCAATTCGAAGTTCTTGGCCACGCATAACAGGTTGAGAAATCATGTAGAAACGCATGGCGTCTGAGCCAAAAGTTGAAAAAATTTCTAGCGGATCAGCGTAATTTCTTAAACGTTTGGAAAGTTTTTGTGAATTTTCATCGAGAATTGTGCCGTGGCAAATCACGTTTTTAAAAGGTGCGCGGTCGAAGAGGGCAGTTGACAAAACCATCAAAGTATAAAACCAGCCGCGAGTTTGCGCGACATATTCGGTGATAAAATCGGCAGGAAAATTTTGTTCAAACCATTCCTTATTTTCGAAAGGATAATGCACTTGCGCGTAAGGCATTGAACCCGATTCAAACCAGCAATCAAGCACGTCGGTGACGCGTTTAAAAACTTCGCCGTTTTCTTCAAAAGTAATTTCGTCAATGAAAGGGCGATGTAAATTTTCAATTTTTTTGCCGGAGATTTTTTCTAATTCTGCAACCGATCCAAAAACTTTTATTTTCCCTGAAGCAGATTTCCAAACTGGCACTGGACAGCCCCAGAAGCGGTTGCGCGTGATTGACCAATCTCTAGCGCCTTCAAGCCATTTTCCAAATTGTCCGTCTTTGATGTGGTTTGGAATCCAGTTGATTTGCTGGTTTAATTCAACCATGCGGTCTTTGAAATCGGTCACTTTTACGTACCACGACGAAACCGCACGATAAATTAGCGGTGTATCGGTGCGCCAGCAGTGAGGGTAGTTGTGAAGATATTGCTCGGTTTTGAGCCAAGCGCCTGTTGATTTGAGATAGCGAATGATATCGTCGTTGGTTTCGAAAACTTGTTTGCCTTTGATTGACAGTTCGCCGATGTCGAACATTTCGAAAGTAAATTTTCCTGCTTCATCAACCGGACAAAGAGTTGGGATGCTATTGGCTTTGCACAAAATCTGGTCATCTTCACCAAAGCCAGGCGCCATGTGAACGATGCCGGTTCCTTCTTCGGTGGAAACGAAATCGCCGTGAAGAACTGAAAAAACTTTTGGATTATTTTTAGTTTTTTCAACGAGGTAAGGGAAGAGTGGTTTGTATTTTAGGCCAAGCAGCGCTTCGCCTCGCACTGTTCCAATTTTTTCAAACTCACCGAAATCTTTCGCAAATTTTTCAACCAAACTTTCGGCCAGAATTAAAATTTCTGGATCCCCGCCTTCGCGGGGATGGCAAAGAAGAGCGGCATATTCGATGTCTTTTCCAACCGCCAATCCGAGGTTTGAAGGCAATGTCCAAGGCGTGGTTGTCCAGGCAACGAGGAAGATTTTTTTTCCCTCACCCCAACCCTCTCCCACAAGGGGAGAGGGGGTTGAAGCGAGTTCAAACTTCACCGTCACCGCCTTACTCGCCTTCTGGCGATAAGAATTATCCATTCTAGTTTCAAAATTCGAGAGAGGCGTTTGGCAGGCCCAAGAGTAGGGCACAACGCGGAAATCTTCGTAAAGCAAACCCTTGTCGAACAATTGTTTAAAAGCCCAAATCACCGATTCCATGTAGCTCAAATCCTTCGTTTTGTAGCTGTTTTGAAAATCAACAAAGCGACCTTGGCGCGTGACGTAATGTTCCCATTCATTTGCATATTTCATCACCGAGGCTTCGCAGGCTTGGTTAAACTTGCCGATGCCATATTCTTGAATGGCAATTTGACCAGAAATTTGTTTGCCTTCGCGCGCGGTTAATTCTTTTTCGGTTTCCATTTCAACTGGCAAGCCATGCGTATCCCAGCCAAAACGGCGTTCAACTTTTTTGCCTTTCATGGTTTGATAGCGCGCAACTAAATCTTTGATGAAGCCAGTTAACAAGTGGCCGTAATGCGGTAGGCCGTTAGCAAAAGGTGGGCCATCGTAGAAAACAAATTCTGATTTTAGGTGATGATCGTGGCGGCAATTGGCATGGTCTTTGAGGGCGCATGAATCAAGAACTGGAGAGGTGTTATCTTCACCTAGATCTTCAGAAAAATTTCTGATCTCAACTGATTTTTCGAAGATTTTTTCTTGCTGCCAAAAGCGCAAAATTTCTTCCTCCATCTTAGCGAAATCAAGGTTCTGATTCGCTTCAGGATAATTTTTATTTTTCATTTTTTTGGGAAAATTGGCTTACGACTAGCGACTTACAACTTACGACTCCAATTAACATTCGCCTTGAATTTACTTCAACCAAAAATTAGAAAACGCGCCTCATTTCCCAAAAAAAATTTCCATGAAAAAATTACGAATTGGCCTTGCCGGGCTTGGATGCGTCGGCAAAGGCGTTTATGATATTTTGCAAAAAGATGCCGAAATAATTTCGCTACGAACTCAAACGCGAATTGAGATCGTCGCCGTTGCTTCTCGCACAAAAAAAGATTTTCTTGATCCAAAAATTAAATTTTATTCCAACATTTTAGATTTAGCCAATGATCCGCAAATCGACGTGGTTGTTGAGGTCATCGGCGGAAACGGCATTGCAAAAGATTTGATGGAGGCGGCGATAAAAAACGGCAAAAAATTCGTCACCGCTAACAAAGCTTTGATCGCAGAAAATGGCTCTGAGATCGCACAACTCGTTGAAAAAAATAACAGCTACATCGGTTTTGAAGCTTCAACCGCTGGCGCCAATCCAATAATCAAGGCTTTCAAAGAAGGTTTTGTTGGAAATGAAATTAAAGAATTTTACGCAATTTTAAACGGCACTTGCAATTTTGTTTTAACAAAAATGCGAGATGAAAAACTCGATTTTGCCTTGGCGCTGAAGGAAGCGCAGGCTTTAGGTTATGCTGAAGCTGATCCAACTTTTGACATTAAAGGCATTGATACCGCGCATAAATTGGTGATTTTATCAACTCTTGCATCCGCCACCAAGCCTGCATTTAAGAGGCTTCACATCGAAGGTATTGACGAAGTTTCTTTTGACGACATCAAACTCGCCGATGAATTGGGATATAAAATCAAACTTTTAGCGATTTACAAAAACCTCGGCGAGTCGCAGCAGCAAACGGTTTATCCCGCATTGGTAAAAAATTCTGAGAAGATCGCGCAGGTTGACGGGCCTTACAATGCCATACTCACATCAGCTTCCAATGCTGATCGCGGCATGATGATCGGACGCGGTGCAGGCGGCTTAACCACTGGCTCGGCGGTTGTTGCCGATATTGCCGATATTGCTTGCGGTCGTGACAAATCATTTTTGTTTAATACTAAGTCTGAAAATCTTTCTGAGGCCAGAGTTTTAGATATTTCGCAGCGTTTCGGCGCATATTTTTTACGCCTAGTTTTAAACAAAAATGCCTCGCAAAAAGGCAATTTGGCACAAATGATTTTCGGCGATAAAATCAAAGTTGAACAAGCGGTTTTTCTTGATCGTGAAGAGGAAATTATCTGCGGTTTTCTAACCAATGAACAAAAAGAAAAAGATCTGCTCGAAGCCTTGAAAAACCTTGATTCGCACTTGGTTAAATTTGTAAAGTTTTTGCGAGTTGAAAAAACTAATTTTTAAACAATGTCTGATTTTCTTTTAGAAATTTTAAGCGAAGAAATCCCCGCTGGAATGCAAAAAAATGCAGCGGAAAATTTTCTTAAAATCGCCGCCGAAACATTCGCTAAAAATAATCTTTTTCTTGATTCTTCGCAGCTCAAAACCTTCGTCACGCCGCGCCGTCTGGTGCTTTACGCCTATCGTCTAAGCGAATCTCAAAAAATTCCCGCCACAAAAAGAGTCGGGCCAAAAATTACCGCAGATAAAAAAGCTATTGATGGATTTGTAAAATCTTGCGGCCTGAGCAGAGAAAATGATCTGCAAAAAATTGACGGCGCTTATGTTTTTTTCAAAGCAGAATCGGAAATTAAAACTGCTGAAATTATCAAAAATTGCCTGCCGAATATTTTGCAAAAAATGACTACGGCTTGGCCAAAATTAATGCGTTGGGACATTGAAAAATCTGCCTCGCAGCCGAAATGGATTCGTCCAATTCGTGGCATTGCCTGCATGTTCGGCTCTGAAATTATCGAGATTGAATTTGCCGGTTTGAAGTCAAGCGACATAACTTTTGGTAGAAGCGAAAAACCTCTTAAAATCACTAATGCCGCACATTACGAAGAAATTCTTGAAGATGAATTTATCTCGCTAAATCAAGATTCGCGGAAGAAAAAACTCATCGAACAAATTCACAAAATTAAATTCGATCTTGGTTTGGAATTGATCGATGATGAAGAAAAATCAGCGCTTTTTGATGAGGTGGTTGGACTTTGCGAGTGGCCGACAGCATTGGTTGGATCGATAGATCATCACTTCTTGGATTTGCCAGATGAAGTCTTGATTTTAACTTTGCGCAACAATCAAAAATATTTTTGTTTAAAAAATCGCGACGGCAGCTTGGCGCCGCAATTTATCTTCGTTGCCAACTCCATCATCAACGAAAAAAATCGTGAAAAGATCATTAGGGATAATGAAAAATTAGTTCGTGCTCGCCTTTCTGACGCGGAATTTTTTATCAATGAAGATCTCAAGAAGCCCATGATATCAAGGCTTGAAGAGCTTAATAAAATTGTTTTTCACCAAAAACTTGGATCGCTGCGTGATAAAACCCATCGCCTTAATAGCCTGACAAAATTTCTCTCAATTTTTGTGCCGCATTGCGATTTATCTTTGGCGGAGCGAGCTGCAGATTTGTGCAAAGTTGATTTAACTACCAAAGCAGTTGCAGAACTGCCTGAGCTACAAGGAAAAATCGGTAGTTTTTACGCTTTAAAACAGCATGAGAATAAAAAAATTATCGCTGCAATTTACGAACATTATCTGCCTCTTGGACCAGCTTCCGATCTGCCAAAAACTCCACTTGGAATTGCGCTTTCAATTGCCGACAAAATTGATTCGATAGTTGGATTTTTTCTTGCTGGAGAAAAGCCGACTAGCTCAAAAGATCCTTACGCATTAAGGCGCGCCGTGCTAGGAATTGTCAGGATTGCGCTGCATAACAACACGGCTTTTCCAATCAGAATCTTGGTTGAAAAATCGCTTCAGGCCTATCCGTTAAAATTACAAAAATCTTTGCTCGAAAATAAAAAATTGCTCGTTGAGGAAATTATAAAATTCTTTGTCGAAAGGCTGAAAGTATATCTCAAAGAAAGTGAAGAAGTTAGTGCGGAAGTGGTCAATGTTGTGATTGACGAATACTTGTCAGATCTGGATGCGCACAAATATGTCGATATTCTCTATCTCGCTAAAAAAATTAAATTTCTTAATGGTTTTATTAAGCAGCATCGACATAAAAATTTGATCGGACTTTACAAAAGATCAGCAAATATTTTGGCGATTGAAGAAAAGAAAGATGGTAAGAAATATGCTGGGAAGCCTTCGCTCCTGAGCTTTTCCAATAAATATGAGCGCGTGCTTTATCGTCGTATCAAGCAAGTTTATCCCGATTTTAAAAAGTTGATTATCAAAGCCGAGTTTGATGCTGCATTTAAAATGCTAGATATTCTAGAAGCCCCATTGGCGCACTTCTTCGACCATGTTGTGGTTAATGATAAAGATAAAAATTTGCGCGAAAATCGCTTATTATTGCTTTCGAGAATTCGCTCTTTGTTCAATGAAGTTGGCGATTTGTCGAAGATTGAAATTGCTTAGACTGCTTTTCTTAACTCTCTGCGGCTTCCCTTGCCAAACTATCGGCAATTTCGTTGAAGTGATTTCCGGCGTGACCCTTAACCCACACCCATTTTATTTCGTGCCGCGAGGCTTCTGTATCAAGCTCTTGCCATAAATCTAAATTTTTCACCGGCTTTCTGTCTGCACTTCTCCAGCCATTTTTTTTCCAACCAATAATCCATTTTGTGATGCCTTCCAAAACATATTTGCTGTCAGTGTGAAGTTTGATTTTGGAGGATTTTTTTAGCAGTTTCAGCGCTTCAATCGCAGCGCGTAATTCCATGCGATTATTGGTTGTTTCAGCTTCTTTTCCGAAAATTTTTTTCTGATGTTCTTTGTAAATTAAAACCGCGCCCCAACCTCCACGACCAGGATTTCCTAAGCATGCGCCATCAGTATAGATTTCAACAAGAGAGCTTTTATCTGTCATTATTTAGCAGGTTTTTAAAAAATTTACGGATGAGAAAGATGGTAAAAATAACCAAAACCACATTGCGCAAGAAGAGGGTTATTACGCTTATCGAAGACTCATTTGTTAGAGCAAAATAATCGATCGAGAAAATGAAGAATGTCGCAAAAAATAAAAAACTAAAAACCAACAAGAAGATCGGAGAGCGGTTTTTTGCTAACCAAATTGTGGAAAGTGGAATCAGCCAAATAAAAAATTGTGTCGATAAAACGCGTTGGAAGGCAAGAAAGAGTAAGACCAAGATCAAAGTCGCTTCGAGAAAATTTTCTTCGGAAAGAAAAATTTTCTGCTGTTTATTTTTTTTGTGGAGCAAGACAAAAAAGACTGCTCCGTAAAATAAAAATAAAAGGCAGTGCCCTAAAAATTTTGCGACAAAATTTACAAAGTCGCTCGCAGCAACGTTCCAGCCATCATTGCCATGAAAAATTGGCGATATTTTTTCAAGAAGAAAATTTTTAAACATTATCAGCGAAGCGTAGCTTGATTCTAGCTGAATGCCGCGATTTTTATGCATCGACAAATTTTGAAGAAAGGCGTGATTGGTGAAAATTTCCAAAACGCAGATGGCTGCGAGTAGCGCCAGAGTAAAGATCGTCGATTGTAGGAAAATTTTCGTGACGATTTTTTTTCTGCTCAAATTCGAATTAAAGGCCTTAAAAATTATCGCCAAAAAGACATTAATCGCCGGAATAATTTTATAAAAAAATCCCAAAAAACTGTTGAGAAAAAAACTGATTTTTAACTGAGGTTTTTTGCTGTTAAAAAGAAGCAAAGAAAGGCTAAGAAATAGCGCCACGAGCAAATCGAGACGATGGTAAATAATGCGAAACATTAACAAGCCGAATAGGGAATAAATTGTGGTGAAATAACGAATTTCTTTCCCATCCATTTTGAGTTTGTCGCGACAATAAATCCGACAAACTTGCAAAGTGCAGCAATCAACAAAAAACATGATGGTGGCGAAGGAGAAGTAGTAATTATTGAAGCTGACGGTTTTGATAAAAAGATGCGGCAGCGAGATGGTGACCAATGTTAGCGGAGGATATTCGAGAAAAAATTCTTTGTAGGGAATGAGGTGGAAGATCAGTAATTTTTTTGAGTAATCGAGGTAGAGGCCGATGTCGGTGGCGCAAGGGAAGGAAAAGATAATCGCGATTATTCTGGTGATGAGAAAAAATGCAAAAACATCGTTATTACGACGACAATTTTTGAGATTTACTGATTGCTGCATCGATAGCTTTTTTGAAGAGTCTTTTTGTCGCGGAATTTTTTTGTAAAATTTGTAAAGCGGCTTCAGTTGTACCTTTTTTGCTAGTGACCGATTGGCGTAATTGGGAAAAATTTTCTTCGGCAAATTCAGACATTAAGGCGCTGCCTAAAAATAATTTTTTAATTAGTTTTGGGGCTGCGTTTTTATTAATTCCTGCTGCGATTGCGATTTCTTCGAAAATTTCTTCGAGCAGAAAAATATAAGCTGGGCCAGAGCCAAAAATTGCTGTGACGGCATCAAATTCTTTTTCATTTTTAAGCGCAAAAGCTGTGCCGAATTTTTCGAAGATTTTCGCGAGGTTTTTTATTTCAGGTTTGGTGATATTTTTGTTGCAAAGATAGGCGAAAATCCCTTGAGAATATTGGATTGGCAAGTTTGGCATTGAGCGAATAATTTTTGCTTTTTTGCCAAAAATCTTCTCGAAGAAAGCCAGTTTTTTTCCGGCTAAAATCGAAATAAAGATCGTGTTTTTGTGGAAGATTTTTGCTTGCGCAAATTCTCGTAAAATCGCCTCAGATTCTTGCGGCTTGATGCATAAAAAAACCAAATCAGCGCGGTAGTTTTTTTCTAATTCTGAAGTGTTTTTTATGTAATTAAATCCGTCGATTTTATTCTTATCGGATTTTTCTAAAACCACGATTCCATTTGGTTCGCAGCTATTTTCTTCAACCAGATTATTCGCTAAAATCGTGCCCATTTTTCCGCAGCCGAGGAAGAAAATATTTTTTGTCATTATGCTTTGCGATCTGCGATTGCTTGTTTGATTGCACCGATGGCTTTTGCTGGATTTAACCCTTTCGGACAAGTGTTGGCGCAATTCATAATCGTGTGACAACGATAAAGTTTGAATGGATCCTCAAGGGCGTCAAGCCGCTCGTCCGTAGCCTCATCGCGTGAATCGGCGAGCCATCTTTGCGCCTGCAATAAAACCGCTGGCCCGAGATATTTATCGCCATTCCACCAATAGCTTGGACAAGAAGTTGAACAGCAAGCACACATGATGCATTCATAAAGCCCGTCGAGTTTTTCACGCTCTTCTGGGCTTTGCAGCCTTTCCTTGTTTGGGTTCGCTGGCTCTGAAGATTGTAGCCAAGGTTTGATCGATTTATGCTGTTCGTAAAAATGCGTGAGATCAGGAACGAGATCTTTCACTACAGGCATGTGTGGCAGAGGATAAATTTTTACGGCGTCCCCATTTTTACTTCCGCAGTCAGAAATTGCTTTGGTGCAGGCGAGGGTGTTAGTGCCGTCAATGTTCATGGCGCATGAGCCACAAATTCCTTCGCGACAAGAACGGCGAAAAGTGACGGAAGAATCGTGATCAGATTTTATTTTAATTAGAGCGTCGAGAACCATTGGCCCGCATTCATCCATGTCGATTTCAAAGCGATCAATATGCGGATTTTTTTTCTCAGCATCTTCGGGATCATAGCGATAAACCTCAAAAACGCGGATATTTTTCGCGCCAGATTTCGCCTTAAAAACTTTACCAGCTTTTTTGTCGATTTGAGAATTTTTTGGGAGTGTGAATTCAGCCATGTTTTAAAATTTTATTGGGAGACTAATAAACTCGTTTCTTTGGTGGGAAGGCCTGAACATCGTTGCTCAGGGGCTTTAACACCACTTCGCGGAAGTCAGTTTTGGTATTTCCATTTTCATCGCACCACATGATTGAGTGCTTCATCCAATTTTCGTCGTCACGATCTTTGAAGTCGTCGCGAGCGTGAGCACCGCGGCTTTCTTTGCGATTCAGGGCGCAGGAAATTGTGACCAAGGCTTGAGCGCGTAAGTTGTCTAGTTCGAGCGCTTCAACCAAGTCGCTGTTCCAAACCAAGCCGCGATCTTCGATTTTTAGATCAGAGAAGTTTTTGAAAATTTCGCGCATTTTTTCTGTTCCTTTTGCGAGAATTTCTTCGGTTCTAAAGACCGCCGCGTGTGATTGCATGCAATGTTGCATTTCGCCGCGAATTTTTGCGGCGGAAGACTTTCCTTTGGCGTGACGAATCTTGTCGAGCCTTGCGATTCCTTCCTCGCCAGCATTTTCTGCAAAATCAGCCTGATCAGCATTTGGCGTTATAATTTCTGCGGCGCGATGAGCAGCGGCGCGGCCGAAAACGACGAGATCAAGCAGAGAATTTGAGCCGAGGCGATTCGCGCCGTGAACTGAAACGCAAGCTGCTTCGCCAATCGCCATCAGGCCTGGAACCACTTCTGTTTTACCGTTTTTAACCGTTAAAACTTCCGCTTTGAAATTGGTTGGAATGCCGCCCATGTTGTAGTGAACCGTTGGCAGAATTGGGATTGGTTGCTTTGTCACATCAACACCAGCGAAAATTTTTGCAGTTTCAGAAATGCCCGGAAGCCGCTCGTGAAGGACTTTCGGATCGAGGTGATTCAAATGCAAAAACATGTGATCTTTTTTTGGACCAACGCCGCGACCAGCTAAAATTTCCATCGTGATCGCTCGCGAAACCACGTCACGACTGGCGAGATCTTTTGCGCTTGGCGCGTAGCGTTCCATAAATCTTTCGCCTTCCGAATTGACGAGATAACCGCCTTCGCCGCGTGCGCCTTCAGTGATCAAGCAGCCTGAGCCGTAAATTCCGGTTGGGTGAAATTGCACGAATTCCATATCTTGTAACGGCAAACCAGCGCGAAGAATCATGGCATTGCCATCGCCGGTGCAGGTGTGAGCGGAGGTTGCGGAAAAATAAGCGCGGCCATAACCGCCGGTTGCCATCACCACCATTTGCGCTTTGAAGCGATGCAGAGTTCCGTCGGTAAGAGAAAGTGCGGTGACGCCGCGACAGACGCCGTTTTCCATGATTAAGTCGAGTGCGAAATATTCGATAAAAAACTGCGCGTTATGCTTGAGTGATTGCTGATAAAGTGTGTGCAAAATTGCATGGCCAGTGCGATCAGCAGCGGCGCAAGTTCGTTGCGCTGGACCACCATCGCCGAATTTTTTCGTCATGCCGCCGAAAGGGCGCTGGTAGATTTTTCCCTCTTTAGTGCGCGAGAATGGAACGCCGTAATGTTCGAGTTCAATGATGGCGTCTGGAGCCTCGCGACACATGTATTCGATGGCATCTTGATCACCCAACCAATCGGAGCCTTTTACGGTGTCAAACATGTGCCAGCGCCAATCATCTTCGCCCATATTTCCGAGAGCTGCGGAAATTCCACCTTGCGCCGCCACAGTGTGGGAGCGGGTCGGGAAGACTTTCGTGATGCAGGCTGTGGATAATCCTTTTTGCGCCATGCCGAAAGTTGCGCGAAGTCCGGCACCTCCGGCGCCTACAACGACAACATCAAATTCATGATCAATGATTGAATAATTTTTGATTTTTTTTTCTGACATGAGCTACCCGATTAAATGAAGTCGAACAATCGCAATCACTCCAGCAACGGCTGTGACGATTGAAATAAAATGGACCAACATAATGTAAAAATGCATTTTGGTTTTGTTGGGAATGTAATCTTCGAAAATAACGCGCATACCAAGAGAGCCATGATACATCGAGGCGATGATGAGCAAAATTCCCATCACGGCGTTAAGTGGATAGGCAAAAAAAACGGGGAGATAACCTTGAGGATCTTCAAGAATTTGTACGAATGAAAAAACTAACCAGAGAATCAGCGGAATCATCGCGACGGCAGAAATTCTCTGCATCAGCCAATGATGCGCGCCAGTTTTTGTTGAAGGAGCGATTTTAATTTTTGACATGATTTAGAAAAGTTTGAGATAAAGCACGGCACCAACGGTGGCGCTGGTTAGGAGCAGAGCTGAGATGATAACGAGATAGCCATTTCTTCTGGCGATTTTCAAATCGAAACCTTTGCCGAGATCCCAAAATAAATGGCGGATGCCATTGCAGAAGTGGTAATAAAGCGAGAAGGTGACGCCGATTGCAGCGAAAGAAAAAATATTACTGAGAATAGCTTTGAGTGGACAATCGCAGGTTTCTTCAGATTCCGCGATATTGATTTGGTAGGTGAAATAAACGATGTACCAAACGATGGCGACTATTGAAACATAAAGTGCCACACCAGTTGCGCGATGCATGATTGAAGTCAAAGAAGAGACATTCCATTTGTAAATTTGCAAATGCGGCGAGGTCGGGCGGTTGGATTTTTCTGTCATTTTTCTGAAAAAAATTGGGAGATGTTTTGCAAAAAAAGATTGAAAAATCTCTTTCATCTTTACAACAAAAAAAAACTACAGAAATTCATTCGCATTCCCCCAATTACAAAATCTCCAACATGACCAAGAAGGCGCTAATCACTGGAATTACTGGGCAAGACGGATCTTACCTAGCTGAATTTTTGCTTGAAAAAGGCTATGAAGTTCATGGTGTGATTAGGCGCTCAAGCAGCTTCAATACCGCTCGCATCGATCATCTCTATAACGATCCAAAAATATCGGGAAAAAAACTTTTTCTGCATTACGGCGATTTGTCCGACGCTTCCAACATGTCGCGTTTGCTCGAAAAAATCGTGCCAGATGAAGTTTATAATTTGGCGGCGCAAAGCCACGTAAAAGTAAGTTTTGATATTCCTGAATATACAACAGACGTTGATGCCACGGGCACTTGCAGAATTCTTGATGCTATAAAAGACACGCGCATAAAAACCAAATTTTACCAAGCTTCATCAAGTGAAATGTTTGGAAAAGTTCAGGAAGTTCCGCAAAAAGAAACCACACCGTTTTATCCACGCAGCCCTTATGCTTGCGCCAAACTTTACTCACATTGGTTGACGGTAAATTATCGCGAATCCTACGGAATTTTCGCCTGCAGCGGAATTCTCTTCAACCATGAATCCCCTAGACGTGGAGAAACTTTTGTTACTCGCAAAATCACCCGCGGTTTGGCCGACATCATGGCAAAAAAAGCTGATAAAATTTTTCTCGGAAATCTCGATGCTAAACGCGATTGGGGCTTTGCTGGTGACTACGTAGAAGCCATGTGGCTCATGCTACAACAGTCAGATGCTGAAGATTACGTCATCGCCACTGGAGAAACTTATTCGGTGAAACAATTTCTCGATGAGGCATTTAGTCATGTTGGTTTGGACTGGACAAAATACGTCGAAATTAGCGAAAAATATTTTCGTCCTGCTGAAGTTGATTTGCTCATCGGAGATGCATCAAAAGCCCGTCAAAAACTGGGTTGGAAGCCAAAAGTTCATTTCAAGGAATTGGTGAAAATGATGGTTGATGCAGATTTAGCAAAGGTTGGAATTAAGCGTTAAAGCAGGTTTTTAAACCAATTTTAAACTCACCATGCGCCCACAAGAAAAAAATCACACAAAAATAAAAGCCGTTGAAACCGCTCCTTCTCTAGATGCGAGCACTGTTGCATTATCTCTGAACAACAAAAATTTATCACAGGAATCTTCGCAAGAGGAAAAAAAATCACACCTCGAGATCAACATAGTCGTCACTACAGACCAATATCAGGAAGTCGAAATCATTTACGGAAATAAAAAAATCCGCAAAAGAATTACAAAATTTTTACCGTTAAATTTTGCTAATATAATTTATCCCACAGCTCCTTCTACAAAGGTTGGAGCGGTGAATTTAAATCACCTTAGTCGTGGCGCTAGCTTTCCGTTATTGGAAAAATTTTTGAATATTTTGGTAAAAATTTCTCACATTTCTGAAATTAAAACTGCAGAAAAAATTTGGGATTCTTCAGAACGGATAAACACCGCCGAAAAAGCAACTCTATTAGCTTTTATAAACCATTGGAGACCAGAGGATAAAAGGCTTGATCGTCTCATGGTTTCGCAAAAATCGGGAGAAATTTCCGATCGAAATTCCTTCGAAACATTCCTTTCTGAAATCGTTATTCTGACAAAAAACTCAGAAAAATTAGCTGATTTTTTGTTCAAAGATTTTGCAGGAAGTTTGCCTGCTGAAAAAAAATCATATCTCACTGGCTGCTTAAGAAATATCCTTTCCGAAGCTGACGATTCTAAGCGCGATCACCAAATAAAATTCTTACAAAAAATCGTTAATGAACTCTCTGGCACAAAAGAAAATTCTAAAAATTAAGCGCATAATTTTTGGTCTCGGATCCAATCTTGGTGATCGCAATTCTTATCTTGATGAAGCGCTGCAAGAGCTTGTAAAGCAGCTGCTCTTAACCAATCCAAAAAAATCAAAAATCTTTAAAAATCCGGCAATGCTTTTGCCAAATTCGCCACGCGAATGGGATCAAGAATTTTTCAATATTGCCTTTTCCGCTGACATTGATTTGCAAAAATTTCCGCCAGAAAAAATTTTGGAAATCGTCAAAAAAATTGAAAAAAAACTCGGTCGAATTGATCGCGAAAAATGGGCGCCGCGCGAAATTGACATCGATATTTTAGCGATTGGGAATCTAAAAATTAAGATTAGCGATAAGCTCGTAATCCCTCATCCCGGGCTGATGGAGAGGGAGTTTTTTTTGAAGACGGTTGAAGAAATTGAGTCGCAGTTATTGAAAAAGCAAAAATAATTTCTACTTCACCGCGGCTATTATCGCGGGATCTGTCTTTTCTGCTCGATTCCCCTCATTAGCACTACACCATTTCTAACGAGATAATTTAAATTTTATGAACCTCGAACGCTACACTGAAAAAACGCAATCACTTCTCCAATCCGCTCAGACTCTAGCTCTCGGCAGTGGTCATCAAAAATTTTTGCCGGAACATCTTTTGTCGGCGATGCTTTCAGATCAGGATGGTTTGACGCAAAAACTCGTCTCTTTTTGCGATGGAAATATTGAAATTTTAAAAGCCGAAAATGCGCGAATTTTAAAACAGATTCCATCGGTTGAAGGCAGCGGAGCAGGGAGCATTTCGATGTCGCAGGAATTGGCGCGAGTTTTGCTTTTAGCGGAAAAAATTTCCGACCAAAATTCCGATCAATTCGTCACTGTTGAGCGCATTCTCCAAGCAATTTTAGAAGATGAAAAAAATGAAGCGGCAAAAATTTTAAAAATCGCTGGAGTCACGCCTTCTGCGTTTCGAACTGCCATTCAGAAAATTCGTGCCGGAAAAAAAGCCAGCTCATCTTCAGCGGAATCAACTTATCAAGCTCTCGAAAAATACGCACAGGATTTAACCAAAAAAGCGCGCGAAGGAAAAATCGATCCCGTCATCGGACGCGATGAGGAAATTCGTCGCGCCATGCAGGTTTTATCGCGTCGTACCAAAAATAATCCTGTACTCATCGGACAGCCTGGAGTCGGTAAAACCGCGATTGTAGAAGGTTTGGCGCAAAGAATAATTAACGGTGACGTGCCGGAAAGTTTGAAAGATAAAAGGCTGATGGCGCTTGATATGGGTGCGCTCATCGCTGGTGCGAAATTTCGCGGTGAGTTCGAAGAGCGTTTAAAATCGGTGCTGAATGAAGTCGAAAATAACGACAATGTGATTCTCTTCATCGACGAACTTCACTTGTTGGTTGGTGCTGGAAAAACTGATGGTGCGATGGACGCTTCAAACTTACTCAAACCGGCCTTAGCCCGCGGCACGCTTCACTGCGTCGGAGCAACAACTCTTGATGAATATCGCCAATATATCGAAAAAGATGCCGCTTTGGCGCGACGTTTCCAACCAGTTTACACCGAAGAGCCGAGCGTCGAAGACACGATTTCAATTTTGCGTGGCATTAAAGAAAAATACGAAGTTCATCACGGAATAAAAATTAAAGATGCGGCTCTCGTTGCAGCAGCGACGCTATCTCATCGCTATATCACTGATCGTTTTTTGCCGGATAAAGCTATTGATTTAATCGATGAAGCGGCGAGTTCTTTGAAGATTGAGCTCGATTCAAAGCCAACAGAACTCGACGAATCTGATCGCAAAATTATCCAACTTAAAATCGAGTCTGAAGCCTTGAAAAAAGAGGATGATTCGGCCTCGAAAGAGCGTCTAAAAAAACTTAATTCGGAGCTTAAAACCCTCGAAAAGAAATCTGCCGAAATGACAACTTCTTGGCAGGCGGAAAAAATGAAACGCACGAAAATCAACGAGCTCAAAGGCAAAATTGAGCAGGCGAAATTCGAGCTCGAAAAAGCGCAGCGCGAAGGAAATTTGGCGAAAGCGGGCGAGATCACTTACGGCAAAATTCCAGAGTTTCAAAAAGAGCTGGCAAGCCTTGAATCATCTATCTCGGATGGAGTTGTACGCGAAGCTGTTTCCGAAGAAGATATTGCGGCAATTATCGCCAAAGTGACTGGAGTTCCAGTCGATAAAATTCTCTCCGGCGAGAAAGAAAAATTGCTCAAAATGGAAGAGCTTTTGCGCCAAAGGGTTGTTGGGCAAGATGCAGCTCTTAAAGCAATTTCTGATGCCGTGCGGCGTTCGCGCGCGGGATTGCAAGACGCTAATCGTCCGATCGGATCATTTTTATTTTTAGGGCCAACGGGAGTTGGAAAAACCGAAGTATCTAAGGCGCTTGCCGAATTTATTTTTGATGATGAGAGCGCAATTTTGCGTATCGACATGAGTGAATTTATGGAGAAGCATGCCGTCGCGCGCTTGATTGGTGCGCCTCCAGGCTATGTTGGTTTTGAGCAAGGCGGAGTTTTAACTGAAGCTGTGCGTCGTCGTCCTTACCAAGTAATTTTGTTCGATGAAGTAGAAAAAGCGCATCACGATGTTTTTAATATTTTGTTGCAAGTGCTCGATGACGGCCGCCTGACTGACTCGCAAGGCCATGTCGTAAATTTTACTAACAGCATTATCATTCTGACTTCGAATTTAGGTTCGCAATTTTTAACGCAATTGGATGAGGAAGAAAAAACCGAAAGCGTGCGCGAAAAGGTGATGGACGTGGTTCGCGGACATTTCCGTCCAGAATTTTTGAATCGTTTGGATGAGATAATTTTATTCAACAAGCTCAGCCGAAAAAATATGGAAGGCATTGTGCAAACGCAATTTGCACGCCTCGCCAAGAGATTGTTGGCAAGAAATATCACGTTGATTTTGGACAAAACTGCTGCGAGCTATCTCTCCGCAAAAGGGTACGACTCCGCTTACGGTGCGCGTCCGCTCAAGCGAGTGATTCAACGTGAAATCGAAAATATTTTGGCAGAAAAAATTCTGCGCGGAGAAATTCAAGACGGACAAACTGTGAAAATAAAAGCCAAAGGCGAGCAGCTGGAATTTGAAAACAGAATCTAGACTCTTTACTCGAGAGAGTAGGGCGGAACAGCCTTTTATGAACTGACTTTAATTTTCCATTTTTTGCCCAAATAGGCCTCAACCGCTTTTCTTTCTTCATTTCTTAGTACGCGATCAAAAACAATCAGCTCTCCAATATAGCCCGGATAGTAGATTCCATTTACAATATCAGCTCCGATCGTGGTGTTTGCATTGGCGTTTAGAGTGCCGGTTCTGCTGGTGTCGGAGCCGTCAGATGTTCCATCGATGTAAATGTTGCGAGCTCCGCTAGTGTGATTACGCGTGGTGCAAATTACGTGCGGCTTATCGTCGTCGACAGAAACTGCTCCAGTCAAAGTTGAATCAGAATTGCCGGTAAAAATTTTTGCATATCCACCCCCAACTGCTAGAGCGATTACGTCATCCGTCACCCCGCTAACTTCTGAAGTGACGATTTGATTTCCCAAATAGGCATGCCCCGTTGATCCGGCTGAGCTGGTTCGAATAACTGCGCATAGTGAAAAGCTTTGGGTGATAAAGTTTGAAGTGCTGAAATAGTCTGCAGTTCCGTCAAACTGAAGCGCTGGCAGGCCATTGATAGAACTTAGTTCGTAAGTTGGGCGAGCGTCATCACTGCTTTGAGTAAGATTGGTTCTGGAGGTGACTTGAGGATTGTAATCATTCCAGGTGCTAACCTTATCGCCATCTTGGGGATTGAGCCCGTTAGTTGAGCTAGTGACGCTGTTTTCAAGTGTTGATTCCAGCCATAAAGTTAAATTTTTTATCGAAGCAACCTCAGAATTTTGAGTTTGAGCCTTAGCAGCAGTAAGGCTCATTTGAGAAACAAGGCGACTCGCCTGAGTTATTCCCGCAACAAGAATTCCGATTATTAAAATTACGATCGACAGCTCAATTAATGAAAATCCGGCAGAAGTTTTTTCTCTCAAGTTCGTGCTACGTACTGCGTCGCCTTGTCTAGTTTTGAAGAGGTAAAGGCTGTTTTTTTTATGCATTTTAGTAGTCGGTTTTGAGAAAATATAATCCGCTGGCACTGGCGTTTGGACCAGATTTAGAGCGATCTCTCGCCTCAAGAATTATTTTCATATCTTGCGAAGAAATTTTTTCTAACCCCACCCAAATTAAGGTTCCAACGATATTTCGAACCATGTGATGCAAAAAAGATTTGGCACTAATTTTGATAAAAATTTCATCAAAATTTTTCGTGATTTCGATTTTATCCACAGTGCGAATTGGTGAAGAGGCTTGGCATTCGGCATCACGAAAAGAGGTGAAATCATGTTGGCCGATGAGAAATTCCGCAGCGGCTTGCATCGCTTTAATATCAAGCTTTCGAGAGGTGTGATGAGCGCGGTTTTTTTGCAAAGTAAGTGGCGCGCGGCGATTTATAATGATGTAGAGATAATGACGCATTTTAGCGTTGAAACGGGCGTGAAAATTTTCGTCAACCAACTCGCAATCAAGCGCCACCACGGCTTCTTCGCGCAGATAATTATTCAGTCCAGAAATCATGGTGAAAGGCGTAAAATTTTTATCGAGATCAAAATGAACTACTTGTCCCAAAGCGTGAACGCCAGCATCCGTGCGGCCAGAAGCGGTGATTTTTACGCGTTGTTGTGAAAGTTTGAAAACTGCATCTTCAAGAATTTCTTCGATGGATTTTTCTTCGAGACCAAATTGTTTTTGCCAGCCGCAATAGTTGGTTCCATCATACTCAACCGTGACTTTATAGCGTTGGGTCATTTTTTTAAATCTCCGACTCGAGCGAGGTTTTTATATTCGCTTTTGTTATTATTTATGGTTGCAACATAGCCATTCTTTTCATCAGCAAAATATGTGAAAAGCCTTTCCAATCCTAGCTTTGTAGCAGAAATCAGATTTTCAATTTCTTCAGGTTTTTTTGTGACAGTTCGAATCTCCCCCTCTTTGGATGAAGATAATTTCCAGTAGTTCAGTGAGGAAATTTTGCAATCTTTTAAATTGTCGCAGACCAGTGCCAGCGCTGCAATGGTGAGTTGTGGTTCAATGCCAGAAATAACATTTTTTGTAGCAGGAGGTTCTCCGGTTTTATAGTCAAAAATTTCAACATTTTTTTCTTTGTCGATTATAACTCGATCAATTTTTCCGCTCAGCAAAACTTTGCCAATGGTTAATTTTACTGGCATTTCCAAGAGATTTTGCTTTTGCGCAAATTCATCATTTTTTTGTAAAAAGTCAGAAAAAATATTTTCAAATTTTGGCCACCAAATCAATTTTGCTTCTTCAGAGCAAAAATATTTTTCAAAAATTTTATCAAAATTTTGAGTTTTCGGGTTTTTTATAAACTCTTCCAAAGCCTTATGAACAAAGCTTCCAAACTCAGAATATCCAGCTTCAAAATCAATTTTTTGTAATTCACGAAGTTGTAGAATTTTTTTGGCATAAATTGCGTATGGATCGGAAATTAATTTTGAAATTTCAGTGATGGAAAATTTTTGTGGGCGTAATTCTTGTTTTGGTTTTGGGTTCGGAATGCTTGATTTTCTAGCATTGGCGACATTGTTATTTTGAGCCTCTTGCACAACTTCAGGAATCTTAGCCCCAATTTTTTGGCAAATAGTTTTAAACTTGAGTAGAAGTGGAGATTCGATCAGAAGCGCTCCATTTCTGCTTCTGCAGCGTGTTAGGATGATGGATTTATTCGATAAATAATTACAAAAATCATAAGCACTCTGACCAATTTTTTTGGCAGAACGATCAATTCCCAAATCTTTTTTTATCTTTTTTCCTAGCCAATTTTCTGCTTCAATTGCAGGAAAATCTCCCTCATTTAGCGAGGCAATAATTACCAAATTAAAATTTAACAAACGCGCTTCAATGCTAGACAAAATCTGAATTGGTGACATGGAGTCAGATTTCTCAAAGTAGTTAATTTGTGATAAAATTATTTTGAAATTATCAACTGAAAGTGGGGCATAGCTTTGCGCTTCTAGTTTTCTAAAAAACTCAAAAATTTCTATTTGAGCTGGTTCATTTTTTAGTAACTCAAGCCAGGTTTTTTTGCTTAAGTTTTCTGCAGATTTTATCAAAAATGAGATCGATTTATCGCCGCCAATCTTAATTCTTTCTAAAAAATCTTCGAAAAAATTTTGTAATTTTTCTTCATTTTGTATTTTTTTTCTAATGCCATTTAGGCCAGAGCTGACGCGCTCTTGTCGTAATATTTTTATTTCGAACTCGGTTAAAATTTCTTTATTTTGCGCATAGAAACATAGCGGATGTTTGAGTAAGGCGAGTAAGCTATGAGAGTTAAAATCCGTTTCTTTAATTTCTAAAATTAGCAGCAAAAAATTGATTAGCTGCGAATCAAAAATTTTTAAACTTCTAGCATCGTTGAAAGAAATATTTAACCGCATCAGCTCAAGTTTCACAAGGCTTGCCAGCTTTTCGTTATTTGTAATTACTGCTGCAGATTTTTTTTCTTTCGCAAGAAGTTGTGAGATAATCTGAGCTTCTTGCATTTCATTCTTTACTTCCAAGAGACGAAAATTTTTTACCAAATCATTGGCGACCTCATGAGAGGTAATTTTTTGCCATTTTGTCGTTTCTTCAAATGGTAAAACCATCAATGAAAGCAGATCTTTTCTGCTTTTAGGGCTTGTTTCGAAACTATTTTCTGCGATTGTTTTGATCGATTTTTTTTCAAAATCTAAAAAGCGAATCAGCTGATTTAAGAAGAATTGTGGATGATTTTCTTCTGTGTAATTTTCTGCATTCCAACCGTGAAGAACTACAAAACCATTTTTTTGTTGCGAAATTGAGCGAATCAATTTTCGACTAGAAGAGACACTTCCTGTTGATCCAGCAATTATAATTGGGGTGTTAGAGCCTTGCGAATCAAGGATTTTGGCAAATTTTTTAATCACAAGATTTTGCTGAGATGCGGCGGAAAAAATATTTTTTTTCAGCAAGGAATTTTTGATTTGTGCGTGAAAATCTTTTAAAAATTCAAGAGTGATTTGTCGGTGTTTTGCGAGGTTTGAGTCGTCTATTTCATCAAGTTTTTTTAGATCTATTTCTTCGCGCTCAATCTCATCAAAAAGCTCTTTTATATGCAGAGCAATTTTGAAAGATTCCTCAAAATTTGTCTTTCCAAAAGCATCTTGCTTTTGAATTTCTGCTGTTAAGAAAAACAAATAATCGATTTGATTCAGAGTCTTTATTTTCAGGAGTTCATCAATGATTTCTTTGGTGGAAGGGTTTGGTAAAAATTCAAAAAAATCTTCGTAAGAAATGTCGGAAATTGCTTTAATTTTTGGCAAAGCGCCTTGCCACTTTTTCTTTAAAAAAATTGTGCGCAATTCGCGACAAGAACGTCGATTTGGCAAGAAAATCTTTGCTTGAGAAAGATCATTCGAGAAGTTTTTTTCTAACCAAAAAAATAACGATTCAAAAAAATGATAATTCGCTGGAATGTTGAAGATGTTGGCTTTATCTAGCATTTTAAAAAAAATTTCTCTCAAGAAATCTCAACTTAAAAAATAATTTTTGCGATGAAAGTGATAGTTTTGGGCGCCGGAGTTATTGGCGTGACCAGCGCATATTTTCTTGCTCGTGCTGGCCATCAAGTGATTGTTTTGGACAAAAATCTCGATGCAGCTATGGGCTGCTCGCAGGCTAATGGTGGGCAATTGAGCTATTCTCACATTGAAACTTGGGCTGCAAAAACTTCTCTGGGTTTAATGCTGAAAGCTGCGTTTTTGCCAGGTTCGTTTTTATCTTTTTCCGACTTTTCTAATAAGAATTTTTGGAGCTGGTTTGTTGAATTTTACAAAAACTCCTCAGCAAAAAAATCTTATGAAAATAGTGAAAAACTGTTCACTATTTCTTCCTACAGTAGAGAGGTTATGAATCAGATTATCTCTCAAGAGCCCAACTTAAAATTTGATTATAAAAAAGAAGGAATTTTGCATTTTTTTCGCGATCAAAAAAAATTCGAAAAAGCCATAAAAGAGGCAGAGATTTTTGAGCAAATTGGTCGGAGAGCGCAAATTCTAAATGCTGATGAATGTGTGAAAAAAGAGCCTGCGCTAGTTAAACTTTTTGACGAAAAAAAATTAGCCGGTGGAATTTTTTATGAATCGGATGCAAGTGGTGATTGTGCCGCTTTTACCAAGGCTTTGGAAAAAATATGTCGTGAAAAATATGGTGTAATTTTTGACTACGAAACCGACATAAAAAATATTTTTACTAACTATAAAAAAATCACCGGTATCAACACCAACAAAGGGGTTTTGGTTGCCAACAAATACGTTTATGCTCTTGGAGCAAGTGGCATCAAGCTTCTTAAAGGGATCGGAATAGAATCAAAAATTTATCCCCTCAAAGGATATAGCCTGTCAATTCCATGCGATGAAGAATTTATCGCGCCAAATTTAGCTCTAACTGATTCGGAAAACAAAGTTGTTTATAGTCGTATTGGCGATGTCTTTAGAGTGGGAGGAAGCGTTGAAATATCTGGGTTCAGATCTACAAAAAATCACAGCCATATTAATTTTTTATCAAAAGTAGTTCGCGGATCTTTTTCTGATTTTGGCAATATCAACAAAATGAGTGATTGGTGCGGCTTGCGTCCGTTTCGTCCCAACTCAATTCCACTGATTTGCGAAGTGACAAGATTTGGAAATCTCTTGCTCAATACCGGCCACGGATCCATGGGCTGGACTCTCTCCGCTGCTTCAGGAAAAATTTTAGCCGATCTAGCTTCCGATCAAAAAAATGAGAGATTTGAATTTTTGGAAGAGGAGGAAAAGTCTATTTATCGATAATTAGCCTCAATCATTTTGCTGAATTTCTTGACATCTCTCGCCAAATGCAGAGAGCCGCAAATCACTGCTAGACACGCTTCCTCGCCACATTCTTTACTAACATGATTTAGCGCGTCGATCAAATCATCGGCGGCAAAAATGTTCATTCCTATTTCAGTCCCGCTTTTTGCAATTATTTCCGCTTCTTCCGGATAAGGCTCGCCATCAACTCGCACTGCGACTAGCTTGGCAACGTTTCTAAATTTTTCTAAAAAAGCTTTCTTACATTTATTTTTGCTGAATCCGACAATTACAAATTTTTTAGCAATTTTTTCAGAATTAATAAAGCGGGCTACAGCAAAGGCTCCGGCTTCATTATGGGCGCCATCGATAAAAATTTTACTGTTAGGATTTTTAAAGATTTTAACCAAATTATTTTCAATTTTTTCCAGCCGACTTGACCAGGAAACGCTTGATATTGCCTGTCTGATATGGGTTTCGTTGAGTGTAAATTTTTTTGAAGAGGCTGCTAGTAAAGAAGTGGTGATTGCTGCGGCAAAATTAAAATATTGATGATGGCCTGGTAATGCTGGCTTGGGAAGATTCTCAAAAAAAATATCGTTAAATTTAAAATCAAATTCTCCGCTTTCTTCATCAACGAAAACATCAAAATTTTCTTCGTAAAAATATGCAGGAATTTTTTGATCTGCCGCTAAAATTTTAATAATATTTTTTGCCGCGCTAGGTTGTGGAGCTATAATTAACGCGGTTTGCGGACGCATGATTAGCGCTTTTTCTAGAGCAATTCTTTCGATGGAATTTCCTAAATATTCAGTGTGATCAAAGGAGATCGGCATAATCAAAGTAGCGATTTTTTTCTCAATTATGTTTGTTGCATCAATTCTTCCACCCATTCCGCACTCAATGATTAGAAGATCCGCTGGCGTTTTTGCAAAAGCAAGAAATGCTCCAATCGTAAAAGCTTCCATAAAAGTTAACGGCGTTTCACCCGCGGCAATTCTGACTTCTTCCATCACTTCGAATAAAAAATTATCGGTAATTTTTTCGCCGTTTAAAACAATTCTCTCGTTGCATTCGTGAAGGTGAGGTGAGGTGTAAAGGTGAACTTTATAGCCAGCGCAGGAAAATATTTTTGCGATTAAAGAAACAGCAGAACCCTTGCCATTCGTGCCTGAAACATGAATTACTGGCGGAAGTTTTTCTTGAGGATTTCCCAACTTTTGCAGCACAGTTCCCATGCGCTCAAAAACAGTTTCGTAGTCAATCTCTCTTTTACCAAGAGTTGAAGGAATTGGCCAATGCGGAAGATAAACCATTTAAGAATTAAGAATTAGGAATTAAGAATTTAGGCTGCAAAAAATCATAATTCCTAATTCTTAATTCCTAATTTTGAAAGTTTTAAAACTCCTTGTTCCAGCCTTAACCTGTCTGCTTTTCTCGACTTTGTCTAATGCTCAAACTATTGCTGAAAAAAATTTTAAAAATCCTGATGAAATAGTTTTTGTTGCTAATGGTTTTGTTAATTTTTCTGCAGCTTTGCGCAATCAATCATCCGATTTTGAGCGCGCTATTCTTCCCGATGAAATGACAAAAAATCATCTGCATAATCAGCAAGCAATTGGCAATGATACGCAAATTTTCTTGAAGAGCGGGCTAATGTCGCAAAGTGGCGCTAAATATGGCGCGGTGGCCAAGTTTGAGTTTAACGTAAATTCCGATCGTCGTACTGAAAATCCTAATCTCGATCAGGCATTTTTTTATTCAGAGGGTGAATTTGGAAAAATTGAAATTGGCAATAATCAGGCAGTAAATCAAAAAATGAAATCGGGTCCAGCTCGCTTTGCGCGCGGCGCAGGAGGGATTAATGGAAAATATTTAGAAAATGTAAATTTGTCGATGTTGGGAAATTCTTCGCAAAGTTCAGCACCAGTTTGCAGTGGTGGAGTTGGCTCTGCTGCTTGTTCCAACGTAAAATTGCCACGCTTCATTTTGTTAGCGCAATCGCCAATTGGACATGGCGGATATGCAAAAAGTTTTTATCGTCGAGGTGCTGATAACTCTTACCAATCAGGTGATCGCGACTATTCCGATTTTCACCGTAGCCAATTTCGTGCCTTTAAAGATGACAGTTTTGATGGCGTTGAAGACGCAACAAAAATCAGCTATTATTCACCAAGAATTTTAGGATTGCAGATTGGCGCCAGCTATGCTCCAAACAGTGCCAATAGTGGGTTTACGGCGAATACGGCACGTGATGTCGACCTTATTCGTATCGAAAATATTTTGAGCTTCGGCGCAAATTATTCTGAAGATTTCGATAATCTGGGTGTTGAGATTTCTGCTACTGCGGAAAAGGGTGAAATTAAAAATTCTAAATCAGCAGCTGGCACAAAACGCGCTGATTTATTTTCTTACGACTTCGGCGCTACGTTAAACTATTTTGGATTTAGCCTCGGTGCATCTTACGGCTCGTGGGGTTCATCACTACAGCCGAAAAATGGAATTTACTCCTGCGACTACAATTCTTCGCAAAATTTATCGGCACAAAATTGCGCTTCGGATGCGACAAAATTTTCTAATCCGCATTACTACACTCTTGGACTCGGATATCAGTTTGGTCCAGTCGCTGCAAGCGTCACCAGCATAAAAAGCACTTTTCAAAAAAACGATTACGAAGCGATTTCTCTCGGTCTTGACTATAAGCTAACTCGCGATTTGATGCCGTATTTTGAAATCACAAAATACTCTTTTACATCGAATCAAGTTAGCGCCTCCGACGTTGCCAATCAAGCTTCCGTCGTTGGTTCGCAAAGACAACTAAAAGACAATCAAGGCTACGTTTTTTTAACCGGAATTTTATTTTCATTTTAACTTCATGAGCAGTGTTGCAGCTTTAGATTCATATCTCCTGCCTCTGAAACAAATTCTCGATCGTGAGGGTGTTAACGAAGTTTCGATTAACCGTCCGCATGAAGTGTGGATTGAGCTCAAGGGTGATATGATTCGCGAAGAATTACCAACTTTTGATCTCGAGCATTTAAAATCTCTCGGTCGTCTCGTTGCTCAGGCAACTGAGCAGCGCTTGAGTGAAGAAGAGCCATTGCTTTCCGCCACTCTTCCCAACGGTTATCGTATCCAAATCGTTTTTCCGCCGGCTTGCGAGCAGGGTTGTGTTGTTATTTCAATTCGTAAGCCATCGATTCTGAAATGGACTTTGGAAGACTACGAAAAAATGGGAATGTTCGATTCAGCTTCGGTTGGAGAAATTGAAGATAAAAACGATCTGGTTTTAACGAAGCTTTTGCAGCTAGGGCGCATCAAAGATTTCCTCGCTCGCGCCGTTATTTACAAAAAAAATATCATTATTTCTGGCGGTACATCAACCGGTAAAACCACTTTTACCAATGCTGTAATTCGTGGAATTCCGCATGAGGAGCGCTTAATCACCGTGGAAGATGCGCGAGAAGTTGATCTTAGTTCGCATCCAAATCGCGTTCATTTATTGGCTTCAAAAGGTGGACAAGGTCGTTCAAAAGTGACAACGCAAGATTTAATTGAAGCCTGTCTGCGACTGCGTCCAGAGCGCATCATTGTTGGTGAGTTGCGCGGTTCTGAAGCCTTTTCTTTTCTTCGCGCCATTAATACTGGTCACCCTGGATCAATCTCTACTTTGCACGCCGATACACCAAAAATGGCAATTGAGCAGCTGAAGATGATGGTGATGCAGGCTGGCCTCGGAATGACTCCGACAGAAATTACTTCCTACATCAAAAACGTTGTCGATATCGTGGTGCAGCTGAAGCGCGGCAATAAAGGTCGTCGCTATATTTCAGAAATTTATTTTCGTCCCATGCACGGTAAATCTGCGCAAGAGCAGCAAAATTAATTGAAAAAAAAATGTCTCGTTTACGCTTCTTTGATAAAAAGTCTGATTTTCTAACATTGGCGCAAGTTCTTGAAATTACTGGCGCTAAGTTAGTTGGCGAAGCAGATCTTTCGGAAAAAATTTTAGATGTTGCGACGCTTGACTGCGCCAAGCAAACAGAAATCTCTTTCTTAAATTCCGGTCAATATTTGGAAAAATTTTTTGCTTCAAAAGCCAAATTTTGTTTGATGGAAGAAAAATACGCAGCCAAGGCGCAGCAAGGCCTAATCCCACTAATTCATAAAAATCCATATTTCGCTTATTCAAAAATTGCTGACGCTTTTTACGAAGAGAAAAAAGCAAATTTTTCTGCTCAAAATTTAATTCATTCAACGGCAAAAATTGGCGAAGGAACGCAAATTGCTCCCAACGCTTTTGTTGGTAGAAATGTTGAAATTGGCAAAAATTGTTTTGTTGCTCCGGGCGCGTCAATTATGGATGGATGCGTGATTGGTGATAATTGCGTGATTAATTCTGGCGCGGTTATTTCCTTCGCAATTATTGGCTCAAATTCAATAATTCATAATGGCGTAAAAATTGGCCAAGATGGATTTGGTTTTGCGCATGATGCAGGAATTAATCACAAAATTATTCAGCTTGGAATCGTTCAAATTGGTAATTCTGTTGAAATCGGAGCCAATAGCTGCGTGGATCGCGGTGCTATCGAAAATACCGTGATTTCTGATGGCGTAAAAATCGACAATTTGGTGCAAGTGGCTCATAATGTCGTAATCGGGAAAGGCAGTGTTATTGCTGGTTGCACCGCACTTGCAGGTAGTTGTCGTATCGGGAATTTTGTACAAATTGGTGGCGGTTGCAATATTGCCGGGCATATTTCAATTGGTGATGGAGCTAGAATTGCCGGCATGAGCGGAGTGATGCGCGATATTCCACCGATGCAGATTGTGGCTGGAATCCCTGCTGTTCCGATAAAAAAGTGGCATAGAGCCAGTGCTATTATGGCAAAGATGGTCGAAAAAAAATTTAATGATTAGAAAGATTTTTCCGGTTAAAAAATCCTCGATTTAATCAATATTTCCGCGCTTTCCCGCTGTTTTTTGTTGTCGTTCATAATCCCAAAAAGACACAGAGATCAAATCTTGTAAGATTATTTCAAATAAATAACTTGACGCGCCTTTTTAAACAAAGCCCGGACTGTTTTGCAGAATTTATTAAAATTTTTTGCCAAATTTCTATTGATTGCCCTAGGCGCATTTTTTGCTAAAATTGCGATTGCCGAGGATATTGTTATCAGCTCCCCAACTAGCACAGATGCTAGATATTCCTTCACTGAAGATAATCAGAAATTCATCATCAATTACGGTAACGACGCCACTGGTAATTTTTTTATTCATACAGGAAGCCCTGATTTAGCGGCCCTGTCGCTTAATAATTACTCAAATGCTCAGGTTGAAATTAACACTACTAGCTCTGAAAAATTTAAAGGGATTTTTGTTAGCGGTTTGAATATTCCAGCCATTGAGGTTAGCGGCTCTGGAACTCTTTCTTCGATTACCACCAACGGTGTTATAGCAAGCGGAGTTTCTTCTGATCGTGGAGCGACAATTTATCTCAATGGCACTGGTGGAACAACTACTCTCAACAATAACGGCACCTATGTTTACAACTACAAAACTGACGGAAATGTCTTACAAACCACAGCCTCATCCGGTACTGCTTTAGTCGTCAACAACACTAATAGCGGCTTTATCAACGGAAATATTTTGATCCAAGGCGGATCGCTGGTGTTGAATAATGACAACTCCTACGTAAGCGCCGGAAAAGTGATAATTGCCGAAAACAGCTTGGCTACCATCAACAATGTTGGCGGTTATCTGATTTCGCCGATTGATCTTGGAACCAATCCAAATTCTTCAATCGTGAATAGCGGTTATGTTTACGATGTGACGATGAATAATTCTGAGCAGCTAATCACCTCTAGCGCCGGCTCTATTATAAAAGTTAATGGAGCTGGAACGGTGTTATTTGCTCACGATTCCTATATTACTGGCGACTTCGGATCTGAGTCAAAAGTTGGAAAGGTTGTGCTCGCTGACAATGCAAATCTCAGAATCTCTGAAAATAAAATTTTTAACGTTGGCTCGCTTGAAATCGGAAATAATTCTGTTCTTGATCCTAGTTCGGCAATTGTTTCTACGGTAATAACCCCAACATCTGATGGGGCGGGAGCGATAGAATTCTATACCTCAAACCAGAATTTTAATGCCGATATCGGAACTCCAGAAAAAAGACTTGGCAGCTTAAATATCAGCGGTTCTAGCTCGGTAAATATTCTCAATAGCGACTATAACGTCATCAAAACAAATTTCGCTCCTGGCAATAATTCGATCACCCTCGGCGCTGGCCAAATCAACAGCGTTTTTGATTCGATCTATTCTTTCAACATTGGCGCGGTTGTGAATTTCTCTGCCAACAACAATTTTGCCTCTGGTGTAAAATTCGGTGATGTTAACGGATTATCCGGGTTCAATGTTTTGGATGGCGCGAATATTTTTGTTTCTGAGTCAATCAAATCCAACAATATCACGATAGGCGAGGGCGAGCTTGGCGCTTCGCTAACTTTGGCAGCGGTAAAAAATATTAGCGGAAGCGTGGTAATTAACACCGATTCAAGTTTGATTTTGGAAGGCGGAAATAGCGTGAGTGGAACGATCAGAGGCGCTGCGGACGGTGTTGGGCGAGTTGTATTCAACGGCGATTACACTTTGCAAAACAACATTGGTGATGGTGGATTTTCTCTCGCCGAAATTGTTTTAGCGGAAAATACCAAACTCGATCTCGCTGCATTTAATCTAAAAACAGAAGCGCTTACAATGGCCTCCGGAGCCGCTGTAGAGATGGGAAGCGGAGTTTTGGATTTTGAATTAAAAATGTCTGATGGTGCGGCTTTAAAATTAGGAAATGGTGCAATTCTCAACATTAATGAAAATTCCTATCTAGCCGGTGAAATAGATGGCTCTAGCGATGGAAACGGCACCATCAACAGTTCAGGTAATGTCATTATCAACAACAAAATCGGTTCAAATAGCAGAATTTCTGCATTCAACATTCTCGAAGGTTCAAACTTGGTTCTAAATCAAGACCTTGGCGCTGTTGATGTCGAAGTGTTTGGTGCTTTGAGTTTAGGAAATTCTCCGCGTCAAATTAGCGGCAATCTCAACTTGCATGAAAATTCCGCAATTAACCTCGGATCAGCCTCTCACAAGGTTGCAGGAGATTTATCAATTGCGGCGGGAAGTGCTATTGCGCTTGATATTAACGGTCAAAGCAGTTCGGGAAATATTCTGGTTAGCGGCATGGCTTTCCTTGATTCTAACGTTTCTCTTAACGTTTCAGTGCTTGGCGCAACTTTGCAGGACAAGGTTTATACGATAATTTCTGCTGATAATGAATCAGTGCTTAACCAAATTCTTTCCGAAAAAATCACGGTTAACAGCCTGATTGGAGATTACAGATTTACCACCTTCATCGATGGCAATAAATTGATGCTGAAAGTGGTTTCTGCGCCGACTACGCCTTTTGATTCATCAGTTGGAAGTAACCAAAATCAAAAGACAGTTTACGATTCTATCGTCAATAAAACCACATCGCCAAACGGCACTCTGGCTTCGTTGCAGCAGTTTCTAAATTCGAGCAATAACAGTTCTGAGGTCAAAACTGCGGCGATAAATTCGATAACTCCGCAAGTCGATAATTCGCCAAATCGCGTCGTTTTTGATACGACCAATTCCACTCTCAACATGATCGGAAATAGGCTTGATAATTTGCGCAGTAATTTCTTTTCTTCGCGCAATACAAGCAACACTGATGGACGCGCCGAGAAAGCGGTCACAGGCGTTTCTTCTGGTGATGAGCTGATGAGAAAAAATGTTTGGATACAGCAATTTGCTTCAAAAATCGATCAAGGAAATAGCGCGGCTTCAGTTGGATATAAGGCTAATTCATTGGGAGTTGCTTTTGGCGGTGATCACGAAATTAACGATGATTTTGTGCTCGGAATCGGCGGCAGCTATGCTCATTCAAACGCCAAATCCCGCGATACTCTAAAGCTAAACAGCATTAGCACCTATCAAGCCAACATCTATTCCGGCTATAATTTTGATAAATTTTTCCTCAATTCGATGCTCGGAGTTGCATTTAACAGATATGAAAGCACTCGCGCAATTCCGCTATTCTCGCTTACCGCTTCATCAAGATATTCTGGCAGAAGTTACCTCGCGAGAATCGAAGGCGGCTCGGTAGAAGATCTAGTAAATAATTTTGTCCTTAGCCCTTCAATCATGATCACTGCTGCTTACAACAGGCTTAATAGCTACAGCGAAAGCGGCGCCGGCGCGTTAAATTTAAAAGTTAGAAACGATAGCAGTAGCTTCTTTGAAACCAGACTTGGCGCTAAGTTGAGTCGCAAATTTTCAATTACGGCAGAAACAGTAATCGCGCCGGAATTTTCAGTTTCTTACGGCTATGATTTTGCGGGATCAAAACAAAAAATGACTAGTAATTTTATCGGTCAGCAAACCACTTTCGATTCAAGTAGCGCGCGTGTTGCGCAAGGAAGTTTAAAATTTGGTAGCGGCATCAATATTTACACAAATGACACTGCGACTATCAGTGCCAATTACGATTATGAGCATAGAAAAAATTACCAAGCTCACACTGGAAATTTGAAATTTAAATATTCGTTTTAGAAGTTAATTGGCGCTTCGATCCAGCTTTCGCGCGCTTTTGCAGCAGTTTAGAAAAATTCAGAAGCCTGAAAAACTTTTAGCATAAATTCTTTTACCCCTCACCCCAACCCTCTCCCACAAGGGGAGAGGGGGTGTTCGGAATATTCACTCTCCCCTTGTGGGAGAGGGTTAGGGTGAGGGGTAAAATTATCAGATGGCGATTTTTCTTCATCTCTTAAATCCGAGCAAAAACTCATCAATCGACATCACTTTTTTGCCCTGACGTTGTAATCTCAAAGGTCTGATAACCCCTTGGCCACATTGAATCGAGAAATCCTTATCAAGAATTTTTCCCGCCGGATTTTCGCTAGAATTTTTATCCAAAATTTCTGCAGCAAAAATTTTTATTTTTTCACCTTCGTAATTAAAAAAAGCGCCGAGAGAGCCATTTAAGCTGCGGATTTTTCTCTCAATTTTTTCGGCGGAATCTTGCCAGTTAATTTCGCATTCCGCTTTTTCGATTTTTTTTGCATAAGTTGACAAAGTGTTGTCTTGCTTGGTTGCAGATATTTTTCCGTCGCGCAGATTTTTTAAAGTTTTGCATAAAATTTCTGCTCCAATGTGCGATAATTTTTTCGCCAAATCCGCGTAAGTTTCTGTGCCATTAAGTGCGAATTTTTCTTCGGCAATTATGTCGCCACTATCGAGTCCGGCATCCATTTTAATGATATTGACGCCAGTTTCTTTATCTCCCTCCATGATTGTACGCTGAATTGGCGCGGCTCCACGCCATTTTGGCAAAAGCGATGGATGAATATTTACGCAACCAAGTCGAGTTCCGTCCAAAATTTCTTGCGGTAAAATCAACCCGTAAGCCACCACAACAGCGGCGTCGGCGTTGAAATCGGCAAATTCTTTTTGAGCGGAAATGTCGCGCAAAGTTTTCGGCGTGATTACCTTTAAACCATGCTTAAGCGCTAATTCGTGAATCGGAGAGTTTTGCAATTTATGCCCGCGTCCAGCGATTTGCGGCTCGCGACTGTAAACGGCGACGATTTCAAAATCAGAATCGGCGATCAGTTTTTCTAAAGTCGGACAAGCAAAATTCGGCGTGCCCATAAAAATTATTTTCATGAAAATTAACGGTTAGCTTTTTCGAGGAGTGGATTTTAAAAGGGATTTATCCCACGACAGACTAAAACTTCTCAGCTCCCCACACTGCGTCGAGGGTTGGGAGCTTACTTTCCCACCCTCCGACTTCGCTCGGGGAGCTGAGACTAAAAATTAGCTCGTCATGGGATAATCGTCTTTTAAAACGACGCGCCTCCAATTGACGCATATTTTTTTCAAAATGAACTTAAAAATTTTTGCAGGGAAAAAATTATTTTTCCTCGGCATTATTATCGCTTTTACCGTCGCTTTTTTTGATTTGCTAAGTAAGCGCGTAATTTTCGCAATGCTAGAGCAGCAAGCTGTCGCCAATCCAGAGATTAAAATTTTTGATTTTTTTTCTATCGTAGAAGTTTGGAATCGCGGCGTCAGTTTCGGCATGTTTAGCAGCCTAGAAAATAGCCATATTATCTTTTCCTTTGTTCAAGGTTTTATCGCACTGATTCTTTTTTTCTGGCTCTATTACAACGAAAAGTTGCATTTTAGCTATGCGCTTGGTCTCATAATTGGCGGGGCTTTCGGCAATTTAATCGATCGCATAAAAAACGGTGCGGTTGCCGATTTTTTAGATTTTCACATCAATGCTTATCACTGGCCAGCCTTTAATTTAGCAGATTCGTGCGTTTTCATCGGCGTTATGATTTTGCTTTTTGACGAAATAATTTTTAAGAAAAAATGATAAAAATTTTTCTGACTTTGATTGCAATTTTATGTGTTTTTTCCTGCGCTAAAAAGCAGGACGATCCGCTAATTCTGCCACCAAATTTTGCTGAAATGCCGGATTTAAATAACCCGGAGAAGCCTACAGCCGAGCAAAGTGAAGAAAATGTCGAACGGCTGAAGGAATTGTTGCTGAAAAGCGATCAATAACTGCAATTATCAACTAACCAATTAATCAAATTATCAGACCATGCTAAATAATCTTTTTTTCTCCGACGCCTTTGCTCAAGCTGCTGAAACTGCGGCTCAGCCAGAATTTTCTTTTTCTAGCTTTGTGCCATTAATTTTAATTTTTGTAGTTTTTTATTTTCTCATCATTCGTCCACAAACCAAGAAAATGAAGGATCAGCAAGCTATGATCAATAGTTTGAAAAGCGGAAATAAAGTCATCACCAACGGTGGAATTGTCGGCGTGGTGAAGGATGTTTTTGAAAAAGAAAATCAAATCGAAATCGAAATTGCCGAAGGCGTGCGCGTTAGAATCTTGAAGCAATATGTCACTGATTTGGTGAAAGACGAAACCAAGGATAAAAACAAAAAATAAATTCATTTTGAAATATGCTCACTTTTTCCAAAGCAAAAATATTTGCCGTTCTTCTGATTTGCCTTGCGGCCTTATTTTTTGCCGCTCCGTCATTTATTCAAAAAAATCCGCAATCAAAAATTCTGCAACAAATTGAAAAGTTTTTGCCGCAGGAAAAAGTGAATCTCGGTCTTGATTTGCGTGGTGGTTCGCAATTGATGCTCGAGGTTGATTTTGATTATTACATCAAAGAGCAGCTCATAAATTTGCGCGATGAAATCAAAGCTTCTTTTCGTGATGAATCGGTGCGCGTTATTCCAGAAATTGCCGACGGAAAAATCATTTTTTCTTTGGATGGGGATGAGCAGAAAAAATTAGCAAAAAAACTAATCAGGAAGGTTGGTAAAAATGTCGAGATTGACGAAAATTCTGGGCGTTTTCAGGTTTATTTTGCTGATTCAGAATTGGTGATAATCAGGCAAAATCTGATCAAACAATCGATCGAAATCGTGCGTCGCAGAATCGATGAAAGTGGCACTAAAGAACCAACAATTCAGGCGCAGGGCGATAACAGAATTTTGTTGCAAGTTCCGGGTGTAGAAAATTCTTCTGAGCTAAAATCAATTCTCGGAAAAACTGCAAAAATGACCTTCCATTTTCTATCTGAAGAAAGCTTTGCTGGAGCTGATTCCGAGCGAATTTTTGATTATCAAGGGCGTCAATATCTTATTAAAAAAGAGGTGATTTTAAGTGGCGATTTGTTGGTTGACGCCAACACCACTTATCACGAGGGACAGCCGGCGGTTGGCTTTCGTTTTAATGCACTTGGCACAAGAAAATTTGCACAAATCACCAAGGACAATATCGGAAAAATTTTTGCGATTGTGCTTGATGGCAGAATCGTCACCGCACCTAGAATCAACAGCGTAATCAACCAAGGTTCTGGCGTAATTTCGGGAAGTTTTACCACGCAAGAAGCAAATGAAGTTGCTCTTTTACTTAGAGCTGGCGCGCTTCCGGCTCCTTTAAAAGTAATAGAAGAAAGAACGGTTGGTCCATCTTTAGGACTTGATTCGATCAAAAGCGGAACTCTGGCAACCTTTGCCTCTCTTGCCTTTGTCGCAATATTCATGTTGTTATTTTACGGATTTTTTGGCTTGATGGCTGATATTGCCATGTTCATCAATATTGCGATTATCATAGCTATTTTATCTCTAATTGGCGCCACTTTAACTCTTCCTGGAATCGCTGGTATCGTGCTTACAATGGGCATCGCAGTTGATGCTAACGTGCTAATTTTTGAGCGTATCAAAGAAGAGTTGCGTGATAAAAAAACCGTTTTGGCTGCAGTTGAGCAGGGATTTAATCAAGCTTTTCGTACTATTACCGACTCCAACATTACCACTCTTATCGTGGCATTTTTCCTTTATCTTTTTGGCAATGGTCCGGTGAAAGGTTTTGCCGTCACCTTGGCAATTGGCATTTTAGCTTCGATGTTTTCATCGATTACCTTAACTCGCATGATGATTGCAATTTGGCTTAAGAAGCGTCGTCCACAAAAGCTCAATTTGATTTAATGAAAAAACATTTCGTCACATTTTTACTTGCAACTTTTGCTGCAAAAAATGCTTTGGCGATTCCTTCTTTTAAGCAATCCAAACAACAAGATGTCCCTGCGGTTTTGAAGGCTGATGAGGTAAATGGCGACAAGATTGCCAACAGTTTAACCGCAATTGGAAATGTTGAGGTCAGCAAGGGAAATAGCGTAATTTATGCTGATGAAATGGTTTACAACAAAGACAAAAAAACCATTCGCGCCATTGGAAATGTCAAAGTTAAAAATATCGAAATCGGCAATATGCGCGCTACAGAAGCCGAGGTGCAAGATGATTTTAGTAAAGGAACTTTTCTTGGCAGCGTGATGTTTTTTAACGATGGAGCTTATTTTTCATCGCCAAAAGTCGATCGAGAAACCGCAAACGTGACAACGTTTTACAAGTCGATTTACTCATTCTGCCCTAATGATGAGATCAAAGAAAACAACGATTTAGCCGGTAAGAAGCGCGATTTCGCTTCAATCAAATCCAGCAAAAGCACGATTAATCGCGAAACCGAAATGGTAAAAACAAAACATGGTTTTTTGCGAATCTACAACGTGCCGCTGCTTTACATTCCTTACATTCAATTTCCTTTACCGGCAAAAAAAAGGCAGTCGGGCTTTTTGAGTCCGAGTTATACAAAAACCACCAACTTCGGCATTGGCGCTAAAATTCCTTACTACTGGAATATCGCGCCAAACAAGGATTTAACCGTCACTCCGCAACTGCATCTCAATAGTAATCAGTTCATTTTGAATAATGATTTTCGTCATGTTGCCGATTATGGGCAATATTCGACTTCTTTTGAGTTCGCAAATAACAAGCTCAAAACAAATTTGGATCGTACCGTTGTGACGCCAAGCAAAAAGGAGTATCGTTGGAATTTGAAAGGCGTCGCTGCTTTTGATTTTAGCACAAATTTATCTTCGGATTTTGCTCTCAATACGGTTTCTGATCGAAACTATTTGCGGAATTATCACTTTGATTACCTCGCCTATACAATCTCAAAAGGTGACGTTAATTACATCAATGGCCGGAATTATTACTCAGCGAGAACGGTTAGAGTGCAAGAGCTGGAAGATGTAGATGGGGTTAAATCTGCAGCTTTTGTTTTGCCATCTCTCGATTCACACATTGAAAGCAAGCCAATGTTTTTTAAGGAAAAATTTGCTCTGACCTCAAACGTTACTGCAATTAATCGCGACAGCGGATTGCAATATCGTCGCGCCACTCTGATTCCAGAGGCTTCAATTCCGTTCAATCTCAAAGGAAATCTTTTTAACCTTGGAGCTAAATTTCAGGGTGATTTTTATTGGTTGGAAAACAATTTCAAACACACGCCGCCAACCAATAACTACGAATTGACGCAAACCAACTATAAGCCAGAAATTTCATTGCAGTGGCACCTACCTTTGATCAAAAAAGCAAAATCAAACACTTTGATGATTGAGCCGATGGTCAATTTCGTTTCCAGTTCCTACAAAAAAAGCTACACCAAATTGCCAGATGAAGATGGTAATAGTTCGGAATTGTCGGTGAGTAATCTCTTCATCAATGATCGAATTGCTGGATATGATCGCAATGAAGCGGGAGAGCGCATCAACTACGGTTTAAAATCATCCCTTTTTAACAAATATGGCGAATTTGGTCTAACTGTTGGACAAGTTTATCGAAAAAGTGATGAGCTGCAGGATGTTTCGATTCGCGGTTTCGTTGGTGAAAAAAAATCCAATATCGTTGGTCAGGCTATGTATAAAACCACGCAAAATTTCTCGCTTTACTACTACTTCCAGCTCAATGAATCCAATTATAGCAACGACGTAAATCAAGTGACGGCCAACCTAAATCTTGATCGTTTTTCTTTCAGCAGTGATTACCTCTTGATTCGTCGCACCCCACAAAATTTACAGGAAAGAAGACAGATTAACCTTTCTTCCAGCGTAAAACTTAGCAGCAGATGGAAAGTGACATTAACAGGAAGTAAGGATTTAGCTCTGAACAGAGTTTTATCTCGCGGCATCACGCTTTATCGCGACGGTTGCTGTACGGTTTTTGGTTTTTCCATGCTTGAAACAAATCCGAGTAATTTAATCAAACCGCAAAGAACTTTTAATTTGAGTTTATCGTTTAAAAACCTGTAAAAACTGCGCACCTTTTCAAGCCCAAAATCAAAAATTAAAACTTAAAAATATGACCAAAGAAACCTCCGACAATAATTTTCAAAAAGACGTTCTTGATTCAAAAATTCCAGTATTGGTGGATTTTTGGGCGCCATGGTGCGGACCTTGCCGCCAGCTATCTCCAATCATTGACGAAGTGGCAAAAGAACTTGGTGGAAAAGTTGAAGTTGTGAAATGCAATGTTGATGAAAATCCAGAAGTTCCATCGAAATTTATGGTGCGCGGAATTCCAACTTTGATGATTTTTAAAGACGGGAAATTGCTTGATACCAAAGTTGGTTCATTACCGAAATCTGCTTTGCTCGAATGGCTTAAAAATAACCTTTAATTCCATTTCCAACTCTCCGAACGAAGTCAATCTCTGATCGCAACGCCACTCGACTCCGCTTAGAGATCTAGCAAAAAATGCTTCAAAAATTTTATCTCAACAAAGAAAAAATTTTAAAAAAATCGCAGGAATTTTTTTCAAACTCCAACTTGCTAACTCCAAAAATAGGATGTGAGTTGGAGTTTTTTTTGCTTGAAAAAAACTCGTTAACCCCAGCTGGACAAGGCTTGGTAGATGATTTTATTTTTGAATTACAAAAAAAATATCGCGCCAAAAAAGAGCAGGGCGCCGCGCAAATTGAAATTGAAACGGATTTCACCGCAGATTTATCCGAGCTCTGTCGTGAATTAGAAAATTGCAAAAATTTTGTAAAAAAACTGGCGAATGAAAAAAATTTAATCGCTTCTTTTGCTGCTCAACCATTTTTTGACGATTGTGGCAACGCCTTGCAGTTCAACGTTTCGCTGCATGATAAGACCGATAAAAATATTTTTAAAAGTGATGAAAAGATTCTTAGAAATTCTGCCGCCGCTCTTTTGCAAATGACTGATGAAATGATGATTTTTTTAGCGCCGAAAGAAGAAGATTACGCGCGTTTTTCTCTCGATTTAAATCGCGAATTATTTCGCCAAGGAAAATTCACCGCTCCAGTAAATTTAAGTTTTGGTGCGGATAATCGAACTTGTGCAATTCGTATTCCAAATCAAGAAGTTGGCAAAAGATTAGAATATCGTTTAGCCGCTGCTGACGCGGATCCGTGGCTATGTATGGCGGCGATTCTTATCGCCTTATCGTTGGAAAAAAAATCAAATTTTGAACAAATTTTTGGCAATGCTTTTGACGAGCAATATCAGCTAAAAAATTTCTGCCAAAATTTGAGCGAGGCGCAGAAGATTTTTTTTGAAGAAGGAAAATTTATCAGAAAAAAACTCGAGGAGTTTTGTGGTGGTTGAGGCCTATCTTCCCATCAATTTGTCAGCGATGTTAATTGGCAGAAGAATAAAATATTTTCCTTGTGAGGCGGCGTAATAAGCTTTTTCTTCCGCTTCTTTTCCATGTCCGAAAAATATGTCGCCGCGTACGGTTCCCTTGATTGCAGAGCCAGTATCTTGCGCCACAAATAAGTGAGAATAATTTTCTTTACTGCCATCTTTTTTCTTGAGTTGCGTATCGACAAAAAGTGGCAATCCGTAAGGAATAATTTCGCTATCAACAGCGAGTGAGCGTTCCGGCGTTAGTGGAACGCCTTGTCCGCCAACAACATATTCGCCATCAGAAATTTTGAAAAAAGTGTAAGCGGCGTTGATATTCATCACTTCATCCATTTTTTCCGGATTATTTTTTAGCCATTCTTTGACGGTTGCGGCATTAAGATTGCCACGTTCAAGATAGCCGCGATCAGCCATGTAATTGCTTACAGAGGTGTAGGGCTGATTATTTCTTCCGGCGTAAGCAACGCGAATTTCACTGCCATTTTGTAATTTAATTCTTCCTGAACCTTGAATATGCATGAAAAAAAGTTCGGTTTTATCATCAACATAAAAAAGCTCTAAACCCTTTCCTTTCAAGGCTCCATCTTCGATATCCTTTCTGCTTAAATATGGGTCGGAAGCTAAATCTTTTGGTCGTGCGTAAACTGGATATTTGAATTTTTCATTTTTGGTTTTGCTGCCGTTTAACGATGCTTCGTAATAACCGGTAAACACGCCAGTGCTATTCCCATAGCGAGTTTCAACCAAAAAAACTTTGAACCAATTTTCAAAAAAATTCTTAGTTTGTTTGGCGCTCATGGTTTTGACCAATTGCGCAATGTCGCAAACATCTCGAAAATCTCCAACGGTAATTTCCCCAATCTGTCCGCCAATTAAGCGACTCTGAGGCATTTTTGAAAATTTATTGCAGGATTGAATAAAGGCTTGAATCGCTTTTTTGTGATCATCTTTTTCCCAGCCGTCAAGCATCGTAAAATCAACTTGTAGCAATTTTACATCTCCTTTGCCTTTGATTGTGGTCTTTTGCGAAAAAAGGCAGGCAGAGAGCGCAAGAAGCGAGAGTAAAATGGCGATGCGAGGCATGTGAAAATTAGGAATTAAGAATTATGAATTAGGAATTAGAGTTTGTTTTTTGATTAAAAATCTCAATTGAAAAAATCATAATTCTTAACTCTCAATTTTTAATTCCATGTCTCTTCAATGCGGAATCGTCGGACTCCCTAATGTCGGCAAATCTACGCTCTTTAATGCACTTACACAAACCGCAGCAGCACAAGCGGCAAACTATCCTTTTTGCACTATTGAACCAAATCTTGGAAAGGTTGATGTGCCAGATGAGCGTTGCGAAAAACTTTCAAAAATTGCTGGTTCACAAAAAATAATTCCAGCGCAAATCGAATTTGTTGATATTGCTGGATTAGTTCGCGGAGCCAGCAAAGGCGAGGGTTTGGGCAATCAATTTCTTTCGCATATTCGTGAAGTTGACGCCATCATCAACGTCGTTCGTTGTTTTGAAGATGAAAATATTACTCACGTCGAAGGCTTGGTTGACCCACTGCGCGACATTGAATTGATTCAGCTCGAGCTCGCAATTGCAGATCTCGAAAGTTTGGAAAAAAGAATTCCTGCGATGGAAAAAAAATTAAAAACTGAAAAGGAAATGGCGGCGCAAATCGAAGTCGCAAAAAAAGTTTTAGCAGTGTTGAAAGATGGAAAAGCAGCGCGTTTAGCAGTTATGAATTCTGCAGAAGAAGAAAAGATTTTGAAGGGCTTGCAACTAATCACCTCTAAGCCGCAACTCTTTGTTTGTAATTTAAAAGAGCATGAACTTGCGGGAAATAAATATTCACAACAAGTCGAAGAATTTGGAAAAACTAACGGCTATAAAGTTTTAAAAATTTGCGCTCAAATCGAAGCGGAAGTTGCGGGATTAGAATCTGAAGCGGAGAAAAAAGAATTTTTAGAATCAGTTGGGCTCAATGAAACCGGCCTTTCGCAGATTATTAAAAATTCTTATCAACTTTTAGAATTGATAACTTTTTTCACCGTTGGCCCAAAAGAATGTCACGCTTGGACCTTAAAAAAAGGTGGCGCCGCACCAAAAGCGGCGGGCGTGATTCACACTGATTTCGAAAAAGGTTTCATTCGCGCAGAAACAATTTCTTACCAAGATTATGTTTCTCTCGGAGGTGAAGAAGGGGCTAAAAATGCAGGAAAATTGCGCCTCGAAGGCAAAGATTACATCGTTGCTGATGGCGATGTTTTTCATTTTAGATTTAACGTATGAACAATAGTTTTCAGAAAAAAATTCACGAAATAATTCGCGTTGATCATGCCGGAGAGATGGGAGCGAAGGTGATTTATGATGGTCAAATCGCAGCGCTAAAAATGAAAGGAGACTTAGAAACTCTTGAGGTTGTCAAGCATATGAAGGAGCAAGAGGTTGTGCATTTTGATTATTTCGATGCCGAAATTAAGCGCCAAAAAATTCGTCCAACCATCATGCAACCAATTTGGAAGATTGGCGGATTTGCTCTCGGATTTTTCACTGCGCTCGCCGATAAAAAAGCTGCTATGACCTGCACTACAGCGGTTGAAGAAACCATCGATGAACATTACCAAGATCAAATAAAATCAATCGAGGCAGAAGAAAAATTTCTCGATCAAGATCAGCAAAAAGAGGTGGAAGCACTAAAAGAAAAAATCGTAAAATTTCGCGAGGAAGAATTGGAACATCGCGATATTGGCTATCATCATCACGCCGCTGATCTCAAGGGTTTTGCGCCACTTTCGGCATTCATCAAAGCAACAACAAAATTTGCAATTGCAGTTTCAAAAAGAATTTAAGCCGCGAATTTTTTCTTCAAATCAATCATCGCAACACAAGCATTTGCCGCAAAACCGCCTTTATCTTTTTGCTTTAGATCTGCGCGCACCATGGCTTGAACTTCATTTTCAACTGTAAGAATTCCATTGCCAATCGCGATTTTTTTCTTCATGGCGAGCTTGTTTAAGCCGCGCGCACTCTCGTTTGCTACAATGTCGTAATGTGAAGTTTCGCCGCGAATTACGCATCCCAAGGCAACATAGCCGGCATATTTTTCTGATTCTTCAGCAAAGGCGATGGCAGTAGGAATTTCTAAGGCTCCTGGCACGGTTATAACTTCATAATCAAAGCCTAATTCAATGATTTTTTTTGTTGCACCAGCAAGTAAAAGTTGCGAAATTTCTTTGTAGAAATTTGCCTGAACGATAAGAATTTTTTTCATTTTTTTGTGAGTTTTGTAAGGCTAAGTTAGTTTTTAGATTCCCGAGCAGGTAGTTTGTTTTTACGCTACTCGACTCCACTTGGGGAGCTTCATAAATCGTAAATCATAAATCAAAAAATGCTCAACATTTTCAATTTATTTCTATTTCTTTTTGCTCTGTGGATACTCTTCATGGTTGCTGCGGGGAAGGTTTCTTTGCTTTACGTTTTTTTTGGATTATTGTCGGCAGGTCTTGTCGCCGTAGCTTCCTTCCGCTTAAAACTTATCGAGAAAAAAAGCGAATTGCTTTATCTTAGCTTCGGATTTTATCGCCATTTTTTTAAAATTTTTGTGAAGAATTTTTTTAGCTCAATCAAGCTAATCATCGATTTGACGATTAGCAGAAAACAACTTTCTCCAACATTGCACAAAGTTAGGATTGACGAAAAATTAAAATTTAATCCCGCTTTGCTGATGGTGAGTTTTAACATGAGCGCTGGCTTGTTTTCTATCGGCGCCAAGGATGATGAAATTTTAATTCACGCGCTTGATGAAAAATATTTTTCACAATTCGATCTGCAAAAAATTTGCGCGAGTTTGAATCATGTCAATGATGATAATTTGGTTTAGCGATGCAAAATATTGAGCAAGAAATTAAGAAATTGAAACTCGAAATAGCCAGGCATGACAAGGCTTACCACACTCTCGATGCGCCACTAATTTCTGATGCAAAATATGATGAGTTGAGAAAAAGACTCGAAGAATATCGCCAAAATTTTCCGCAATTTTTTAATGAAGAAGAGGAAAAAGTTGGTGGAAAAACTTTAGAAATTTTTTCGAAGATCAGGCATAGCAGGCCAATGCTATCGCTATCTAACGGCTTTTCGCGTGAAGATATTTCTGATTTTATCGAGCGTATAAATCGCTTTTTGGGCTTGGGAAAAAATGATGAAGCGCAAGATTTATTCAGTTTTTCTTCGGCGCCAAAAGTTGAATTATTCTGCGAAACAAAAATTGATGGACTATCTTTTTCGGCGCGATTTGAAAATGGCAAATTGCTCTACGCAGCCACTCGTGGTGATGGTTTGGAAGGTGAAGACGTGACACAAAATCTCAAAACAATTCGTGATTTTCCGCATGAATTGTGTGGCGAAAATATTCCACAAATTTTTGAAATTCGTGGCGAAATCTACATGGGAAAAAAAGATTTTGCCGAGCTAAATCTGCGCCAAGAAGAGCAGGGCGCAAAAATTTTTGCTAACCCCCGCAATGCTGCAGCTGGCTCGCTTCGCCAGCTTGATTCTGCAATTACCGCTTCGCGAAAATTAAGTTATTTTGCTTATTCTTTGGGCGAAGTTTCGGCGGATTTCTCCTGCGATTCGCAAGCTGAACTTCATAAAAAATTACAAGCATTCGGATTCAAGGTGGAGCCTCATTCCAAGCTGTGCCGCGACCTTGATGAAGTAATTGAGCTTTACCAAAAAATCGGCGATTATCGCTACGAACTTGATTATGACATTGATGGTTTAGTCTATAAAGTGAATGACTTCGCGCTCCAAGAGCGGCTTGGTTTTGTGGCACGTTCACCGCGCTTTGCAATTGCGCATAAATTCCCTGCTGAGAAGGCAAAAACTGAAATTGAAAATATCGTAATTCAAGTTGGCAGAACTGGCGCGCTCACGCCAGTCGCGGTTCTGAAGCCTGTTAACATCGGCGGCGTTGTGGTTTCGCGCGCTACACTTCACAATCAAGATGAAATTGCGCGCAAAGATATTCGCGTTGGAGATTTGGTTTTGATTCAACGCGCTGGAGACGTGATTCCGCAAGTCTTGGAGGTTGATTTAAACAAAAGAAAACCCGATGCGGAAAAGTTTATTTTTCCAAAAAATTGTCCGATTTGTGGAGCGGAAATTTTGAAAAATGATGATGACGTTGTGCTGCGTTGTTCTGGCGGATTATCTTGCGCAGCTCAACTCAAAGAAACGCTAAAACATTTTGTTTCCAAAGATGCTTTTGACATCACCGGACTAGGCAAGAAGCAGATTGAGAATTTTTTTGATGAAGGACGAATTTGTAGTTTTGCTGATATTTTTACGCTCGAAGAAAGAGAAAAAACTTCGCCAAATCCGCTGCAAGAAAAACTTGGCTGGGGAGAAAAATCTGTCGAAAATTTATTCTTCGCCATCAATCAAAAAAGACAAATTTCGTTAGAAAAATTTATTTATGCTATAGGCATTAGGCATGTCGGTGAAGCTACAGCTAAAGAGCTCGCGCAGCATTTTATTTCTTATGAAAATTTCAGAAACGTTATGTTTTCTTTGTCAAAATTTCCTAACGAAACCCTTCAAGAAGCTCAGGATGATGAGCATCGCGACTATCATGAGCTTGTCGCCATCGACGGCATTGGCGAAAAAATGGCGCAGGCAATTCTGGATTATTTTCGTGACGAAAAGAATCTGAAAATGGTTTTGGATCTAGAGGGAGAGTTGAAAATAGCTGATGCGATTCAAAAAAATTCCAACTCAAAATTGGCCGGAAAATCAATAATTTTTACTGGAACTTTAGAAAAAATGACTCGCGCCGAAGCCAAGAAAAAAGCTGAAGATTTAGGAATGAAGGTCGTTGGTGCAGTTTCTGGAAAAACTGATTTTGTTGTTGTTGGAGAGGACGCTGGGTCGAAATTAAAAAAAGCAAAGGAGCTTAATTTACAAATTTTAAGCGAAGCGGAATGGCTCGAATTAATCACCAATCTTTCATGAAATATCTCACTATTTTTTTTCTGCGCCTCTATCAGCTTTTAATCTCGCCAATATTGGGTTCGCACAAATGTCGTTTTTCTCCAACTTGTTCGAATTACATGATTGAAGCAATTGAGAAAAAAGGTTTGATAAAAGGTTTTTTTCTCGGAATATCGCG
>CAYUSO010000008.1:0-99588 GCA_964447395.1 uncultured Rhizobium sp.
TATTCCGAGCATCCCCTCTCCCCTTGTGGGAGAGGGCTAGGGTGAGGGGTAAAAACTTTTAAATCGAAATTATGACCAACTTAGAAAAACTTTTATCCGATTTCAATTCGCAAATTTCTGCGGTTCAAAACAAACAAAATCTTGAAGAAATTCGCGTGAATTTTTTGGGGAAAAAGGGCTTGGTGACTGAGCTTTTTTCACAGTTAAAAAATGTTGCGCCGGAAGATAAAAAATCCTTTGGAGCTGCGATAAATCAGCTTCGCGATGAGGTGACAAAAAAACTCGATGACAAAAAAGAAGAATTCGAAACCGCTGAATTAAATCAAAAACTTCACGGCGAAAAAATCGACATAACTCAACCAACTCGTAAAGAAAATCGCGGATTGATTCACCCAATCAACAAGGTGACGAGCGAGATCGAAGAAATTTTTTCTGAGCTCGGATTTGAATTTGCGCAAGGCCCAGAAATCGAAGATGATTTTCACAACTTCACTGCGCTCAACATGCCGCACGATCACCCTGCTCGCCAAATGCAGGATACTTTCTATCTAAAAAATTCTGAGCTTTTGCTACGCACTCACACTTCCAACACGCAAATTCGCAAAATGAAAAACTCAACTCCGCCTATGCGAGTTGGGGCTTTGGGGCGCGTATTTCGTCGCGATTCTGATCAAACTCACACGCCAATGTTTCATCAATTCGAAGGATTTGTTGTTGATGAAAACGTCACAATGGCAAATCTCAAATGGACGTTAGAAAATTTTTTGCAGAAATTTTTTGAAGTAAAAAATGTCGAGTTGCGCTTTCGCCCGAGCTTCTTTCCTTTCACCGAACCATCTGCCGAAGTTGACATAAATTACTCACTCGAACAAGGCAGAATCAAAGTGGGAAAAGGTGATAAATTCATGGAAATTTTGGGCTGCGGAATGATTCATCCAAATGTCTTGAAAAATTGCGGAATCGATTCCGAAAAATTTCAAGGCTTCGCCTTCGGCATAGGAGTTGAGCGCCTCGCCATGCTAAAATATGGCATCACCGATTTGCGCATGTTCTTTGAGAATGATGCACGCTTCCTCAAACATTTTGGATTTTAACCAAGAGTGAAAAAAACTACTTCACACATCGCAGCAATTTTTCTTTCCTTCTTTTTGATTGAATCGGCAAAAGCAGATACGTGGATTCCCGATGGCGACGCCTCTCTCAGCACCACCTATTCCGGAGACATCATATTGGGATATGCAGGACGCGGAACTTTTACGTTACGTCCCGGCGGATCAGCTGACAGCTTTGAAGGCATAAATGCTGGTGGCGGATCGCTGTTTATGGCAGGCGGAACTATCACCAACACTACTCCGGCCGGCGTTAACACCATACTTTCTCACATCTCAATTGGCAGCGACACCACCGTCACAACCACAGCAAGTTTAAATGCCAGAACCATCGATATCGGATATGACAACTCGGTCTTAAACATGAATGGTGGAACTCTCGGAAGCAGCTCTGCAGTAATTCAAATCAACCATAACGGCATATTAAATTACAATGGCGGCAGCATTGCTGGCTATATTCGTTCTGAAGCAGCGGGACAAGGAAATCTTAACATCAACACCAACTTTAGCAGCTCTCTACCAATCGGCACAAGCAGAGTGCCCATCGGCACTATTGCCGTTGCAAGCGGAGTCACTTTTTCAACCGGCTCTGATGTTTTTGCTAATAACATCAACCTCACTGGCACAGCGACAGTCACTGGCGGAACCTTTGGATATAGTGGCGGAACAATAACTCTAAACAGCGGCGGCATATTAAATTTTTCTGGAAGCAGCATTGCCGGAAAAATTAGTGCCGGAAGTTCGGGAAGCGGCACTTTTAACATCAATGGCGATTATTCCAGCTCAGCGACAATCGGCCTCAGCTCTGCGCCGATTGGAACTCTCAACGTCGCATCAGGAAAAACCTTCACCAGCAATTACGATGTTTCAGCAGACAACATCGTCATCACCGGAACCACCAACGTGACCGCAGGAAATTTTGGCTATAGCGGCACAACAACCAACATCGCCAGCGGCGGAAAATTGAGCCTCTCCGGCGGTGCTATTTTAGGAACGGTAAACGGATCGAGCTCTGGCGTTGGAACGATTGAAATCAGCGGCAATGTGACAAATTCCACAGAAATTGGCTCGGTAAATTCGATTGGAACTCTAAACATTTTAACAGGAAAAACCTTCGTCAACAGCGCCGATATTACTGCCAATCAAGTCAATATTAACGGCACCATGCTTCTTAGCGCTCCAACAACAATTACTGGGAATGTGACTATCGAAAACGGAACTCTCAGCCTCACCAGAGGATCAGAAGTTAATGGCGATATTGCCATCGATGGTTCAAGCAGGCTGGATGTGACAATCACCGATTCCGCCACAGCTGGCAGCCTGATTGCCGACAATATCACACTTAGTCCCAATGCCGATTTAACCATCAATATCGATCCCAATTCCGACTATATTGCAAACGGCACCAGCTTCACAGTTCTAAATGATGGCGGCTCTGGAGCGGCGGTCAATGACATAAAAGACATCAGAAATGGTTCGATGATTTTTAGCACTTCGAAAGACAGCAACGGCGATCTGATTGTGGCAATAAGCCGCATCTCACCATCATCAATTACCAACGCTGAGCATGCTCGCGCGGTTTATACCAACATCGAGGAAGGTGTCAGCACTTCTGTCACCGGCACACTTCGCTCATTTAGAAATTATCTAAACAGCAGCTCTGTCAGCGATTTGCAGAGAGATGTGGCGCTAAAATCTGCAGCACCACAAGTTGATAACAGCGTTAATCGCAACCTCATCAATATCGCCAATTTATCGATGAAAAATATCGAAAACCGATTGGATGATCCAAAAAATTATGGCGTAGCATCGGGCGATGAGGCGCAGAAACATCGACTATGGGTCAAGCCATTTGGCTCTAAAATCAAACAAGGCGTGCGTGGAAATGACGATGGATACAATGCCAATTCCAAAGGAATTTCGATTGGCACTGATAAGGAAATTTCGGAAGATTTAACCGCAGGATTCAGTATAACTTATTCCGATTCGGAAATAAAAACTTTCGCCAAAGATAAGAATGTCAGCGTCAAAACCTATCAGCTTGATTTTTACGGACGTCACAATTTTGAGAAATTTTTTCTCGACGGAATTCTTGGATTTGCGCAAAACGAATATCGCTCAATTCGTGCAATCGATATCGTAAATGTCAGCGCCAGAGCCAAATATGACGGAAACGCCATTGTCGGAAAATTACGCGGCGGCGTTGTAAATAAATTCGGCAATCTCTCTGTCACTCCCGCATTAGCCTTTACCAGCGTGCGCAGCAAAACACATAGCTATTCTGAATATGATGCAGGAACAATCGGACTCAATGTCGCACGCAGCAATTTTGACTTTTTCGAAGGTCGATTTGGCGTCAATTTTGATTATGAAAAAACTTTGAAAAACGGCGCAATATTATCGCCAAATTTATACATTTCTTACGGACATGATTTTATCGGAGATCGCCAATTCACTACAGCAAATTTCGTCGGGCAATCAGCAGCTTTCACCGTACAAGGAAACAAGGTTGATCAAAATAGTTGGATAATCGGCGGCGGATTTGACCTGGCCAGCCTTAACAGCATTGACTTCGCCTTTGATTACAATCTTGAGCATAAAGCCAAATATGACGCTCACACCACTTCGCTGAAAATGAAATATGGGTTTTAGCGCAGAGCAGAAATGCGGAGTCCCAAATTCCCCAATCAGAATCCTGAGTTCCCCGAGCGGAGTCGAGGGGTTGAGAGTTTGTTTTTCCGCCCCTCGACTCCGCTCGGGGAACTTAAGAAAAAGATAATCCCAAAAATTCCGGCGACTTAGTTTCGATTTTCAGTTTTTTCCCAAAATAGTCTGAAAGCTCTATTCTGTAAGCGTGAAGACATAGACGTTTACATAAATCTTTGCGCAAAACTTCCTTCCCGCCATATTTCACATCGTTCAAAATTGCGTGACCGATTTCTTTGCAATGAACGCGAAGTTGATGAGTTCGACCAGTGAGCGGATTCAACTCTAGCAAGGCGTGATCGCCAAAATTCTTTAGCAGTTTAAATTCAGTAATCGCCTCTTTTCCTTGCTCAAAATCCGGCGCAACTTTTTCATTTTTACCCAAAAGTTTTTTGCGTAGCGGAATATTTATCACGCCAGAAGTTTTTTTCATCTCGCCGCGAACCAGCGCCATATATGTCTTCCTGATGGTTTTATTTTTGAAGGCGTTGAGAAAAAAATCTGCAGTTTGAGAATTTTTTGCGATGAGCAAAATGCCGCTAGTGTCTTTGTCGAGACGATGAACTAACTGCCATTTTTTAGCCGAAACAAAATCATCAACCGAAATTTCAATTCCGCTACCACCTTGAGTGGCAAGGCCTGATGGCTTGTCGATTGCAACTAAATTTTCATCTTCAAAAATTATCCACGACGAAAATTTTTTAAATCTTTCGTTCGATATTTCTGGTTTTTGCTTACGAAGTTCAGTGCGATTTTTTAAATCGGTAAAAATTTCAACCTGATCCGCTTCTTCTGTTTTGTAAGCCGCATCAACTCTCTTGCCATTCACTTTAATTTTTTTCTCGCGAATAATTTTTTGCGCAAGTCCAAAAGAAATATCAAATTTTTTGCAGAGAAATTTATCAAGACGCAAGCCAGCCAAATCTTGATTTACTTGAACTAAAGACATCTAAGAAAAAATTAACTTGGTAGAATAAAAACCAAAAAACAGCGCCAAAATTGAAAGCAAAACTGAAGAAATGGCGTAAATAGCAGCTTGAGAATATTGGCCAGCAGTGGCTAGACGAAAGAAATCGAGCGAAAAAGCTGAGAAAGTTGTGAAGCCACCAAGAAATCCAACAAGCAAAAAATTTTTCAGACGCGGATCAAAATTATCGAAATTTTTTATGACAAAATAATAGAGAATTCCTGCCAACATTGACCCCGCAACATTAACAAAAAAAGTGCTCCACGGAAATTTTGTGAGAGAAATATTAATTTTTAAAATTGCTTCACTTGAGAGATAACGAGCGACTGAGCCTAGAGCGCCGCCGATTGCGATGAGGAGGATGTTTGTCATAAATTACAATTAGATCCCCGAGCGGAGTCGAGGGGTTGGTAGACAAACTCACGACCCCTCGACTCCGCTCGGGGACCGACTTTACGCCAATTTTTTCAATTTTTCTGCCAAGTCAATTTTCTCCCAGGAGAAGCCGCCATCAGCTTCTGGCGCTCTACCAAAATGTCCGTAAGTTGCGGTGCGTTTGTAAATCGGGCGGTTCAAATCAAGATGGGTGCGGATCCCCCGCGGAGTTAGATCAACTAACTCATCAATGATTTTTACCAAATCTTCACCAGGAATTCCGGTTTTGTGATTATTCACATAAAGCGATAAAGGCTTGGAAATGCCAATTGCGTAAGAGATTTGAATGGTGCAACGAGTTGCTAAACCTGCGGCAACAATATTTTTTGCTAAATAGCGCGCCATGTAAGCGGCGGAGCGATCAACCTTGGTTGGATCTTTTCCAGAAAATGCACCTCCACCGTGAGGAGCAGCGCCGCCGTAAGTATCAACGATGATTTTGCGACCAGTTAAACCAGCGTCGCCATCTGGTCCGCCAATCACAAATTTGCCAGTTGGATTAACTAAAAATTTATTTTCTTCGCACATCCAACCCTTCGGTAAAGCAGCTTCGACATAAGGCCTGATTAGCTCGCGCACTTGTTTTTGCGTGATGCCTTCCTTGTGCTGAATCGAAACCAAAACAGTTTCGGCGCGAATTGGCATGCCATTTTCATACCACAAAGTCACTTGGCTTTTTGCATCGGGACCGAGATCGCGAAGCTTGCCAGCTCTGACTGCGTCCATGATGCTGTGCAAAATTCGATGCGCGTAATAAATCGCCGCCGGCATTAAAACTTCAGTTTCGTTGCAAGCATAACCGAACATAATTCCTTGATCTCCAGCGCCTTCGTCCTTAGAGCCAGAAGCGTCAACGCCAATTGCAATGTCAGGAGATTGCGCGTGAATCAAGTTGGTAATTTCAAGATTTTTCCAGTGAAAACCTTCTTGCTCATAGCTAATTTCTTTGACTGCTTGGCGGATTAAATTTTCGGTTTCGGCATGAGAAATTTGTGGCGCACGAATCTCCCCTCCAATCACGACTCTGTTGGTTGTAGCGAAGGTTTCGATAGCCAGGCGCGAATATGGATCTTTGGCCAAATAAGCATCAACCAAAGCGTCAGAAATTTGATCGCAAATTTTGTCGGGATGACCCTCAGAAACTGATTCCGAGGTAAATAAAAAATTTCTTGGCATTACAAAAATTCTTAAAATTTCGGAAGGCTTTCCAAAAAAGATGGGGACTAGAAGGCTTTGAGATAGCCGATGCGGATGGTTTCGTAATGTGAATTGAGTAGCGCTAATTTGCCAGAATATTTTTGGACGGAGAAGCGAATGGCGCTGGTTTCACTTGGTAAAATTTGAAAACCAATTCCGTAAATTCCCATAGTTTCGTGAGATTTGCGATCAGAAAAATTTCCGCTCGAACTAGCATAATTAAGCCTGCTCGACATATCAGAAATTCCACCTTCGGCGAAAAGTTCGAATAAATTTTCTACAATCGGCGCGTAAAAAAGTGCCGAAAAATTATATTGATCGAGACGAAAATTAGCTTCCCGACTTAGAGTGCCAATGTTTTGCAGCGATGTATTATCGAGCTCAGTTTGCGCCCAATTTGCGTTAAATCCTAAATAGCGATGAATGCGCAAATTCATGCCGAGAGCAATGTTTTCAATGTCGCGCACTTGACTGAAAAGATTGTGCGAGGTTTTAAATTCGACGTTAGTTCCGCCGCCCAAAATTCTCGGTGCGCTATATTCGATTGACAAAAATGGCTTGAAAAAAAATCCCGCTGACTCGCGCGGAATTTTTATTGTATGAACCGATGGAAGCACTGGTTGAGCAGGACGCAGATATTTTTGATAATCGTCGGAAGCACTTTGTGCGAAAGAAATCGAAGCCAAAAACGAAAAAATTGCGGTGAGAAAAATTGGAAATTTCATAAAAATTATTTTAGTGAAAACTCGATACGCGCTAGAACCTCATACTTTCCTAAAGTCTCAATTACATCAAAAATTCCGCCAGCTGAAGAGGAAGAGAAGGTTAAAATAATTCGCAAAAGCGGTCCGAAATCCTTGATTTTAATGGCTTTAGCGATGGCAAAATCATTGAGAGAATTTTTTATTCCATCATGCGACCAATCCGCCAAGCCTTGAAATAACTGCTGCAAATCGAGGATTAGAGATTTTTTTTCAGCGATAATTTTTGCACTCGCCTCGTCAAAATTTCCTAAAAAATTATCACGATAAATTGCCGCAGCATTTGTCAAATCGCCCAGTAATTCCGCGCGTTCTTTCAGAAATTTTAGAGCATGAAGAAATCTAATTTTTTCTATTTCAGAAAGATTTTTTCCCTCGCCAAAACCTTCTACCGCAGGGAAAGATGGGGTTATAAGTTCCAATAATTCCGCTGCGGATTTTTCTTTGATGTAATGTTTGTTCAGCGACTTCAGCTTAGCAAAATCAAAGCGCGACGGCGATTTGCCGACCTTGTCCAAATCAAACCATTCGATTGCTTGCGCGTCGGAAATTATTTCGGCATCGCCATGAGACCAGCCAAGGCGTAGCAAATAATTTCGCAGAGCTTCCGGCAAATATCCCATGTCGCGATAATCGATCACCGAAGTTGCGCCGTGACGCTTCGACATTTTGGCGCCGTCGCTTCCGTGAATCAGCGGAATATGCGCGAATTGCGGCACTTCCCAGCCCATCGCATCAAAAATTATTTTTTGACGGAAGGCGTTGGTGAGATGATCATCGCCGCGAATAATGTGCGAAATTCGCATATCGTGATCATCGACTACAACCGCCAACATGTAAGTCGGACTGCCATCGGAACGCAACATCACCAGATCATCAAGTTCAGAATTTTTGACACGAATTTCGCCTTGCACCAAATCACGAATAACCGTCTCGCCGTCAAGCGGCGCCTTGATGCGAATCACTGGTTTTACGTCAGAATTTTGCGATTGAAATTTGTCGCGCCATGGACTTTTGAAACGAAAAACTTCTCCCTTTTTCTCGGCGTGAGAGCGCATTTCCTCTAGCTCTGCAGCTGATGTGTAGCACAAGTAAGCTTGATTTTTTTCGAGCAATTTTTGCGCGACTTCCTGATGACGCGAAAAATTTTTCGACTGCAAAATAAAATCTTCATCATGCTTCAACCCAAGCCAGTCAAGGCCTTGGAGGATTGCATCAATTGCTTCTGTAGTTGATCTTTTTTCGTCAGTATCCTCAATTCGCAGCAAAAATTTTCCGCCATGATGACGAGAAAAAAGATAATTAAACAAAGCTGTTCGCGCTCCTCCAATGTGTAAATAACCAGTTGGAGATGGGGCGAATCGCGTGATGACAGACATGAGAAATTTAATTGACTTATGGGGTATCGACCAGCAGATTTAAAATTCATTTCGCTTCAAAATCCAATCAAAATTCCAGCATGGTAGCTACGCAGACCAATGTCGATATTGGCGCAAAACTCCTAGAAAAAAAAGTAATCTCCGATGATCAACTAGCCATTGCGGTTAAAGAGCAAGAGCGTCTCAAGGGCGCAAAAACTGTCGGCGCAATTTTGGTGGAAATGGGCTTCATTTCCGAAGGCGCTTTGGGTGAAATTTTAAACGAGTCGAGCGGCATAAAAAAATTCGATATCAAGGCCGCAATTATTGACGCAAAATTGGTAAAAAAAGTTCCAAAAGATTTTGCTACGCACAACAAATTGATTCCAGTTTCATATACTCACGATTCAATAACCATCGGCATGGCCGACGTTTTTGATATTGTCGCCATCGATCAAGTTCGCCGTTTTTTTCCGCCAAATTTTCGCATCAATCCGGTTTTTGTCCCTGAGGCGGATATCACTCAAGCCATCGATCAATACTACGGCTACGAGATGTCAATCGAAGGAATTTTGAAAGAAATTGAAAGCGGAGGTAGCGGCAAAACTTTCGACGAAACACAGCTCAAAGGCGACTATAAAAGCCCAATGGTACGCCTAGTTGATGCGATTTTAACTGACGCCGTTCACCGCGGCGCCTCCGATTTACACTTCGAACCCGAAGCACTTTTCTTGCGCATTCGCTATCGCATCGATGGCAAAATGGTACAAATTCGTAGCATTCACAAAGACTACTGGTCAGCGATTGCGGTACGCATCAAAATCATGTCGAGCATGAATATAGCCGAGAGCCGCAAGCCGCAAGATGGTCGCATCAATTCTGAAATTTTAGGACGCAAAATCGATTTTCGTGTTTCGACTCAGCCAACGATCAATGGCGAAAATATCGTCATGCGTATTTTGGACGAAAAGCAGTCGATTCTCTCGCTAGATAAACTCGGATTTTCCGAACATAGCATCAATCTGATGAAGAAATTGGTGCAGCGTCCAGAAGGCGTAATCATTCTCACCGGCCCTACGGGATCAGGTAAAACCACTACGCTTTACACGGTTTTGAATTACATCAATTCCATCGATAAAAACATCATGACACTCGAAGATCCGGTGGAATATCACATTCCTTTGATTCGCCAATCCAACATTCGAGCCGACATTGGCATGGATTTCGCCGGCGGCATCAAAGCTTTATTGCGACAAGATCCCGACGTGATTCTTGTTGGTGAGATTCGCGATAAAGATACCGCAATCACCGCCATTCAGGCGGCGATGACTGGTCACCAAGTTTACAGCTCGCTACACACCAATGACGCCCTTGGGGCAATTCCACGTCTGATGAATATCGGCGTGCCAAATTACTTAATGTCTGGCTCCTTGATTGGCGTGCTTGCGCAACGTTTGGCGAGAAAACTTTGTCCGCATTGCAAAAAAGAATCTCCAATCGATGCCTTTGAAAAACGTTTGCTCGGCCCTAAATATGGCAATGTGACGAAAATTTTTAAGGCAGTGGGATGCGAAAAATGCCGCGGCGGATATAAGGGACGCGTAGTTGTATGCGAGATTTTACAATTCGATCGCGAACTCGACGAGATGATCGTCGCCAGCGCTAGTCGCAAAGAAATGCTTGCTCAAGCCTTAAAAAATGGCTTCATTCCGATGGTTGAAGACGGCCTGCAAAAAGTAGTTGCGGGCGTGACAGACCTGAAAGAATTGATGCGCGTAGTCGATATGACTGACCGAATGAATTAAAAAATGACTCAACTTTCCAAACCAAACAAAAACGAAGATTTGCTTGAGATTTCTCTCGCAAACAAACCTTACGTAGCAACCACCGATAACATCGAAATCACAGTGTGGCCAGAATTTATCGATAGCAAATCCAGCGCTGTTGGCAATCTCTTCATTTGGGCATATCACGTGCGCATCGACAATAAAGGCAATGACTCGGTAAAACTAATCAATCGCTATTGGCGCATCATCGACGAACAAGGAATCGTACAGGAAGTTAATGGCGAAGGTGTAGTTGGGGAGCAGCCGATAATTGCGCCAAGCAGTGCTTACCAATATTCCAGCGGGGTTCACTTACGCTATCCTTCAGGTATCATGACTGGTCACTATCAGATGAAAAACATCGCCAGCGATGAAATTTTTAACGTCAAAATTCCGACATTTTCGCTTGATGTGCCAAGCATTAAAAGTGTGATAAACTAATTTCTCGTGCTGACTTTAGCCTTCGACACCACCGCCACAACTCTCTCCACCTCTCTTCTTGATGATAAAAAAATTCTCGCCAAAAACACGATTTTTGAAAGCGGAAAACAATCTGAACTTTTAATTCCCGAGATCGAAAAAATTCTGCGCCAAGAAAAAATTTGGTATCAGGATTTGGATTTAATCGCCGCCACCAACGGGCCGGGAAGTTTCACCGGAAGTCGCATCGGACTAACTGCGGCGCGCAGTTTGAAAATCGCAACGAATCTGCCGCTAATTTTGGTTAATTCCTGCGAGGCCATCACCTTCAAATATCGCCAACATTCTGGGAAAATTTTTGTTGCACTTGATGCCGCAAGCGACGAATTTTTTTGCGCCGAATATTTTGTAGAAAACGAAAAAATAAAAGAAGTGATGGAGCCTTGTCTGACAAGGCTTGATGAGCTATCTCAAATTTTACCAAAAGAAAATTTTTTTCTCTGCGGTTCAGGGAAAAAATTAGTAAAAACGAAATGCGAAATGAGCGATGAAGATGATATTTTAGAAGCCGATTTAGTCGGACTTTTAGCTTTAGAAAAATTTCATGCCAAAAATTTTCCAAAAAATCTTGATCCAATTTACCTTAGAGCGCCAAGGATTAGCGCGAGAAAGAAGTAGCTTGTAATCTCGAAAACAATTCATAAATTCCGCCACTTCAAATTTTCCTTTTCTCTCAATGCTCTAAGTATTTTGAGCGCTAGCGCTCAAAAGACGACAGGCATGGCTGGGTAGCAAAGTGGTAATGCAAGGGCCTGCAAAGCCTTTATTCGCCGGTTCGATTCCGGCCCCGGCCTCCAAGAAAAAACAAAAAACATGCTCTTCTCGCAGCATTTCAAAAACATCCCCTCCACTAAAAAATTCCAAAATCTTTGCCAAAAATCGGCGGAGATTTTACGAAGCGAGATCAAGTCGGCTAAACTCGCAGCGATTGACGTAATTTTCTGCGATGATGACTTAAAGCAGTTCAAAAAATTCAGCAAAAAAATCCTACCTTACAAAAAAATTCTCGTCCTCGGAGTCGGCGGATCAAGCCTTGGCGGCAAAACTCTCAGCGCTTTAAAATTTCAAAATAAACTGGAATTTCTTGAATCAATCGACACCGCAACCGTCACAAATTGCCTCGAAAAAATTGATTTAAAAAACACATTTTTTCTCGTCATCAGCAAGTCTGGCGAAACCATCGAAACCATCTGCCAAACCTTGATAATTCTAGACAAATTACAGAAAGCGAAAATCAAAAACTTCGCTAAACAATTTCTTTTTGTCACCGAATCTCACACAAATTCCCTCGCCAAAATCGCCAAAAAAATTGGCGCCGAAATCACTCCTCATTCCAATAAAATCGGCGGTAGATATTCCTGCTTCTCCATCGTTGGCCTTTTGCCGGCAGTGCTTGCGGGGCTTGATGCAAAAAAAATTCGTCTTGGTGCAAAAAAAATTATCGAAAATTTCTTAAATAAAAACGACATCACAAATTCCTGCGCCCTGCAATTGGCGCTTTATGATGCGGGCAAAACTAGCAACGTCATCATGCCTTACATCGACAATCTCAAAAATTTTACCGATTGGTATCGTCAACTTTGGGCTGAATCTTTGGGGAAAAATTCCTTCGGCTCGACACCGATAAATTCGATGGGAACCGTTGACCAGCACAGTCAGCTGCAACTTTATCTCGATGGTCCAAAAGATAAATTTTTCACATTTATCACTGCAAAAAATCATCAGCAAAATTTTTCAATCAAAGATTTGCCTGGCTGCAAAACTTTATTCGGCGGCAAAAAATTGAGCGAAGTTGTCGGCGTTGAACAAGCGACAACTATCGAAATTTTGAATCAGAAAAAACTCCCGATTCGAATTTTTGAAATCGACAAACTCAACGAGGAAGTGCTTGGCGGACTGATGATGCAAATGTTTTTAGAAACTATCGTGATTGCCTACGCCAAAAAAATAAATCCGTTTGATCAGCCCGCCGTCGAGTTGCGCAAAGTTTTGGCGAAGAAGATTTTGAGTAAATAGACCCTTTTTCAGTTCCGCAAGCAAAGGCCGAAGGTCTCTTCCTAAGCTCCCCGAGCAAAGGCCGAAGGCCGTCGTCGAGGGGTTTTGAGTCCATTTTTTAAACCCCTCGACGGCGCTACGCTTTGCTCGGGGAGCTAAAAGTAATAATCGTCAAAATTCCAAAAAAATGTCGATAAAAATTACAACAAAAAAACTGCTAATTTTTTTACTCACCGCTTCGATTTTTGCCCTCACCTTCGCTTATATTTCGCAATTTGTTTTTGGCTTCCAGCCTTGTATTCTCTGCCTTCATCAACGCAAACCGTTTTTTGGAATTATCGCACTTACAACTCTCGCTCTAATTTTTTTCAAGAAAGAAAATTTACAAAAAATCGCATTTTTTTTCTGCATAATTTTTCTGCTGATCAATAGCGGAATTGCAACTTATCACGTTGGAGTTGAGCAAAAAATTTTCCACGGACCAACTGTTTGCAGCTCACAAAATCTCGATGAAATTCAAAATTTAGCGGAATTAGAAAAGGCGCTTCTAGCCACAAAAGCCGTGCGTTGCGACGAGCCAGAATTTTTCTTCCTCAAACTTTCAATGGCAGCTTGGAATTTAATTTTCTGTACTGCGCTAGCTGTTTTATCTTTGCTGTTATTGCGTCGTAAAAATTGAAATTTGCTGACAAACAACCTTTAAGCAATCGGTTGAAAGTGAATTTATTGTTGTTGTGAACATACTGAATAAATCCCCTGAATTCGGCGCTCCGCCGATGGTGAATGGCAATAAAATAACTCTGATTTTTGCTTTTTCGCTCAGCCATAAAAGTGATTTTTTATCTTCATAATTAGCAAAAATTATTGCCTGTGCCGGAGTTTTTTTCATCAGTGCCAGCAAATCATTCATGCGCTTATTATTGGCAACATAACTTTTCGGAGAGTCGATTGCAGCTACAACCTCAAGCTTCAACCACTTTGTTAATTCCAACCAAGAATCGTCATTTATTACCACTTTCATGCCTTGCAAATTCGTTGCGGATTTTTCCCAAACCTCAATTGATTCGGTTAATTTTTTCACAAAATTTGCGTGAGATTTTTCGTAAAAATTCGAATTGATTGGATCGATTAATTTCACACGACGCGTAAATTCTGTGGCAATTGGAAATAAATTATGCGGATTAAGATGAACTCGTGGAGCCACGCCATTGCGGATTTGCGGCTTTCTTTCAACATAATCTGCGGCAAGCAAGAGATTATCTTTGTTTGAAATTACCTGAAAATTATCGCCGCTATTTATGGCGCGATTGAGCCATTTCTTTTCCAAATCATTTCCGGAACAAAAAACCATATCCGCTTTGCGAAAACTATTCGCAATACCGTCAAGCAAACTGACATTTGCTGGATTTTGATTTGCTAAAGTGACGCTAAAAACCTCAGCTTTGTCGGCAACTATTTCCTTTGCCAAAGCTTGCCATTCGGGCTCGCAGGCTAGTATGGTAATTTTTGCTTCGGCGGTTTTTGTTAGAAAAAATAACAGCAAAAAAATCGAAATTTTTTTCATTCTATTCCACTTTAAAGGTTACGCGAATGTCTTGTGTTGAGGTTTTTGAATTAGGATTAAATCGCCAATTCTTCAAAGTTTTTAACAGTAATTGATTTAATCTCGGATTGCTGCAAGCCCGCACCAGCTCAACTCTCTCAACGCTTCCATCTTTCGCGATGTGAAAGCGCGCAATGGCATAAGAATTAAAAGCATCGAAACGCAAATCGTCAGGAATTTCAGGAAGTGGTTGATAAATCGGCGGAGTTTTTTGTGCCTCAGAATCGTGATGTTCTTCATGCAACACCTTGCTATTCGCCGCGTGGCGATGGCTTTGCGAATCTTTTTTTTGCTCGTGATGTTGCTCCTTCGTCACCTCGCCGATCAGCTGCGCCTCTATCACCAGCGACACTTTCGGCTGCGAATGATTTTTTAAAAACTCGAAAGCAAAAGCTGCGACAACCACGCAGTGAATGGTTGCGCTAAAAATAAAACTTTTGATCGAGTCGCCTTTTGCGCTAAAAATCATGCTAAAAAGATTTTGCTGCAATCAGGTAAAACGTGCGTCGCGGCGCATATTGCGAAGCAGAAACGCCGATTCCACTGCCGTCACTATAACGATAAACGCGGTCGAACAAATTCACGCCAGCGATACGAAAATTGGTTTTTCCAATAATCGGCAGAGAAAAATCCCGCGCAATCGCACCGTTAAATTGCCAATGCGATGGCATGGTATTTTTGTTGTTGGTGCCAGTAGTTAAGCCAGATCCGTAAAGCGCATCAGCACTGAATTTTGTGCCGCGGAACAAATATGACGAGCCGATTGCAGCGGTGTAATTCTGCACGTGATCGAGACGAACATTGTGATTTCTGACATGAGCAAGCTCGTCATTATCGTGAATATACTGACCCGAAATTATGTTTTTTCCGTAAGCTCTTTGCGCAGCGAAATTGAAATAAGAAGCAAAATTATCTTTTTGATAATCAGCCTTAAACTCAATGCCATAGGCCTTTCCCTCCTTGTAGTTGAAAGGCGTGTAAATCAAAGAATTGCCGAATTGATGCTCATCAAGCAGGTTTTTTATTTGCTTGTAATAGCCATCAAAAGCCACGGTTAATTCTGGCAAAAATTTATGCGAAATTCCGACATCGTAATAGCTAGTGCGCTCCGCTTTCACTTTGCCATTCGACTCACTTTCTGAAGCATTGCTGGTGCTTTCAAATTTCTGACGATTGGTTTCGGAAATTCCTGAAACTGGAGGCGGCGTGAAATAACGAGCGAATCCAGCGTGAATTTTGGTATTTTTACTCACGTCATAAATCGCACCAAAACGAGGACTGATCTGGCTTTCATTAGCATAAGAACGCGAAACATCGAAACGCGCGCCATAGTTCAGAGTTAATTTTTGCAAAGCCTTCCACTCATTTTGCGCGTAGATTCCGTAAAGCTGCGAGTTTTTTGTGCTATCCTCATCAATACGTCGCGGATCAGTTGAGGTCTGCACTCCATCATCATCAACATCAAACACCCAATTTTGACTATTGCTTTCAACGCGATCATTGCTGGCAAAAAAACCAAAACGCATGGTATTTTTTTCATCAAGATTATGGCTGAAATCGCCCTGTAGAGCGTTGTTAGCAGAGGTTCGATCTAGCTTCGAAGAAATGCCGTTAAAAATTAAATCGCCGTTAAAATCAGGCTGAAATTTCAAAGCACTGTAGCGACTGGTGAACGACAATTGGTAATCCGTATCGCTATCGCTAACACCTTGCAAAGACACAGAGGCAAAGCGACTAGCCTCTCTTTGTTTTTGTTTGAGATAAGCAGAATTTGCACTCGCGCCAGTTAGTTCATACTCCGCTTCCTGATTAGGATTATTGGGAATTTCGTAGCGGCTCGTCGCGTTTGAAAGCATGAAATTCAAGCGTTTGCTCGCATCAAGCACGTAAGAAAAATAACCAAAGATATTATCCTGACTGGTGTCATTGTGATTGGAATTTCTTGCTCTAGTTGGCGATTCAATTCCGCGACTATTTTGCAAATATGAGGCGCTGAGATAATAATCGAGATTGCCCGCATTGCCGCCAATTTGCTGGTTGTAGCCCAAAGTTTCATTGCCGCCAACCATCACTTCCGAGCGATTTTTTTTAGCAAAACTTCCCGATTTAGTTTGGACATCAACCACACCAGCAGTGCGATAGCCATATTGCGCCGGCATCGCGCCAGTCAAAAGCTCGACATTGTCGGCGAAATGCGTGTCCAGAGTTTGAGCAAAACTATTCGCGCCCTCGGGCAACATCACGCCATTAATGCGATATTGCAGATTGGCGTGATCGCCGCGCAGGTGAACCTGGTTTTGCGCATTCGCAACGGCGGAAGGCGCGCGCAGCAAGAGTTGGTTTAACGGCGTGGCCTGCCCTTGCGGCAAATTATCGATATCTTTTTGCGCGAATGAAAAGGCGCTTCCGCCAGTTTTTGGCGAAAGATTATTGCGCGATTTATCAAGTTTTTTGGCCGTCACTTCATAATTTAGATTCTGAGCGAAGGCTGAAGGAGCAAGCAACAGAGCTCCTGCGAGGAGAATAATTTTTTTCATGAGAGAAATTCTTAAAAGTTGAAAACTAGTTTCGTGGTGCTTTTAAGAATTTTTTGGAGGGGCGCGCGAGGCGTGAGAGGAGCGGAAGTAGGAGGATTTTACGCGATCAAATTTTCGCGTAAAAAAAGTTAGATAAAAAATTGCTGCAGCAAAAATTAAACTAGCAGCGAGAGAAATTTGATTTTGTAAATTTGAAAATGCACAAAAAGAGCAATGGTCTTGCATCTTCTTGTTAGAAGGATTCTCGCCTCCATGAGTAAAAAATATTTTTGCTAAAAAACTTTCCGAATTCACAACAGAAAATTCATCATGCGACAATTTGTGAACAAGAGAAAGCGATTGGCTAATGATGAATAAAATCAGAGCCAGCGCGGGTAGAACCTGTTTTGAAATGAATCTGATTTTTACTTTGAACATCAAAATTTTTTGCTTAGAAACTTGGAATTCTTCCTTCCGAATTAAAGACAGATCCTGAACTTGTTTCAGGATCTGTCTTTAGCTCGAAAATACTCTACAAACAAAATGCTCGCGACTCAAAAAATTTCAAGCCCTCAGAAAATATGACTACAAAAATTCTCACACTTCTCGAAAAAATTGGCCATTTCACTTTGCTCAATTTAGCCAAACTCGGCGAGATCATAATTTTCACCGCGAATGCCGTCAGACACTGCTTCACGCCACCTTTTTATCCGCGATTAATTCTACGCCAATTTCTGCAAATCGGATATTTTTCGCTACCAGTTGTTGGCCTCACCGCAATTTTTTCTGGCGCAGTTTTGGCTTTACAAAGCTATTCTGGATTCTCTCGTTTCAACGCTGAAAGCACGATTGCCACCGTCGTAGTTTTATCAATCACGCGCGAACTCGGTCCAGTTTTAGCTGGACTTATGGTTGCAGGACGCGTCGGCGCCTCAATGGCCGCGGCCATCGGAACTATGAAAGTGACCGAACAAATCGACGCGCTGCGTACACTTTCCACCAATCCTTTCAAATATTTAATCGCACCGCGAGTCATTGCTGGCGTGCTGATGTTGCCATTTTTAGTTTTAATCGCCGACATTATCGGCGTACTCGGCGGCTATCTCGTCAGCGTTTATTCTCTAGGCTTCTCGCCTGGTCCATATATCAGCAACACCTTCAAATTTTTGGAGCAAATTGACGTCGTCTCTGGCCTCACCAAATCCGCATTTTTTGGTTTTGTGATTGCAATCATGGGTTGCTATTTCGGCTATAATTCCAAAGGCGGCGCCGAAGGTGTAGGAGTCGCTACAACCAACGCCGTCGTAGCCGCATCGATTGTCATTCTGCTACTAAATTACATCATCACCGGCTGGTTTTTTGGATGATAAACTTGCACTTTTAAACCAGTGTGTATCGTACACACTTCATTAAATCACCACCAATGGACAGCAAAAAACTAATTAAAATTCTAGAAAAAGATGGTTGGAAATTGATTGCGACAAAAGGCAGTCACAACCAGTATAACACCGCCTAAAAGCTGGGCGGGTGACAGTTCCTCATCCCAAAAGAGATCTGCCAAAAGGAACTGTTTCGAGCATTTTTAAACAAGCAAATCTGAAGAAAATTTTTTAAATATGACCTGCACTACAAAAGAATACATCGCCGTCGTGGTGAAGAAAAAAAACTCCGATTACGGAGTAATTTTTCCAGATTTTTTAGGCTGTATCAGCGCCGGAAAAACTATCGAAGAAGCAAAAAATGTGGCGGAAGAGGCGCTGCAATTTCATGTCGATGGCATGTTAAAAGATGGCGAGGATCTTCCTACTCCCTCAACGCTCGATAAGGTGAAGAAAAAATATAAAAAGGCTGTAATCTTCTTAATGATTCCTGTAAATTTTAAAACCAAAGCAACACGCATCAACATCACCATCGATGAAAAACTTTTGCGCAAATTAGATCGCTATTTAACTCACCATAACAACGAAAATCGCAGCGCATTTTTTGCCAAAGCAATTGAAAAAAGCTGCTCATGAACTATCGCCACATCTATCACGCTGGGAATTTTGCCGATATTTTTAAGCACGCAATTCTCGCGTTAATCCTCGAAAAACTTTGCGAAAAAACAGCGCCGTTTTTTGTTTTGGATACTCATGCTGGAATCGGAAAATACGATCTTGCTGACGAAAAATCTTTGAAAACTGCGGAATTTATTGGCGCAGAAAAATTTAAAAAAATCGAAAAATTTTTACCGCGCGGACTACTCGGAATCCTAGCTCGCGCCAATCGTTGTGAAATTTCTACTCTCGCTGAAAATCTAAAAATTTACACTGGCTCGCCAATCATCATCAGAAATTTTTTACGCGATCAAGATCGTGCAATTTTTGCCGAATTAAATCGCGAAGATTTTTTCCAACTTAAAAGAAGTTTTGCTGGCAGTTCAAAAATTTCGACGGTGAATCAAGATGGTTTGCAGCTAATCAGATCAAAGCTCCCACCGCTTGAGAAACGTGGATTAATTTTGATCGATCCCGCTTTCGAAAAAGATCAAAACAAAGTCAGCGCTGATTATAAAAAGATCATCGATGCCCTTGTTGATGCCAATAAACGCTTCGCTCACGGCATTTACGCAATTTGGCATCCGATCATAAAAAATGATTCTGAAACTTTAGAAAAATTTTATCGCGAAATGGTGGGATTAAAATTTGAAAAAATTCTTCACATCACTTTTAGTATCGGAACTTCAGAAAAAATGACATCTTGCGGAATGTTTGTTATCAACTCTCCGTGGCAGTTAGATGAAAAATTAAATTCGATTCTGCCGAAAGTTTTAGAAGTTTTAAAACTAGATGATTCAGCAAAATTTCAGATGAGTTGGGTCAAAAATTCTTAGCAATAATCTTCAAGATTCAGCACCGGTCCGAGATCAAAAAACATCTCATCGTGAGTGGTCAAAATCACCAAGCCATTTTCCTTTATTCGGGTTTTAATTAAGCCGTGGAGTCGCTCCTTTCCTGCTTTATCTAGATTATTTGACGGCTCGTCCAAAAGCCAAATCGTTGCGGGACAAGCGAGCAATTTTGCCAGCATCACACGCTTTTGCCAACCAGCGGAAAGTTTTTTTATTTTTTCGTCGGCAAATTTTGTCAGCTCGAAAAAATTTAGCGCCGAAGCAAGCGCCATTTCCGTATCGGCTAATTTGCTGTAGAAGCGCAAATTCTCTAGCACTGTAAGCTCTGGCTTTAAAAAATTTCTATGTCCCAAAAACTGCATATCGCCGTTAAAATCAGCGCGAAAATTTTCGATATCATTACCGCCCCACAAAATTTTTCCTGAATTTTGCTTCGAAATTCCGGCAATAATTTTGAGCAAACTACTTTTACCACAACCGTTGCAACCCTTGATTATCAAGGCCGAATTAAGACTTACAGAAAATCCTAAATCGGAAAAAATTTTCTTGTCATCTTTGAAAAGTGAGAGATTATCAATGGTGAGCATACCCTTTTGAACCGCGGTTTACCTGATTAAATTAACAATGTCCGAACTGAAATTTTACGAATATTCCGACGCAAAAAATCCCAAATATCTAGTAATTTTTTTGCACGGCTATGGCGCAAATGGCGAGAATCTGATCAATCTCTCCTACGAGTTCAAACATGTTTTGCCCGAAGCACATTTCATTTCACCCAATGCCATCGAGCCCTGGGAAGGCGGATTTCCGCACGCTTACCAATGGTTTTCGCTCTACGGTGGAGTTGAAAGAAAAGCGCTTTCTGAAATTTCCAACAACATCAAAAACGCCAATAAAATTCTTGGAAAATTTATCGATGATCAACTCGCACGCTTCAAACTTTCGCCGGACAAACTTTTTCTGGTTGGTTTTTCGCAAGGCGCGATGATGTCGATTTATCAAGGCCTGATCAAGCCAGAGAAGCCCGCGGGAATCATCTCATTTTCCGGAAAAGTAATTTTACCTGAAATGCTCGGCGAAAAAATAATCTCCAAACCGGAAATTTGTTTGATCCACGGCGAAGCTGATTCGGTACTACCTTTCGAAAATTTTCTCGAAGCAAAAAAAATGCTCGAAAGCAAAAAAATTTCCCACGAATCCCATTCATTCCCACATCTCGATCACTCCATCGACATACATGGCGTAAGGGTGGCGCAGAATTTTATTAAGAAAATTATCGCATGAAACTCTCCCAATATTTCCTCCCAACTCTCAAAGAAAATCCAATCGATGCCACGATCGCGTCGCACCAGCTCATGATTCGCGCGGGGATGATTCGGCAAACTGCATCGGGAATTTATTCTTGGTTGCCGCTTGGTTTACGCGTTTTGCGTAAAGTTGAAAAAATTATTCGTGAGGAGATGGATCGCGCTGGCGCCTTGGAAATTCTCATGCCAACCATTCAACCTGCGGAACTTTGGCAAGAATCCGGCCGCTACGACGCTTACGGCAAAGAGATGTTGCGCATTAAAGATCGCCACGATCGCGACATTCTTTACGGTCCAACTCACGAGGAAGTCGTCACCGATATTTTTCGCAAAAACGTCACGTCTTACAAGGATTTGCCGAAAAACCTTTATCAAATTCACTGGAAATTTCGTGACGAAATTCGCCCGCGCTTCGGCCTGATGCGCGGCCGCGAGTTTCTGATGAAAGATTCTTATTCCTTTGATTTGGACGAGGCGAGCGCGAAGAAAACTTACAATTTGATGTATGAAACTTATTTCAAAATTTTTCGTCGAATGGGTTTGAAGCCAATGGCTGTGCGGGCTGATACTGGAGCAATCGGCGGCGATTTATCTCACGAATTTCATATTTTAGCCGACACTGGCGAGAGCGCAATTTTCTACGACAAAAAATTTGATGATGAAAATCTAGACATCTCCGAGATGCAAAAACTCTATGCCATGGCCGATGAAATGCATGTTGCGGAAAAATGTCCGATTGCTGCGAATCAGCTTGCCTCTAAGCGCGGCATTGAAGTTGGTCATATTTTTAATTTCGGATTAAAATATTCAAAAGCGCTGGAAGCGGGCGTGATGGACTCCGCCGGCCAGAAAATCTATCCGAATATGGGATCTTACGGCATTGGCGTTTCACGCATTGTTGCTGCGGCGATTGAAGCGAATCACGATGCAAACGGAATTATTTGGCCGAAAGAAATCGCGCCATTCCAAATTTCTTTGATTAACGTGAGACCAGGCGATGAGCTGTGCGATCGTGTTTGCGAAGAGATTTACGCAAAATTTCCTGACGTGATTTACGACGACACAAAAACGAGTTTGGGACAAAAATTTTCGATTGCAGACCTCATCGGAATTCCAATTCAAATCATCGTCGGACCAAAGTCAGCAGCGGCGGGAAAGGTTGAATTGAAAGACAGAAAAACTGGTGAAAAAAGAGAAATTGAGATCTCGCAGCTAGCTCAAATTTTTTAAAATCATGAAAATAAAATCTCCTAAACCAATCCTACTCTGCATTCTCGACGGCTTTGGAATTGGCAATGAAATGGAAAAAAATAACGCCATCGCGCAAGCAAAAATGGCGAATTATCAGCGTTTTCTAACGCAATATCCACACTCGCAACTAAGCACTTCCGGCCTTGATGTTGGCCTTCCTGAAGGACAAATGGGAAATTCAGAAGTTGGTCACATGACCATCGGCGCTGGTCGAATTATTTTTCAAGATTTGCCGCGAATCAACAACGCAATCGCTGATGGCAGTTTGGAAAAAAATCCAAAATTACAGAAATTAATTTCTGATTTAAAAACCTCGGGAAAGGCTTGTCACTTGATGGGATTGCTATCTGACGGCGGCGTGCATTCACACATCAATCACATAATTTTTTTGGGGAATCTGCTCGCGAAAAATGGTGTAAAAGTTTTTCTCCACGCCTTTTTGGATGGACGTGATGTCGCGCAAAAAAGTGCGCTGAATTATCTCGCAGAAGTAAAAAATACCAGAATTGCAACTATCAGCGGACGCTACTACGCCATGGATCGCGATAAGAAGTGGGATCGCATTGAACTCGCAACAAATGCAATAATTTCTGCTCAGGGAGAAAAATTTTCTGACGCAATTTCTGCCGTAAAAAATTCCTACGAAAAAAATATTACCGACGAATTTGTAAAACCTTGCATAATTGGCGATTACTCTGGAATCGCTGATGGCGATGCCCTGCTCTTCTGCAATTTTCGCGCTGATCGCGCTCGACAAATTTCCGAAAAAATTTTTGAGAGTCACAAGTTTTCTCACACTTTGGCTCTCACCGAATATTCAGAAAAACTAAACGCATTTTACGAAATTTTATTTCCGCCACTTGAAATAAAAAATTCTCTACCGGAAATTTTATCAGCTCGTGGCCTTAGACAATTGCGGATCGCCGAGACTGAAAAATATGCTCACGTCACATTTTTTTTCTCCTGCGGACAAGAAAAAGAATTTTCTGGAGAGGAAAGAATTTTAGTAAAATCGCCAGCGGTTGCGACTTACGATTTAAAGCCAGAAATGTCTGCGGAAGAAGTTGGAGAAAAATTACGCGCTGCAATTCAGTCGGAAAAATTCGATTTCATCATCGTCAATTATGCCAATTGCGACATGGTTGGACATAGTGGTTTATTGGCTCCGTCGATTGCCGCCTGCAAAACAATCGACGCGCAACTTGGCCTGTTAGAAAAAATTATTTTGGAAAAAAATGGCGCGATGCTGATTTCTGCCGATCACGGAAATATCGAATGCATGCTCGATGAAAATCATTTGCCGCACACTTCACACACCACAAATCCAGTGCCATTTATTTTGATTGGACATGATGTTGGCGATCTGAAGCTAGAGAATGGCCGCTTGAGCGACATTGCTCCAACAATTTTAAATCTCATGGGAATTGAAAAACCGCACGAGATGGATGGAAAAAATTTAATTAAATAAAATGACAAAAACCAAAACTGCTGAATCAAAAATGGGATTTTTTAAAACGCTTTTCATCGCATTGATTTGCGCTGGATTTGTGCGTTCGATTTTTTTCGAACCATTCCACATCCCTTCCAGCTCAATGAAGCCAACGCTTCTCATCGGCGATTACATTTTCGTCGCCAAATATTCTTACGGCTACAGCCGCTATTCTTTTCCTTTTGGATTCAATTTTTTTGAGGGAAGAATTTGGAAAACTCAACCACAACGTGGCGATGTTGCAGTTTTTCGTTTGCCCACAGAGCCAAGTGTTAACTATGTCAAACGCATAATTGGCTTACCAGGAGATCGCGTTCAAATGCAAAATGGCAAACTCTATATCAATGACGAGGAAGTAAAAAAAATCGCCGATGGAATTTTTTACGACGAAGATTCCAACCTCAAACTTGAGATCAAAAAATTCCTTGAAACTTTCTCGACGGGAAAGGTGATTTCTACTCTCGATCAAACCGAAACGCCACAAGACAACACCGGCATTTACGAGGTTCCGCAAGGGCATTATTTTATGATGGGAGACAATCGCGACAATTCGCAAGACAGCCGTTTTCTTTCGCATGTTGGATATGTTCCGGAAGAGAATTTAGTCGGCCGTGCCACCATAATTTTCTTTTCAAACTCCAAACCAACTTGGCAAATTTGGAACTGGCCAAATTCAATTCGCTTCAATCGGATTTTAAAAACGGTTAACTGATGAATCAGGATTTTAAAAATTTCTGCCTAAAAATTTCTTACAATTTCAACAACGAAAATTTGTTGGAAGAAGCGCTTACTCATCCAAGCCTTTCTAAGGAAAACAAGAATAAACCAAATTATCAGCGCTTGGAATTTTTGGGTGATAAAGTTCTTGGTTTGATCATTGGAGAGCATCTCATAAAAAAATATCAACACGAGATGGAGGGCGCGCTTTCTAGGCGACAAGCCGCCCTGGTTTCTGGAGAAACTTTAGCAGAAATCGCCTTAATCATTGGCCTAGAAGAGGTTTTGCAAATCAGTAGCGGCGAAAGAAAACTTGGAGGAAAAACCAATAAAAGAAATTTGGAGAATGCTCTCGAGGCTTTAATTGGCGCGATTTATCTCGATTCAAATCTTGATGAAGTAAGAAATTTTGTGATCAAATTTTGGCAAAGTTTTTTTGAAAAAGATGTGACGCCACCAAAAGATCCAGTTTCGCAATTACAAGAATTGGTACAGATAAGAACCAAAAAATTACCCGAGTATTTTACCATAAAAGATGGAGGCTCTGACCACTCTCCAACCTTCAGCGCCAAGGTTAAAATTATCGATTTAAATCTTGAATTTTCTGCTAAGGGAAAATCAAAAAAAGAAGCTCAAAAAGAAGTAGCAAAAATTGCGCTGGAACATCTTCTACATAACTAGCGTTTATTTCCAAACATCTGCTCCAAATCTTTCATCGAAATATTTTTACCGCTTTCGTGACAGAAATTTTCAACATGATTTATCGCCGCGGCAATTGTCCGATAATCTCTTTCAACATGATCAGAAATAAATTCCACCATACGAGTTGGAACCTTTAACTGTCTGCGCGCAAAGCCATTTACAAGAAGCTGAATTATCGTCTCAGGTGATGGATTTTTTATCGCTACACAAAAAATATTTTTAATGCGCGAATCGAGATCTTTGAGTTGAAAGCGTGGATTTTCCTGCAGCGATAAAATCAGAAAAGCCGAGCTTTCGAAGGCTGAGTTAATTAGACGCAAAACCAACTCTTCATCTTTAATTTGGTCAATATCTTCCAAAATATAAAATTTCTGCGCTTTAAAAAATTCGACAAAATTTATTTCAGAAATTTTCTCTTTTTCTAAGAATTCAATTTGAAATTTTTGAGCAAAAAAATGCAGCAAATGACTTTTTCCAGAAGCTTGCGCACCCTTGATAATTAAGGATTGAAACTGTGCTGATCTAAAATCTTCCTGCGCCAGAAATTTATTCAAAAAACTGCGCGCCGCAGAATTTTCTTCCGAGGCAATAAAATCTTCCGCTCTAAAAATATCCTTCGCAGAATTTTGTGAAAATGAGAATGAAAGCTGAGACAAGAGATTTACTCGATCACTTTAGGGACAGAAAAATAACCGTATTTCGCATTGGGTGCGTTTTTTAAAATATCGTCTGAAATGGCGCCATCAGTGATCTCATCTCGATTTAGGCGTAAACTTCCATCATGCACATTGGTCAATGGCTCAACATTGTCAGTGTTAACTTCGTTGAGTTTTTCAACCCAGCCAATGATTGAATTTACTTGCCTAGCAAGATTTTCACGATTTTCTTCCGCAACCTCAATTCTAGCGAGGCGGGAGATTTTTTTGATATCTTCTTTAGTGACGTTTGACATGACTTTTTTTAAAAATTAACTCGATGATTTTTAACTGCCAAAACCAATTAAATCAAGCAGTGGTGCCAGATGGGCGCTTAATCGCGCTTGATGTTGGCACCAAAAGAATCGGAATTGCAACTTGCGATGCGACCAGATTACTCAGCTCTCCAAGACAAATTTTAAATCGCCAAAGCAATCTAAAGGACTTTGAAAAAATTAAAAAATTTATCATCGAGAATGAAAGCGTCGCAATCGTAATTGGCCTGCCAATTGACTCTCCCGACACAATGAAATTCATCATAAAATTTGCAGAAAATTTTGATGAATTTCTTGAGAAAAAATTTCCGATTTTTCTTTTTGATGAAAGATTAAGCAGCTTCGAAGCTAAAGAATTTCACGCCTCTCCGCTATCACGCAAAAAAAATAAATTCGTTGATGACATCGCTGCCAGCCTGATTCTAGAGCGTTTTCTAAACCACCTTAGTCAAAGCTAAAACCAAATCTGCAATCATCTCATCGCTGTGAAACGGCGTAATTGTGATGCGCAAACGCTCATCACCTTTTGCAACTGTGGGAAAATTTATATGCTGAACATAAATTCCAAACTCTTCTAGCAAGCGCTGCGAAATCGCTCTGGCTTTGGCTGCATCTCCTATTTTTACCGAAATAATATGGGAATTATTTTCAACAATTTTGATTCCTGCTTGCTGCAATTTTGCTTTGAGCTGCGCCACATTTTTGTGAAGTTTTTTACGCTCATCATCATTTTCTTTAATCTGACGTATATTGGCAGAAATCGCTGCAGCAATGGTTGGAGGCAGTGCGGTGGTAAAAATAAAACCAGCGGCAACCGAACGAATTGCATCAATAATTTCTGATTTCGCTGCCACATAACCACCAATAACTCCGAAGGCTTTGGCGAAGGTTCCTTGAATAATATCAACATCGCCAGAAAGATTTAGCATCTCACACAAACCCGCGCCATTCTTGCCATAAAGCCCTACTCCATGAACTTCATCGACATAAGTTAGGGCGCCATATTTTTTAGCAAGAGAAACGATTTCGGAAACTTTTCCGCAGTCGCCATCCATCGAGTAAACCGACTCGAAGATGATTAGCTTGGGATGATTTTGCGGAAATTTTTGCAACAACTCTTCGAGATGAGCCATGTCGTTGTGACGAAAAATATGCTTCTGAGCTCTACTGTTTCTAATTCCGGCGATAATCGAGGCATGATTTTTTTCGTCAGAAAAAATTATCAAATCTGGAATTATTTTTGCTAGAACCTGAATCGTTGCATCATTGGCGACATAGCCAGAAACAAAGCTGAGTGCGGCTTCTTTACCGTGTAAATTTGCAACTTCTTTTTCCAAAGCCACAACTGGTGCATTATTTCCCGAAATATTTCTAGTGCCGCCGGCGCCTAATCCATAACGCTTTATGGCTTCTATCGCTTGTGAAATTGCGACATCATTTTGTCCCATTCCTAGGTAATCATTAGAGCACCAAACAGTAATTTTTTTTCCGGTTTTGTTGTGAATGGCGCGCGGAAACTCGCCGCAAAGACGCGAAATATCGACAAATTCGCGATAACGATTTTCCTTTTTCAGCTGATCTATTGTCTGTTGAAAATAACTTAACATGAAATTCAAGACTCAATAACGAGAACATTTTTTTTACGACGCTTACGCCTCGGCAGAACAATAATCACGCCGGTTAAGATCACAAGTGAGCCAAAAATTACCCAAAAATCTATCACCTCTCCAAAAGCAAAATAAGCAATGATCGCGGTAAAAATTAGACGCGTAAAATCGAAGGGCTGGACCACCGACAAATCCGCTTTGGCGTAGGAATTAGACAGGCAAATATGGGTTAAATTTGAGACCAATCCAAGAGCGGCGAAATAGCAAAAATTTTCGAGATTAATCGGCTGCATGTAGGGAAAAGCAACCGGAATTGAAGCGATTAACATCACCAGCGACATGTAAGCGACAATGGTTTGTGGCTTCTCGGTTTTAGTCATGATTTTTACCAGAAGATTCGAAATCACCCACAATCCAACCGAAGCAAAAGCAAAAAAATATGCCGGATTAAACTCACGAAAACCTGGGCGCAGAATTATAAAAACTCCGATAAAGCCGAAAAAAATTCCGATCCAAGAGTGAATTTTTGCTTTTTCTTTAAGAATAAAAACCGCCCCAATCGTGGTTAAAATTGGCATGATAAAACTAATGGAAACGGCTTCAGAAAGTGGCAAGGTTTTTACGACATAGAACCATATGAACATTGACAGAACGCCGTTTAACCCGCGAAAAATATGAAGCCTCAGGCGATTGGTTTTAAAGACCTCATTATGATTCTTTAAAATCTGCGGCAGAAAAAATATCAGACCAAAAAAGTTGCGCACCATCACGATAAAAAAAACATGAAATTCTACGGAAAGATGACGCACTAAAGCGATTAAAACCGAGGCAAAGAAACAGGTTAAAATTCCAAAAAAGATTCCCTGTCCGTCGGAGGAAAGATTGTGAAAAAATTTCATGATACCTGGCGGTAGAACCTTGTCGCTTCTGCGTCAGCAGTGATGCGATCAAAATTAATTGATTCGATGAAGATGCCTTCTAATGCGCGCGCTCGCGAAAGCGCAACATAGGCCTGTCCAGGACTAAAAACATCGGATAGATCACAAGAAATTTTATCGAGGGTTAGGCCCTGCGATTTGTGAATCGTCATCGCCCACGCCAGAATTAGCGGCACTTGCGACATTCCAGCTTCGGTAATTACCATTTTCTTTTCAGCATCGTATTTTTCGATCAGCCATTCTTCAGGCGCAATCGTGATGATTTTTCCGTTAGAAAATTCGACCACGGGATAGAATTTTTTTGGAGAAAAATCGCGCACAACTCCAAGCGATCCGTTAATGATTCCTTCTTTTTGATAAGTATTTTTTATCATCATCACCTGCGCTCCAGCCTTGAGAGTCAAGGTTTGATAAGCTAAGCAATTTTTTTTGAGAAATTCGATTTTGTAAATATCGCCAAAATATTCCGCCTGATGAACCACTTCTTCTCGAGGAATTTTTTTCAGCTCTGCGTGATTAATTTTTTCAACTTTAGCATTGTGGGTGGTTAAAATTGTTGGACGAATTGCGAGATTTTCATCTACGGCCTTAAGCCTTGATTCCAATGATTTGCGATCATCTGCATCAATTTTTCCTACGCGCAAATTATTCAAAACTTTAACGAATTTCTGATCGCGTTGACGAAAAATTTCTTCCAAAACCACAATTTCTAAATTGAGTTTTTTCCAAATTTCTGATTCGAAACAAAAGTTGAAACTTTCAGAATTACGGCTCACTGGCGGCAATTGCAAAAAGTCTCCAAAAAGAAGAATCTGTAGGCCTCCCATCGGTTTTGTATTTTCTCTAACTGCCTGAAAAACCTGATTTAAAATTTCCAGAACTTCGCTTGAAATCATCGAAATTTCATCAATCGCCAAAGCGTGAGCTTGACGAATTTTGCGACGCACTCGCGCCATTTTCGGCGTTAAAATATTTTCGATAATTTGCTCAACTGGAAGATTTGCCAGGCCGATTCCCGCCCAAGAATGAATAGTGGAACCACCAATATTTACTGCGGCAATTCCAGTGCTTGCCGTCACTTCCAGTCCAAATTGTGCGTAGTTTCTTTTGAGAAAATTTAGGAGATAGGATTTCCCGCTACCAGCGCCGCCAGTGATGAAAAGGTTCTTTCCCTCTTCAAAGGATTTAACGGTTGCGAGTTGTTGCGCGGAAAGAGAAGAAAAATCTGGAGATGTGGAGATCATAGAATGGAAACTTTCATGGAAAATTTCCTCAACTTGGCGGCCCCATGCGGCCGCCATTTGAAATTTATTTTTTTCTAACTGCAGCGATTTTTTCTTTTAGCGCAGGAAGTTCGAGAGCGCCTGGAATTAGCTCCTCGCCAAGAACGAATCCTGGGGTTCCATTAACGCCAATCGTGGCTCCAAGAGACAAATTTGATTGGATAATTGCTTCGATTTTGTCTTTGTCATTCTTCAAAACCGCTTCCAATTTTGCGCCGTTAACTCCGACAGATTTTGCTGCTTTGATTGCAGCATCTTTACCTCTTTCGCTGCCTTTCATCAAAGCATCATGAACTTTTTTGTAGGCCGAAGGATCGATCATGTTAACCGCGATAGCAACTTGAGCCATCTCGTGTGAAGCCTGACCAAGAATCGGGAATTCTTTGTAAACAACGCGCAATTTTTTGTCTTCTTTCAAAAGTTCTTCGACAGTGGCCTGAGCTTTTTTGCAATAGCCACAGGAATAATCGAAAAACTCAACGAGTGTCACATCATAGCCAGATGGCGCGAATTGCGGAGAATTTTTGTCTTTGAATAATTCATCCTGTTTTGAGCCAATATTTTTCTGAGCATTTTTCATTTGCTCTTCTACAGCCTTTCTTTGCATGCTAGAAACTGACTGAATGATAGCTTGCGGATTGGCTTCAATCCACTTTGCAACCACCTCTTCAACATCGGCAACATTTTTAACTTTTTGATCTTTATCCAAGCCGCTAGATTTAACCTCAGCTTGCTCAGCTTCAGCTGGCTTTGCTTCGTCAGCTTTTTTGTCACCGAAGAAGGTATATGCTCCACCGATCACCAAAAGAACAGCAACTAGAATTGCGATAGGTTTAAGCAAAGAAGGCTTGTCACCAAAATTTTGATTTAAAAATGCCATGGGAAAACTGGGAAAATTGAGTTGGAATTAACAAAGAAAATATGCGAGAATTTCGTGCGCGAATTAAATTGAGCACAAAAGTAAATGCAACCAAGTTTTTCAATCGAAAATCACTATTCAAACTTCATTGTTGCTGGCATCGATGAAGCTGGTCGCGGACCGCTTGCTGGACCAGTTGTGGCCGCCTGCGTTATTCTAAACCGCAATGATTTTCCGCAAGAAATTAACGACTCAAAAAAACTCTCAAAAACTTTACGAAAAAGAATTTTTCTCGAGCTTAAAAAAAAGGCCAAATTTGGTGTTGGAATTGTTGACGAAAAAATCATCGACGAAATCAATATTTTGCAAGCAACAAAACTCGCCATGAGTCGCGCTCTTTTTGATTTACAAAAAAATATCAAATTTTTCCGCAGATAATTTTGGTTGATGGAAATTTTATTCCATTCGAGAAACGCGATGAAATTCGCGAAATAATTCCAATCGTTAAAGGTGATAGCAAAAGTCTCTCAATTGCCTCGGCATCAATCATCGCCAAAGAAACTCGTGATGAAATTATGCAAAATTTCGACAAAAAATTTCCGCAATTTGGTTTTGCAAAACATGCGGGATATCCGACAAAATTTCACTGCGAAAAAATTCGTGAATTTGGAATTTGCGAAATCCATCGCAAATCGTTTGAGCCAATAAAATCAATGCCTCATGCTCATAGTTAAAGAAAAAGATCACAATGCCGTTGGAATCGCTTGCGAATTTTTACGCGCTGGAAAAATAATTTCTTTTGCCACTGACACAATTTATGGAATTGCTGTTGATGCCAATAATTACAAGGCCGTAGAGTCACTTTACAAAATAAAAAATCGTGACGAAAAAAAACCAATTGCAATTTTTGTGAAAGATTTAAACGCCGCAGAAAAAATTTTTTACTTCGATGAAACAGCAAAAAAAATTGCTAAAAAATTTATGCCCGGCGCTTTAACTTTGGTCTTGAAAACAAAGCCGGAAGCCTTTTCTAATCTAGCTTCCAATCTCAATAGAAATATTGATAATTTTCTGGGATTTCGTGTTGCCAATAGTTTCTTTGTTAAGAAAATTTTTGAAAATTTTGACGGGAATTTGGCTGTCAGTAGCGCAAATCTGAGTGATCAGAAAAATGCAATTTCTGCCACAGAAATTGCCAAAACTTTACCAAATATTGATTTGATTATCGACGGCGGAACCTGTGATAACAAGGCCTCAACCGTTGCTAAAATTTTTAACAACAAAATATCAATCCTGCGCCAAGGACCAATAAACCTAAATTAAGAAATGAAAATTTTTGAACTTTTACGCAATCCAATAGTAAAACTTATCGGCGCTGGTTTTGTTCTTTATTTTGCCTTATTCGCCAACAAAGAAAATCCTGATTCACTTGGTAATCGCTGGTCTAAACAGCAATTACAAAAAGATATCGAAGAGGCCAAAATAAAAAGTCATTTCATCATCACCAACGTAAAAATAGCTAAAGAAACCGCGAAAGAACTTGATAAAATCAACCTCGAAAAAATCTCGATTGAAGATTTGGAAGAGGGAAACGGAGAAGAAAAAATTTCCTGCGGAGATGCGGTGCAAATTTCTTACGGAATCTACACCTCTGAAGGGACACAATTAGAATTTATCGAGTCAGAAAATTTAACCATCGGCTCTAAAAATAACGAATTGCTAGAAAAAAATCTGATTGGAATGAAGAAGGGAGGAGCTAGGAATATCAAGGTCTCGCGCGATTTTCAGACCACAAATAAAAAGCTTGCTGATTTACTAAAATTTCATGCAACCGATCTGAAATATCAGATCACGGCTTTATCGATAATTAAAAATGCGAGTCCGCAAACTATTTGCCAATGACAAAAAAATCTCACGATTCGACAACGAAATTTCTTTGCGACTATTTGCCACTAATTGTTTTTTTTGTTTGCTACAAATTGGCTAAAACCGCTGATCCGCTTATCACCGCAACGATTTGGATGATAATCACAACTTTTGCAGCGCTGACGATTTCCTACCTTCTCACAAAAAAAATTCCGCTAGTCGCGCTTTTTTCTGCCATAGTTTTGGCGATGTTTGGTGGATTAACAATTTTGCTAAAAGACGAAATTTTCATCAAAACAAAACCAACGATCATCAACCTAATTTTTGCTGCGATTTTGCTTTATGGATTCTTCACCAAAAAACCGTTTTTGTCTTATTTGCTTGGCGAACAAGTAAAAATGGGAGATACAGCTTGGCTTACTCTCTCAAAGCGTTGGGCAATATTTTTCATTTTTTTGGCCTGCTTAAATGAAATTATCTGGAGAAATTTTTCGACCGATTTTTGGGTGCAATTTAAGGTCTTCGGCATGATGCCAATTTCGCTAATTTTTACGATTTCCCAAGTGCCTTTTATGATTCGCGAAATGAAAAAACATTCATGAAAAATTTTTCACTCAAGCCATTTTTAATACTGATCACTCTCGGTGGCGTCGCTAAAATCACGCCGTCTTTTGCTACCACAACAAATCTCACCAGCGGAACTCTCAGTCAAAATATAACTCTTGGCAGTGGCGATATTGTAAATTTCAACGGCGGAACTTTAAGCGGATCAATCAGCGCTTCTCCAAACAACAGCGGAACGGTTAATTTTAACAACAGCACAACACTTGGTGGAAGCGTTGGAACAAGCTCAGACTGGGATGGCCCCAACAGAATTGGGAGCATCAACATTGCCGATAGCGTCACCGTAAGCACTGGCATCAGCAATGACATCGGAGCTCAGGAAATGATTTTGGGAAATGGCTCAATTTTGGAATATCAGTTCAGATACTCCAGCTCGCCATATTCCTACATCAGCGGCACAATAAGAGGCTCAAGCGATGGCTATGGAGACGTAGAATTTAGTGCGGGACGCGGTATTTTCGTCACCGGATCACTCGGCACATCAACTCATAAGTTAAACAAAATATCCTTACTATCCGGAACAATCTCAACCACCGGTATTTCCTCTCCAAAAATTTATGCAAATAGCATAGTGATTGCGAACAACACGGCCATTTCTATTCCGTCGCAAGGAACGGATTTTGAATTCACAACTTTAAATCCTCTCTCAACAAACGGCGGTACAGTTTATCTCGACGGAACGCGAACTTTTTCATCAAGCCAATTTCTTGGCAATGAAAGACCATTCCAATTAATATCAGCAAGAGCAGGAACCATAACTTCAAACACTGATATTTCGACGCAAACTCTTGCAATCGGTCGGGATACAACATTCAACCAAAACTCTGGAGACCTAACCGCAACCAACATCATACTTTCCGGAGAAAACTCAAAACTTGTCTATTCTGGCGGCACAATTTCTGGTCAAGTATATGGCAGCGATGGTTATTTCGAGATAGCTGCCGACTTTACAAGCAGCTCAGATCTTGGACCTTACGTTCCACTTAGAATCGATGTTCTTGCTAATAAAACCTTAACCACTGGCGGCACAATTAACGCTTCCAACATCAACCTCGCTTCTGGCGCAAAATTAAAATATTCTTCTGGAACATTAAGCGGAACGGTTCGTGGAACTTCTAACGGCGTTGGTATTTTCGAAGTTGATAACAACTATAGCGGCAGCTTGGCAATTGGTACTAGCTCCGCATCTCTTGCCAGCGTTTTAGTAAATTCTGGAAAAACTCTCACGCTTAATGGCAATGTTTACGCCACAAACACTGATGTGAGTGGAACGCTTAATTTCGGTAGCAACGCGCGACAAATTCACGGAAATCTAACCACTAATTCTAGCGCCACCATGACGCTTGGCAGATATACGAACAGCGTTTCGGGAAATTTAACAATTGGCGGAAGCAACATCATAAATTCAGAAATTAGAGACACTAACGACATGGGTGGCGTTGTCGCAGCTGGAGTTGCGACTCTCGGCGCAAGTCCAACTTTAAATCTCACAATCGACACCAACGCACATATCGCCAATGGCAGCACCTACACGCTATTTTCGGGCGGCTCTGGCTCGAGTCTAAGCGCCATTCCTGATGCGGCGATCAACGTCAATGGCACTGGAACAAACCAAGCCGACCGCTTCACTTTCACAACATCACAATCGGGAAATAACATAATTTTGAGAATTAGCTCGATAGTGACACCGATTGTTGTGCCTCATCCCACTTCTTCTCAATCTTACTCAATCCTTTCCACCGTTGATGGCAGCAACATAAACGGCTCACTCAGAGTTCTGAAAGGCTACATCGAAAATAATTCAGTTAGCACTGAGCAAAAACAGATCGCGCTAAAAACCGCCGCACCGCAATCCGACAACAGCATCAATAACAACGCGATCAACTTAGCAAAAATTTCAATTTTGACTGCGGAAGAAAGGCTCGGATTCGCCAGCGGCGTATCATCCGGAGAAACTATGCAAGGATACGGAATGTGGATAAAAACTTTTGGCTCGACAATCAATCAGCGCAATATCGGAGATGATGAAGGATATCACAGCATCGCCACTGGATTTGCGCTCGGGGTTGATAAAGAAATTTCTGACGAAGGTAAACTTGGTGTTTTCTTGAGCAACACCAGCTCCGACAACAAATCAAACTTGGGAACAAAATCACTTCGAGTTAGAAGCTATCGCGGCAACATCTATGGCGGCTATAATTTTGAGAAATTTTTCATCGACGGACTCGTAGGATTTTCTTGGAATCAGTATAATTCATTAAGATCGGTGCCATCTGCTGCAGTGACGGCTAAAGCTGATTTCGATGGCCAAACCTATAGCGCCAAAATTCGCGGCGGAAAAAGAATTTCTCTGCAGAAAAATCTTACCCTGACTCCAACTTTGGCTCTAACCTTTTTAAATAATCGCATTGCGCAATATGAAGAACATGACGCCAACAGCTTAAATTTAAGGGTAAAAAACAATGCCTTTAACTTCTTCGAAGGCAGAGCTGGATTGAGATTGCAATATGACGAAAGAGTCAACAGCGACACCATAATTTCACCATCCATTCGTGTTTCCTATGGACATGATTTCATCGGCGATAGGCAATCAAGCGTGAATAATTTTACCGGCTATAATCAGAGTTTTACCGATCGTAGCGCCAAACCTTATACCAACAGCTTGGTAGTTGGATCTGGCTTAAACATTTACAACAGCAATTCGATTTCAGCTGAGATAAATTATAATCACGAACACCGGAAAAAATATAGCGCCCACAGTGGCGATCTGAGAATCAGATATGATTTTTAGATTTGATTGAAGCATGTAGCGAAGCTCATCTGCTGCAAATTTGGAATGATGACTAATCAAGCACCGTCACAATATCAGCATTGTTCACATCTTCCGCCATCACAACCAAGGCTGAGTCATTATCGACTTTTTTCACTACGCCAACCAATAATCCCGACGGCAAAGTGTCGCCATCTCCTGAGGTGAAAACCATATCACCAACTAAAATCGTGTGATTTTTTGGCAAATATAAAATCTCCATCGTGCCGCTATTATTGCCGGCTAAAATGCCTCTGGTTCTGCTTTTAGAGGTGATAATAGGAATGCGTGAAGCGGCATCAGTGAGCAAAAGTAGGCGCGATTTTTCTTCACCAACTTCGAGAATTCGTCCGACAACCCCATGTCCACCTATGACAATTTGACCATCTTTTAAACCACGATTTTTACCAGCATCGATAAAAATTCTTTGATTAAAAACCTGACTCGATCTGCCAATAATTTTAGCCACTTTAAAGCTAGAAGATTTGGAAGTGACGAAACTAAGAATATTACGCAATTCTTTGTTTTCCTGATGGATGTTGAGCGACTTTATGTAGAAGCTTCTGAGCGTTTCGAGCTCTTCCTTGAGAATTTTATTTTGCTTTTTTGCATCAACTAATTCGCCAAAATTAGTCACTAGATTGATTGTGGCGTTGAAGGGGAAAGAAGCGAATTTCACCACTGGCATCGAAATGCTGACAAAGGTGAAAGAAAGGTCGGTAGAAAAATCACGATTCACTTTTGAGGTGACCAAAAGAATCACGCAGAGAATGCTAAAAAACACGGTTTCGATTCTTCTAAAAACCAAATCAAAGCTGTGTTTTACGCTGTAGTTGGAGCGTTTGGATCCGAAGCTGAGATGGTTCATAAAAGCCGTAAGTCGTGTGTCGCTCTAGACTTAATCCTGTCTGAAAAGCGTTGCGCGGAACATTTTGGTATTTTCTAAAACTTTGCCGCAACCATTAACCACGCAGAGAAGTGGATCCTCTGCAACAAAAACTGGAAGACCTGTTGATTGACGAATGACGTAATCGAGATTTTTCAGCAAAGCACCGCCACCTGAGAGCACGATTCCGCGCTCAACAATGTCGGAAGAAAGTTCTGGCGGAGTGCATTCCAAAGCAACTTTGATAGCGTCAATGATTTGCTCGACTGGCTCCATCAAGCTTTCAGCGATTTGTCTTTCGGTCAAAATCATTTCTTTCGGAATACCGTTGGAAAGGTCGCGACCTTTAACTTCGATAGTTGCACCATCACCTTCAGCTGGTGGACAAGCGGCTCCAATAGTTTTTTTGATGCGTTCTGCGGTTGATTCTCCGATGAGCAAATTGTGATAACGACGAATGTAGGAAATGATTGCTTCATCCATTTTATCGCCACCGACACGCACGGAGCGTGAATAAACGATGCCACCAAGTGATAAAATTCCGACTTCGGTTGTTCCGCCACCAATGTCAACAATCATTGAGCCTGTAGGTTCGGTGACAGGAAGATTAGCGCCGATTGCAGCAGCCATTGGTTCTTCGATCAAATAAACTTCATTGGCTCCAGCGCCTTCTGCGGCGTCTTGAATAGCTCTTCTTTCAACTGGAGTTGAGCCAGAAGGAACGCAAATAATGACGAGAGGTCCCAACCAACTTTTGGTTTGATTAACTTCGCGAATGAAATGTTTGATCATTTCTGCAGCAACTTTGAAATCGGCGATAACGCCGTCTTTCAAAGGGCGAATCGCGTCAATTTTTGCTGGAGTTCTGCCCAACATCATTTTCGCAGTATTGCCGAAAGCGCATGGAATAAGCTTTCCGCCTTCATTCAAAACTGCCACAACTGACGGCTCATTCAAAACCACACCTTGACCGCGCACGTAAACCAGCGTGTTTGCGGTTCCTAAATCGATGGCGATATCTTTAGAAGAAAGTGAGAAAAATTTTGAAAGAAACATGATTTGGAGCTCCTAATTATTTTTTATTTTATCGAGGCAATTGATGTAGGAAATTGCTGACGCTGCGAGCACATCAGTATCCGCACCATTGGCAGAAAAAATTCGATTATTTTGCTTAAGACGAACCACAACATTTGCTTGGGCATCGCTTCCTTCCGTCACCGCTTGAACCTGATACAGCTCTAGGCTCGCGCTATGTGGAATTAATTGATTTATTGCTGAAAAAATTGCATCGATTGGGCCGTCTTTTGAGCGGAAAGTAGTAGCGACTTCATCGCTGTCAATTTTTATTTTGACACTTGCTTCAGCCTCTTTTCCGCCCCCACATTTCACATCCAAATTAAGCAATTGATAACGCGATTTTTTGTGAGTGATTGAGTCGTCAACCAATGCTACCAAGTCTTCATCCAATATTTCTTTTTTCTTGTCGGCCAAATCTTTGAATTTTTGGAAAGTAGAATTGAGAGTTTCTTCGCTTAAATCATAACCGATTTCTTTGAGACGATCTTTGAATGCCGCACGTCCAGAAAGCTTTCCTAAACGCAAATTTGTTTTCTCCAAACCAACAGATTCCGGCGTCATAATTTCGTAAGTAGAACGATTTTTTAACATGCCATCTTGATGGATTCCACTCTCATGCGCAAAGGCGTTGGCGCCAACAATGGCCTTGTTATATTGCACTTGAAAACCAGTGATACTGGCGACCAATTTTGAAATTCGCGTGATCATTGTGGTGTCGATTCCGGTTTCAACTTTGTAAAAATTGGGACGCGTTTTTATCGCCATTACGATCTCTTCCAAAGCAGCATTTCCGGCGCGCTCACCAATGCCGTTAATGGTGCATTCGATCTGTCTTGCACCCGCGCGCATCGCGGCGAGAGAGTTGGCGACCGCCAAGCCTAAATCATTGTGACAATGCGTAGAAATTATGGCTTTATCGATGTTCGCAACATTGTTTTTTATCGCGGAAATTAAATCGAAATATTCTTCGGGAGTTGTATAACCAACAGTGTCTGGAATGTTGATGGTGTTAGCTCCAGCGCTGATTGCGGTTTCGATTGCTTTGAATAAAAAATCGCGATTTGAACGCGTGGCATCTTCCGGCGACCAATCAACTTCAGCGCATAAATTTCGCGCCAAAGAAACGCTTTCTTTGATCAAAGAAATCACCTGTTCTTCACTCATTTTTAATTTGAATTCCATGTGAATTGGTGAAGTCGCAAGGAAAGTGTGAATGCGAGGTTTAGCCGCTGGTTTCAAGGCTTCAGCAGTTCTTTCAATATCAGATTTTTTGGCGCGCGCAAGCCCGCAAATTGTGGAATTTTTTATGGCAGAAGCAATACGATTCACCGCTTCAAAATCTCCATTTGATGCCGCAGGAAATCCAGCTTCGATGACATCAACTCCCATTTTTTCGAGAGTTTTTGCGATCAATAATTTTTCTTCCAAATTCATGGTGGCGCCAGGCGCTTGCTCACCATCGCGCAAAGTTGTGTCGAAAATGATGACTTTATCTTTTAACATTTTTTTTGGAAAATTTAGTTGGAAATTCTGTAAGCAAACTAGAGGCTCGCGCTGCTTTGTAAATTAATTTTTTCTTCAAAAATGCTTAAAAAAAATGACATTGTCGACATTGTTTCTCCCGGCACCGCATGCACCTCTGACGAGATTCAAAAAATAAAAAACTACGTCAAAAAAATTGGTCTAACTCCAAGAATTTTTTTAGAAAAAGAAACCACGATAAAAAAATCTCAGAGCCACGAATTCGCGTCAATCGCGGCTGAAACACGTTTCGCACAATTAAAAAAATCAATTGAATCCGATGCAAAAATAATTTGGTGCACACGTGGCGGCTACGGCAGCGCGGAAATTTTGCCATTTCTGATGAAAATGAAAAAGCCCATGCAGAAAAAAATCTTCATCGGATTTTCTGATATTACTTCACTAAATATTTTTTTAATTCAGCAGTGGAATTGGAAAGTGATAAGCGCTCCGATGCTTATCCAGCTTGCCTTGACAACAGTTTCAAAAAATTCCGAAAAAGCGATTTTGGATTTAATTTTCGGCAAAACCGAAGAGTTAAAATACAAGCTAACCCAACTTACGACTTACAACTTACGACTTACGACTAAGCTAGTTGGCGGCTGTCTCAGTGTAATCGCTGGAAATTTCGGCACTAAAAATCAAATCGATTGGGATAAAAAAATTCTTTTTCTCGAAGATGAAGGAGAAGATGGCGAGCGGCTTGATCGCTATTTCAATCAAATCGTCACCATCATCGAAGAAACTAAAAAAACTCCAGCAGCGATAGTTTTGGGAAATTTTCTTGAAGCCAATCCTCACGGCACTCCAAAGGCAAAAAATATCGAAATCGCAATCGCAAAATTCGCCAAAAAATTAGGAAAAATTCCTCTCTTTCGCGAAAAAACAAATTGCCTTGGACATTCAAAAAACAGCGCACCTCTAGCGCTCGGAGCTGAAGCAAAAATTTCCGCCGACAATTTTTTGATTCAAAAAAATATCATTCTTTGACTCACAAATTCAGTTCCCCGAGCGGAGTCGAGGGGTTAGGAGTTTGCTTTCCCATCCCTCGACGCAGTGTGGGGAGCTGAGAAGTTTTAGTCTGTCGCAGGATAAATCCCCAAAAAATGACAAAATTTTAATTTGTTTTTTCCTCTCGCTTTCCTAAAAAGCGCGCCTCTTTTTTCACAAAATTTTCTTCCAAAATGACTTCCGAAACCAAAAACATGACCATCAATTTCGGCCCGCAACACCCTGCTGCGCACGGTGTTTTGCGCTTGGTTTTGGAAATGGATGGCGAAGTAATTACGCGTGCCGACCCGCATATTGGCTTGCTTCATCGTGGAACTGAAAAGCTCATCGAGCATAAAACTTATCTCCAAGCCGTGCCTTATTTCGACCGCTTGGATTATGTTTCACCAATGTGCCAAGAACACGCTTACGCTCTCGCGGTTGAAAAACTTTTGGGCTGCGAAATTCCGCGTCGTGGACAATTCATTCGCGTTTTATTTTCTGAAATCACGCGAATTTTAAATCATATCATGGCCGTCACCACACAGGCTCTAGACGTTGGCGCGATGACACCGCTTTTATGGATGTTTGAAGAACGCGAAAAAATGATGGGATTTTACGAAAAAGTTTCCGGCTCAAGAATGCACGCCGCCTACATTCGTCCAGGTGGAGTTCACCAAGATTTGCCCGATGGTTTACTTGAAGAAATCGCAATTTTTGCTGAGCAATATCCGAAATGGATCGACGAAATGGAAAGTCTGCTCACCGAAAATCGTATCTTCAAACAACGCATGGCTGAAGTTGGAATTGTTTCGAAACAACAAGCTCTCGACTGGGGTTTTTCCGGCCCGATGATTCGTGGCTCAGGAATCGCTTGGGATTTACGCAAATCACAACCTTACGAAATTTACGGCGAGCTAGATTTCGATGTTCCAGTTGGAAAAAACGGCGATTCTTACGATCGCTATCTCATTCGCGTCGAAGAAATGCGTCAGTCGGTGAAGCTCATCAAACAATGCATTGAAAAAATGCCGAGCGGAGCGGTTTCGTGTGATGATCCAAAAATTTCTCCGCCAAAAAGAGACGCGATGAAACACAGCATGGAATCACTCATCAACCACTTCAAACTCTACACCGAAGGCTATCACGTTCCAGCTGGCGAAGCTTACGCCGCCGTTGAAGCACCAAAAGGTGAATTTGGAGTTTACGTAATTTCCGACGGCTCAAACAAACCACACCGTTGCCGCGTCCGCGCTCCGGGTTTTGCTCATTTGCAAGGTTTAGAATTTATGACCAAAGGGCATATGCTGGCGGATGTTGTCACCGTAATTTCCACGCAAGATATCGTTTTTGGCGAAGTGGACAGATAGAAATGGCAAAAATAGCGATAATTGGCGGTGGTATTGCCGGATGCACAAGTGCTCTGGAGCTCGCTAAAACTGGTCACGAAGTTGTAATTCTAGAAGCTGATCAAGAAATTTTACGCGGCACTTCTGCCCGCACTCCTGGCCGCATGGGACTTGGCTATCATTATTTCGATTCACAAACCGCGAAATTCTACATGGAGCATACGGTGGATTTTATGCGCCAATATTCCGACTGCTTTCTTGGCAGTGAGGAGGAAAAATATTTGCGCGATGGCCGTTATTTTATCGTTAAAGATTCGCTAATTCCACCGCAGGAAGTTATGGCCAATTACGACGAAATATCGCGCCATTTTGAAGATCTGTGCGCAAGAGATGATGCCAATAAAATTTTCGGCCCAAGCACTCATACCCATCGCACTATGCATGTCGCAGAATTTGAGAATGATGTTGACATAAATCGCGTCGCTCATGCCATTGAAACTAGAGAGCGCCTGCTCGATTGGAAAAAATTTGAAACAAAATTAAGAACGGAAATCGCCACAAACCCACAAATTTCGATCAAAACATCGTCTAAAATTTGTGACGTAGAAATGGATAGAAATGGCGGTTTTATTTTGAAAACTGGCGATGGAATTAGCCGAAGTTGAATTGCCAGAAGCTTTGCGCGAAAGACCGTCGATGTTCTTCTGCATTGGTCCTCATGCTATGTTTTCTAATATTGGCAACGGTATCGGAAGAATCACCTTCGCCCCCGTCACAAATTTTGGAACAACCATTGAAAACAAAATGCCAAATACACCAGAGCAACCTTTTGAGCGCTGGTTGAATGAGGGCTTAAACGAAGAAGAAATTAAGCATTACGGAACAGAAATCATTGCGGGAGTAAGCCGATATATTCCGCAAATGAGTGATGCAAAAATTCGCAATGTGATTGCGGGAATAGTAAAATCAAAAGGCGAAGTTGATATTCACGGCAAAGATAGCTCGTTTCACAAACGCGACTATGATGGCGTTGAGGAGGGGCAAATTGGCTGGGTTGATAATGCCGCAATGAAACTTTTTTATTGCCTAGGTAATGCAAAAAAAGTTGCTGAAATTATTCAAAAACAGGAAGTGGCGAAGAGAGATATCGGAAGAATTTTAAATTCAATCACTCGTGACACAGAAGATGGGATAGGCTCTCATGATGAATTACGCGAAAGAATTTTTGGACAATTTTTGATCAATTATTTGCAAAGAAATCATGACAGCAAATTTTTCTCAACGCATGGAGAAGAAAAAATCGCCAGACAATATCGCTCAACTTTTGAAAAGAAAAAACTACTGCTCGAAGAATTAAGACAAAAAGACACCTCAGCTTTACTTCGCCCTCCCGCCCCTTCTCCAGAGGCCTCATCAGCAAAAAGAGTGGCGATAGAAAAGCCAAAAAATCTTGCCGAATCGAAATAAAACAATGTCAAAAAAATTTCGCTTAATATGCGTTTTGGACGCAACGGAAGAACAAGGATTATCCAAAAAGGATGTGTCTCCGAACTATTTGCATATTCATGCTTTAGAAGCTGATGATCTAGAATCTCTCGAAAATTTTGTGCAAAAATTTTCTGCGCCAACAGAAAAATCTGGCACGCTTTATCAATGGGGAAAACCCGCTCACCTCGTCAAAAATACAAGACGCGAAACTGTTTCGGCATCAGAAATAACAGAGCACGGTCAAATAGGAATTGGATCGGCCTGGCATGGCTCCGAGAAGAGTGGTGGAATGGGCGGCGGCGAGGGTTTTTATTTTGATAAAAAAAATGTTCGCATAACTCGCGGCAACGGAGTTTTTGATATGTCCGAGAAAGAAAAATATTGGATATTCGAGGTTATGGACTTCTCCGGTGCAAAAAAAATTTCTGAGCTACGCGGTCAAATAGATGGTCGCGAAGATCTAAAAAGAAAATTGCTTAGAGAAGCTGGCAATAAGCCCTTCATGGCTTGTTTTGATGCTGAAGTTGGCGATGATTTTTTTACCCGCAGCAATGGAATTTTTCCTCAGGATCACGAAAAAGTTGAGAAGCCAGAGGAGGCTTTATTTGCGGGAGGAAAGAGAGGTGGGCATGTTGTCGGCGGCAGTAGAAATGAAGGTGATTTAAAATCACTACGCGAAAAATTCGAAGATCCTAGCGCGGTTGATTTCAGTTTAAGAATCGTAAGCGATGTTGTGCTGCAACCAATCACAGAGGTTAGAATTAAATCCAAACATGGCGAGTTTCGATCTCCACGAACAGAAACCAAACCAAGGGAAAGAGCGCCTGAGCAATTAGCAAAACGCCACAATAAACTTCATCCGACCTCCCCTTTTTTATAAAATCAGCTCCCCAAGCAAAGTGATTTTACGATTTCAGTTCCCTGAGCAAAGCGTAGTGCCGTCGAGGGGGTTGAAAGATAAACTCTAAACCACTCGACGACGGCCTTCGGCCTTTGCTCGGGGAGCTGAGGGAGGGGAACCTTAGGCCTTTGCTTGGGGAACTGAATTTGTGAGCTAAGGGATAATCGTCAATCCTTGCGGCGATTATCCCATGACGAGCTAATTTTTAGTCTCAGCTCCCCGAGCGGAGTCGAGGGGTAGGGAGTTTGCTTTCCTACTCCTCGACTTCGCTCGGGGAGCTGAGAAGTTTTAGTCTGTCGTGGGATAAATCCCATCCTTCCTGAAATCAGCAATTTGACATTTTGATTTCGATAAATAACTTGCGCCGCCTTCATTTTTCTAACTCCCAAAAAATTCAGAGGATCAGATGAAAATTTTCAACTCGCTTAAAGCTGCCAAAAAAAGAGATAAGAACTGCAAATTAGTTCGCAGAAAAGGTCGTCTTTATGTCATCAACAAAGTCAATCCACGTTTCAAAGCTCGCCAAGGTTAGTCATTTTTGTGATTAATGCCTGCAAATTTGAATCTCATCAGAATCGGCACTAGAACCAGCAAATTAGCGCTCGCGCAGGTTGCAGAAACTTATCTCCTTCTCGCCGATCATTTTCCTAATCTCAAAATCGACGTCGTTTCGATCACAACTTCCGGCGATAAAATTCAAGATCGCAACCTTGCTGAGATTGGCGGCAAAGGCCTGTTCATCAAGGAACTCGAGGAAGCTCTAATCCAAAATAAAATCGATATCGCAATTCACTCAGCAAAAGACGTTCCGCCAATTTTGCATGAGGCCACAGAATTAAGCGCTTTTACCCAAAGATTCGATGCCCGCGACTGCTTCATCTCAAGCAAATTTTCATCACTAAAAGATTTGCCGAAAGGCGCTGTTGTTGGAACCTCTTCCGCCCGCCGCAAGGCAATTTTACTACGTGCGCGACCAGATTTAAAAATCGTAAATTTCCGCGGCAATGTCGATACACGTTTGCGAAAAATTTCTGAAAATGAAGTTGATGCCACAATTCTCGCCGCTTGCGGCCTTGAGCGTTTAGGCAAAAAACAATCATGCCCTCAAGGATATGGCGAAATAAAAACCATCGAAAAAAACGAGATGCTTCCAGCTGGCGGGCAAGGCGCGCTGGCAATTCAAATTCGAAAAAATGAAAAAGAAATTTCCGCGCTGTTGCAAAAAATTAATCATCTCGAAACACAAATTTGCGTAAAAACCGAGCGCGCTTTCTTGCGCGAACTTGGCGCCTCCTGCTCTACTCCTGTCGCTGTTCACGCTGAAATCAAAAATGACCAACTTCACCTAAAAACTCTCATTCTCGATTATGATGGCAGCGAGATTTTCGAAACAAAATCGAGTGGAAAAATTGATCTAGAATCGGGAATAAAATTGGGAATTGATGCTGCTAATAAAACCAAAAAAGAGGCTGCTGCGCTGCTGAAAAAAATCTGCAAATAAACAAGCAACCGGCTCGCTAAGGCTCTAGCTATTCTCCTTCACGTAAACCTGCGAACCCAACTCCTTAAATTTCTCGCTCATCTCTTCCATTCCTTTTTTCGCCTCTTTTTGCTTGGCCGCATAATCCCGCACATCTTGCGTAATTTTCATCGAACAGAATTTTGGACCACACATTGAGCAAAAATGCGCCACCTTTGCGCCCTCTGCTGGTAAGGTTTCGTCGTGATATGATTTAGCTTTTTCTGGATCGAGCGAAAGGTTAAATTGATCTTCCCAACGAAATTCAAAACGCGCTTTCGAAAGCTCATCATCATGCGCTCTAGCGGCGGCATTGCCCTTCGCCAAATCTGCGGCGTGAGCAGCAAGTTTGTAAGTGATCACGCCTTCGCGAACATCTTCCTTATTGGGCAAGCCGAGATGTTCTTTCGGCGTGACATAGCAAAGCATCGCCGTGCCAAACCAGCCAATCATCGCCGCGCCGATTGCGGAAGTGATGTGATCATAACCAGGAGCAATGTCGGTGGTGAGTGGCCCCAAAGTGTAGAACGGCGCTTCGTGGCACCACTGCAATTGCTTCTCCATATTTTCCTTGATGAGATGCATCGGCACGTGTCCTGGGCCTTCGATCATCACTTGGCAATCATGTTTCCAGGCGATTTTTGTAAGCTCGCCCAGAGTTTTTAATTCGCCGAATTGCGCTTCGTCATTAGCATCAGCAATTGAGCCAGGGCGTAAGCCATCGCCAAGCGAAAAGCTCACATCATAGCGATTTAGAATTTCGCAAATTTCTTCAAAATTGGTGTAGAGGAAATTTTCTTTGTGATGCGCCAAGCACCATTTGGCCATGATCGAACCGCCACGCGAGACGATTCCGGTGACGCGATTAGCGGTGAGCGGAACATAGCGCAATAAAACTCCAGCGTGAATTGTGAAATAATCGACACCCTGCTCACACTGCTCAATCAAAGTGTCGCGGAAGATTTCCCAAGTTAGATTTTCAGCAATTCCGCCAACTTTTTCGAGAGCTTGATAGATTGGAACCGTTCCAACTGGCACTGGACAATTGCGAATGATCCATTCGCGAATGTTGTGGATATTGCGCCCAGTCGATAAATCCATCAGCGTGTCGGCGCCAAAACGCGTCGCCCAAATCATTTTTTCGACCTCATCTTCGACGCCAGAAAAAATCGCCGAATTGCCAATGTTAGCGTTGATTTTTACGAGGAAATTTCGACCGATAATCATCGGTTCAGATTCAGGGTGATTGATGTTGTTTGGAATGATGGCGCGGCCAGCGGCGATCTCATCGCGCACAAATTCTGCAGTGATGAATTTCGGCATTTTTGCACCGAAATTTTCGCCAGAAATTTTACCAGATTTTTGCAATTCAGCAGCGATTTTTTCGCGCGTCATATTTTCGCGAATCGCCACATATTCCATTTCTTTGGTGACAATGCCAGCGCGGGCGTAAGCCAATTGCGTTGGTTTTTTTCCATCTCTAGCGCGAAGCGGTTTGAAAGCGGATAAATCAAATTCTGGAACTGAAGATTTCGCGCCTGGCGCAGTAATGCCGTTATCTTCCGGTTTTACTTTTCGACCTTGATATTCTTCAACATCGCCGCGTTCGATAATCCATTGCTGGCGCAGTTTCGGCAGACCTTTATTGAGATCAATTTTATCTAAAAAATTTTGGTCGGAATAAACGCCAGAAGGATCATAAACCACGAAATTTTTCGCCTCAGATTTTTCTGAAAGTTGAATTTGACGCATCGCCACTTGCACGTCAGAAAATTTTTCACTCGGTACGTAAATTTTTTTTGAAGCCGGAAGCGGCCCGAGAGTAAGTTTTTTGCTAATCATTTTAAAAAGGTTTAGTTCCTCGATTTTAAGAAATTCAGCTCCCCGAGCGGAGTCGAGGGGCTCATGAGTTTTAGTTTAAAAACCCCTCGACTTCGCTTGGGGAACTAAAGAATCAAAACAGCGCGCCAATAGGGCAGCGAGGAGAAAGCATACCAGCATTGAAACCAAACTATCACCAAAAAAATGCACGCCTTTGGCCATCTGATAAAAACTTAAAATCCAACCAAAAATTATCGCGGCGAAAAATCCGAGAAATTTATGCGATTTTTTTTCGAGTGCAAAAAATAAAATAAACAGCGCAAAACCAGTGACGGCGTGCCCCGCTGGAAAACATTTTCCGCGTTTTTCCTGCACAAAATTTTGCGGATAAGATTCAAGAATTTTTACGTAAGGATAATGACCATCATAAATTTCCAATTGGCACGGACAGTAAATGTTGGTAAATCTTTTTATGCTGCCAGCAATTGTGGGGATTAACACCAAGCCGATTAGAATGAGCAGAAATTTTCGACGATTTTGCGCCAAAAAACATTTCACCAAACAAAAAACCATCGAGACACCGAGCAGAATTTTTGGCAGATTATAGAAGAAAAATTTCTTCACCGGCTCATCACGATCAACCAACCATGTTTTGGTTTCGAAATTGAAAAAATATTGTTGAATTTTGATGTCGATATCAGTGTCGTTAATCAAGCGCAAAGCCAGGAAAATCAAGGCTGAGCAGGCTATAATAAGCAGATCAATTTTTCTGATTGAAATTTTTAAGTTTGCCATTTTTGAATAGATAACTTGCCGACGAATAATAGCTGATTACCTCTTCCAATTCTTCTTTTTCGTAATCAGAAGTTTGTTCTTCGCGCGAACCATCCCAGCCAAAATTTTTCAATTTTACGTTGAAAAATTTTACCTCTTTTTTCGGCTTCAAAAGATAAAGCTTATTGTCTTCGAAATAGCCAACATCGGAATAAGTGCTAACGAAAGCATGACGATCTAAAGTTCTTTTATTCGTCAAAACATCAGTGCCAAAAAATTTTGATTTGTAGGAAAGATTCATGATGCCAAACAAAGTTGGCGCTACGTCAATTTGACTAATATTTTCAGCAAAAATTTGCGGGCGAATAATTTGCGGCGCGTAAAAAATTGCTGGAATTTGATAACGCCACAAAGGCAGATCAGTATTGCCTGCAGAGCCAGCACAATGATCTGCAACAAAAACGAAAATCGTGTTGTTGAACCAAGCCTTTTTGCGCGATTTTTCGATTAATTTTCCTATTGCATAATCGGTATATTTCACCGCGCCATTACGTCCGCTTTTTGGCTCAATATCAATTTTTCCCGACGGATAAGTGAAAGGACGATGGTTAGAAGTTGTCATCACAAAATTCAAAAACGGCTTGCCATTTTTGTAAGATTTATCTGCCTCTTTGATTGCCTTGTCGAATAAGTCTTCATCAGCGACGCCCCAAGCGTTTGAGAAAGAAATTTCATCACCGGAAAACTTCTCGCGATCAACAATTTCGAATCCGTTATTTTCGAAAAAATAATTCATGTTATCGAAATAACCGGCTCCGCCGTAGAGAAATTTTGCTTCATAACCGCGATCTTTTAACGGCGAAGAAATGTTGAATAAATTTTCATTATTCGGACGACGCACGATGGAATTTCCCGGAGTTGGCGGGACAGAAAGTGAAAGTGCTTCTAAGCCACGAACAGTGCGGGTTCCAGTCGCTTTAAGATTTGTAAAAAACAGACCTTTTTTTGCCAAAGCATCGAGGTTTGGTGTGATATTTTCTTTGTTGCCGAAAGCTTTCATAAATTCAGCGCTGAGACTTTCGATGGTGATAAACATCACGTTGAATCTTCTTTCTCCGCCAGCATTTGATGCAGAAATTATGCGCGAAATATCGTCGGGATTTAGAAATTTTGAACGCGGTTCTTGCTTGGAAATCGACATGCGCAATTTCTTCATCGCATCTTTGATATCGCGAGTGACGTAGAGCTGATCATAATCAATTTGATTATTGCGATAGGCTGAAAACAGCTGATAGATGCCGTTTTCCATGATTTCTTTGCTGTAATTATTTGGAAAAAATTTTCCAAGTTTTGAGCTATCGATGGCAAAAAATGCCAAAACTAAAATCAGGAAATGGACAGAAAATTTTTTTAGCCTCAGTAAAAAATTCTCATGTTTTTCGTGAACAATTTTTTTGTGAGTAAAAATAAAAATCAGCGCGGAGATCAATAAAATCACGGCGATAAGCTTACCCATCGGATAAGATTCGACGATATTTCCGATCACTTCTTGCGTATAAATCAGGTAATCAACGGCGATAAAATTGAAGCGCGTTTGAAATTCTTCGAAAAAAAACCATTCCGAAAAAGCCGAAAAAACAATCGTAAAAAGAAAGAGAAAATAAAAAATTCGTAGCGCGATTTGATTTCCTTTTGAATTAAAAAATTTCTGCGGCAGAAGGAGATAAATTAACGCTGGAATTAGTGCTATGTAGCACGCAGTGATAAAATCAAAAAATAATCCGATGCTGTAAATTTGCAAAACCAGCAGTGGGGATGGATCGATTTCACGAAATTCTTCAATCAAAAAAATCGTGCGAACTATGAAAGAAATTGCGACAAAAATCAGAAGAATTTTTGCCCAAGAAAGTGAGTTAAAGAAGTTTTTCATGATCCTTTGATTCTAAATTTCTGAAAATTTTGGCGGTTTATTTCTTAAACATCTCGAGCATGCGCCAGGTGACTAGAAATCCGCCAAAAATATTTATCGAAGCAATGACGATGGCGAAAAAAGCAATGATGGAAACGAGACCGAATGATTTAGCTGATCCGAGAGCAATAATTGCACCAACAACAATAACGCCAGAAATTGCGTTGGTCACCGCCATTAGCGGCGTGTGTAGGGCTGGAGTCACTTTCCAAACCACAAAATAGCCAACAAAACAGGCTAGGATAAAAACCGTGAGACCGAAGATAAATGGATCCACACCGCCGTTGTGAGCAGCCTGATAGCTAAGTTCAGCAATTTTGTTAACCAAAAGATCAGAGGTTTTTGTGATCTGATCCGATAGCTCGATGATTTCTTGTAGGCTGCTCATAATGAATAAATTTAAGACTTGCGCGGTAAGGTCTTTTGAGAATTTAGAGGGCTTACTTGAGGTGGGAGAAAGTGCGCAAATTATGAAGGAAAGGCGCCTTGTCAATTACAAATTCGTTGACTTGCAGCAAGCCGCTTCCTAAAAAGCCGCGCTCTTTTTTGCACGAAAATCCCCTCCCCCTTGAAACAGGGTAATAAAATCAAAGCAATTTAGACTGGGACGTCGCCAAGTGGTAAGGCAGCGGTTTTTGGTACCGCCATCCGTAGGTTCGAATCCTGCCGTCCCAACCATCTCCTTCTACTTTCAGAAATTTCCCCAAACTCAATCTTACTTCTAGCCCCGAATTTAGACGGCAGGGTTCGAGCCTCAGGTTCGACAATTTTCGTTGATGAAGCTTAGTGAAGCGCAGCTGAACTTGAGGGATTTATTCCGCGACAGACTAACACTTCTCAACTACCTGAAACTTCTCAACTACCTGAAACTTCTCAGTTCCCTGAAACTTCTCAGCTCTCCGACACTTCTCAGTTCACCGAAACTTCTCAGTTCCCCGAGCGGAGTCGAGGGGATGAGAGTTTGCTTTCCTACCCCTCGACTCCGCTCGGGGAACTGAGGCTAAAAACTCGGGGAACTGAGGCTAGAAACTCAGGAAGCTGAGGCTAAAAAATTGCAAGAGAGCGCAGCGAACGCCATCCTGCCGTCCCAACAAACTCTACCCCACCACCATTTCCTCCAAAAATACCTTTCCATATCTCCGCAATTTCTCCTCGCCAACCCCAACAATTCCACGCATTTCCTCCAAATTTTTTGGATTCCTTTTCACCATCTCAACCAAAGTTTTATCGTGAAAAACAATGTATGGCGGCAGGTTTTGCGCTTGCGCTAATTGCAATCTTTTTGCTTTTAATTTCGCGAATAATTCTTTTTCCGCATCTCCTTCCAAAGCCAGATTTGCCTTGGCTTTCACCTCTTTTTTCACTTTAGTTTTTGCGGTAATTTTACGCATTTGTAGCGCAGTTTTTTCGCGCAAAAACTTCATGCCACTTGCGGTGATTTTAATTCCGCCATGTCCTTCGACATCAATTTTTAAAAAATCCATCGCCACTAATTGGCGAAAAATTCCTTGCCATTGCGCCTTAGAAAATTCTTTGCCAACACCAAAAACTGAAAGCTGATCGTGACGAAAATTTTTGATTCTCTGATCGTCAACTCCAAGTAAAACATCAACCAAATATCCAACGCCAAAACGCTGCTCGGTGCGATAAACTGCAGAAATCGCTTTCTGCGCCGCAATGCTGCCATCAAAGGTTTCGGGGGCATTCGAACAATTATCGCAATTGCCGCAAGGATCACAAGAATCGCCAAAATATTTCAGCAAAATTTGGCGGCGACAAGTTGAGGCTTCACATAATCCGAGCAGCGAATTTAATTTTTGGCGCTCGATTCTTTTTTGATTTTCGGGCGCGTCAGATTCCTCGATAAAATTTCTCTGCGCTGCAATATCGGCAAGACCAAAACTCATCCATGCACTCGACGGGAGCCCGTCCCGCCCTGCTCTACCGGTTTCTTGATAATAGGCCTCGATGTTTCGCGGCAGATTTAAATGCGCCACAAAACGCACGTCAGGCTTGTCGATTCCCATGCCAAAAGCGATTGTCGCGACCATAATTATGCCATCTTCGAGCAGAAATTTTTCGAGATTTTTTTGCCGCGTTTTTGCATCCATTCCAGCGTGATATGGAAAAACTTTATACCCTTCTCCACGCAACTCTGCCGCGGCTTCATCAACATTTTTACGCGACAGGCAATAAACAATTCCGCTATCATTTTGGTGATTTTCTTTGATGAAATTTAGCAGCTGTTTTTTGGGATTATTGCGCTCAACAATTGTGTAAAAAATATTGGGACGATCAAAACCAGCGCGAAAAATTTCGGCATTTTTTAAGCCGAGTTTTTCGATAATATCTTTTTGTGTTGGAGCGTCTGCAGTCGCGGTCAGAGCCATTCGCGGCACATCAGCAAAAACTTTTTCGAGAATTGCGAGTTGCGTGTAAACTGGACGAAAATCATGTCCCCAACTCGAAACACAATGCGCTTCGTCAATGGCAAAAAGTGCGATTTTTATGTCGCACAAAAACTCCAAAAATTCCGGCATCAGCAAACGTTCCGGCGAAACATAAAGCAGATCGAGCTGATTATTTTTCAACAATTCTTTCACCGCAAAAACTTGCGCTGGCGACATTGAAGAATTTATCGCTTCAGCCTTTACACCCGCGTCTTTCAAGGCGCTAACCTGATCTTGCATCAAGGCAATCAGCGGCGAAATAACAATTCCAACACCTTCCAAACACAAAGCCGGAATTTGATAGCAGAGCGATTTTCCGCCACCAGTCGGCATCAAGACGAAAGTATTTTTTTTGGCGATGACAGCGTTGATAATCTCTTCCTGCAAACCACGAAAATTATCGTAGCCGAAAATATTTTTGAGGATTTTTTTGGGAGATTTTTTTGGCATTTTTTAAAAATAAAAAGATCCTTCGACAAGCTCAAGATAACGAAAAAGAAACTATTATCGTGAGTTTGTCGAAGGATCTTTTCCACATAAAACACAAAAGATGAAACTAAAAAAACTAACTTCGGAAGAGGCACGAGTCATTATCCACAAAGGCACCGAGCCACCTTTCAGCGGTAAGTTTTGTGATTGTGATGAAGATGGGATTTACAGTTGCAAGCAATGCGGCGCCGAACTTTTTTCTAGCAAAAATAAATTTCATTCAGGTTGCGGATGGCCAAGTTTTGACGATGAAATTTCCGATTCGGTAAAAAAAATTTCTGATGCTGATGGACACAGAACAGAAATTTTATGCAAAAATTGTGACGGACATTTGGGACATATTTTTCATGGCGAAGGCTTCACTGCCAAGGATACGCGCTATTGCGTCAATTCTATCTCACTCGATTTTGCTTCGTGGAAGAAATAAATTGTGACAGATCTCGAAACAAATTCTGAATGAGATTTTAAGTTTGTATCCGCCCTAATTTGTCCGTAGCAAAGTAAAACTTCTCAACTACCCGAAACTTCTCAACTCCCCAAAACTTCTCAGTTCCCCGAGCGGAGTCGAGGGGATGATAGTTTGCTTGCCCGCCCCTCGACTTCGTTCGGGGAGTTGAGGCTAAAAATTAGTTTGTCAGGGAATAATTGCCAAAGTTAGAGATCGAAAAGCAAAAATTCTGAATTTTTTTCTGCTTTTATTGCAATTTTTTCTTCATCAGAAATTGCTGCGGCGTCTCCACTTTCAAGTGTAAAATCATTAACAGAAATTTTTCCTTTCACTAATTGAATCCAGATTTTTCTTTTTTGTTTTACGGTGAAATTAACCAGTTTTTCTGCAGAAAATTTGCCGACAAAAATCTCAACATCTTGATTAATTCTTAAAGATCCATCACGCCCAGAGCCAGAAACGACAAGGGTTAAATCACCTTTCTTAAATTGATCTGCAAAAGATTTTTGAGCATAACGCGGCGCGATTTGTTTCTCTTTTGGCAAAATCCAAATTTGCAAAAGATGAGTTTCAGAATTTTTTTCGCGATTAAATTCCGCATGAAAAACACCACTTCCCGCACTCATAATTTGCACTTCATTCGGCAAAATTGTTGAGGAATTTTTCATCGAATCTTCGTGCGAAAGTGCGCCAGAAATTACATAGGTAATGATTTCCATGTCAGCGTGTGAATGCTTACCAAATCCAGCTTCAGCCGCGATGTAATCTTCATTAATCACGCGCAAATTTCCAAAATGAATATGTTGCGAATCGTAATAATCGGAGAAAGAAAATGTGTGAAAAGATTTTAACCAACCGTGATCTGCAAAACCGCGCTCTTGTGATTTTCTAATTTTAATCATTGCTAAAATTAACGATCTCCGCCGCTGCCGCCTTTGAATTTTGAAACATTCATCGACTTTCCACCTTTAAAACCACTTGACGCGTCACTTACAGCCAAGCCTTTCTTGCCGGATTTTCCACCTCTAGTGTTGTAAGGATCGACGCAAAATGGTGAGATTTTTTTTACCGGCTTAAACTCTTTTTGTTCATTAGTTTTTTCTGTCATTGCGTTCCTTTAATTTTGTTATTTTATCAGAAATTGATCGTGATTTTTAGTAAGAATTTATCAAGCCAATTCTTTCTAGACCCACTCCCCTGCTGCCTTCCCCGATGACCATGCCCATTGAAAATTATGACCACCGAGATGTCCGGTGACGTCCAAAACTTCACCGATAAAAAATAATCCCGGAACTTTCTTTGCTACAAAACTTTTGGAGGAAATTTCATCGACGTCAATTCCGCCTGCCGTCACTTCTGCTTTTTCGAAGCCTTCCGTTCCGCTTGGAACAAAGCTCCAGCCATTTATGAGATTTCCAATTTCTTTTAATTTTTGATTCGACATATCAGCTGAAAATCCGCGATGCCCAATTTCTTCGAGAATAAATTCGACAAAACTTTTCGGCAAAATCTGCGCTAAAATATTTTGAATTTCTTGCTTTGGTTTATTTCTTCTCTCCTCTTGCAGCCACAAAAAAACATCGATTTTGGGTGCAAAATTTATGGTAATTTTTTCGCCATGTTTCCAATAAGAAGAAATCTGTAGAACCGCTGGGCCAGAGATTCCGCGATGGGTGAAAAGAATCGCTTCCTCAAATTCTATTTTGCCGCAAGAAACCACAGAATCGATTGCAACACCGGAAAGAACTTTGGTTTTTTTAAGCAAAGATTCCGCAAAAGTTAGTGGCACTAAAGCAGGAATTGGTTGAATAATTTTTAATTTAAATTGCCGCGCAATTTCATAACCGAAAGCTGTAGCACCCATTTTTGGAATCGAAATGCCACCGGTTGAAATCACTAATGACGCGGCTTTAACAACTTTGCCATTCAATTTCATTTCAAAAAATTCTGCTTTTTTAATTTCGCTGACTTGAGTTTCTAAACGAATTTCTACGCCGGAATCCGCACATTCTTTGAGCAACATTTCGATGATTTCTTTGGAAGAATTATCGCAGAAAAGTTGGCCCAAAGTTTTTTCGTGAAAAGCGATTTTATGTTTTTTAACAAGTGCGATGAAGTCTTGTGCGCCATATCTCTGCAGCGCTGAAACGCAAAAATGAGGATTGTTAGAAATGAAGTTTTTTGGCGAAGTGTGCAGGTTGGTAAAATTACATCTCCCGCCGCCAGAAATGCGGATTTTTTTTCCAACTGACTTTGCGGAATCAACCAGCAAAACTTTTTTGCCGCGCGCTCCAGCGGTGGCTGCGCACATGAGCCCCGCGGCTCCGGCGCCAATTATGATTACATCGAAAAACATGAAATTCCTTTGATGACTAACTCAATTGATTACTTTTACCAAAATCTATTACCCCTTGCGCAGCCACGGAAGATATGGCTTTGTCTGGATGAGGCACATTTCTAAAAACACCTCTGTCGCAACATTCTTGTATAATTCCACGCACTCTTTTTCCTTCTTGCGCACTAATTCCGTGATAAAATGCAATATCGGTAAAGCCTTGTCTTGCAAGGTCTGTAGCCCTCTCAACAAGAATTGCGTCACCTTCTAATTTTGCCTTTTCCCTCTCTTCATCATCTTTGGCCGATTCAATTTTTCTAACCACATTATTCACCGCCTCAGGTATTGCCGCAAAACCTTCGCGACTAAAAGCGTTAAATAGGCGCGTATCTGTCACCGGTAGCAATGTTGGAACGATATTGATATCATCACCCAAATATTTTTTTAGCAGCGCTGTTGCCGCCAAAACTTGGGCTGGATCGTAGGAATGTTGCAGAACAAAACTTGAAACTAAATCTGCAGTAGCGCGCCCTGTTGCCTCAGAAAATAATCGCACTTTTCGCACTAAATTAGCCACTTCTAGTTGAAGAGTGTTTGCTCTGTCAAAATCTCGAGAAACGTTTTATGAGTTGCTGCATGACCATCTGTGTAAAGAGTAAGTGCTATTTTAAAGTCTTCGGGGACCGATTCAGCAAATGCCTTCAATTCTACTTGCGCGTCGTCGCTGTAAAATTCACCGATATTTTTGCGCGTCACATCAAAATTTTTAGCAACGCCGGAAACAACAAGCGCCTGATTAATTCCTAATTTTCTTAATTCCTCAAAAGTGTTAATGCCGAGAATTTTTCTTTCGCGATCGGCAACTAGCGAGACATGGGGAAGTAAATTCGTCGAATCCACTCCGCATGCGAGAGAAATTCTAATAGCCTTAAACAAGCCGGCATTTTTTTGAGATTCTTGGAGATCGGTCACTTGAATTAAGCGCGGATTTGTCGACAAGGTTGCAACTATTTTATCAGCAAAAGCTTTTACTTCGTCAGTATTTCTTGGAGAAAAAACTATGGCGCGATGCAGTGTTTTTGCTACTCCAGCAGCTTCGGTAAATAGTCTGCTCACAAGTTTTAGCTCTTAAAAATTCTGGAAAAAATGTGATCGATATTTTTGGTTTGGTAATTCAAATCGAAAATTTCTTCGAGTTTTTTGGCGCTTAATTTTGACGAAACTTTTTCATCTTTTTTGAGCAATTCCAAAAAGCTATTTGCTTCTCCCGACCAAATTTTCATCGCGTTTGATTGCACGATTGCATAGGCGTCTTCACGAGAAATTTGCGCCTCTTCGATGAGCGTTAAAAGCACTCTTTGCGAGAAAACTAAACCGCCCAAACGGTCTAGATTTTTCTGCATATTTTGCGGATAGATTACGAGATTTTCCATCATTCCGGCGAGACGATTAAGCGCGAAATCAAGCGTGATTGTAGCATCCGGCGCAATCATTCTCTCCACCGAAGAATGTGAAATATCGCGCTCATGCCACAAAGCAACATTCTCCAAAGCTGGCGTGACGGCGCTGCGCACGATGCGCGCGAGACCAGTCAAATTCTCGCTTAGAACCGGATTGCGTTTATGCGGCATCGCTGAACTTCCTTTTTGTCCTTTCGAAAAAAATTCTTCCGCTTCCAAAACTTCACTGCGTTGCAAATGACGAATTTCAATCGCGATATTTTCAATCGATGAAGCGATGACGCCTAAAACAGAAAAGAAAAAAGCATGGCGATCCCGTGGTATTACTTGGCTGGAGACCGATTCTTCTTCGAGTCCTAACTTTTCTGCGACATATTTTTGCACGAATGGATCGACATTGGCGAAGGTTCCAACTGCGCCGGAAATTGCACAAACTGCGATTTCTTTTTTGGCATTTTTTAGGCGCGAAAGATTTCTTTCGAACTCGGAATAAAAGCGCGCGAGTTTTAAACCAAACGTCACCGGCTCAGCGTGGATGCCGTGCGAACGACCAACACAAACTGTGTTTTTATGTTCAAATGCGCGTTTTTTTAGTGCCGCCAAAACGCGTTCGAGATCGGAAATTAAAATATCTGCTGCTTGCGAAAGTTGTGCGGAAAGGCAAGTGTCGAGCACGTCAGAACTGGTCATTCCCAAGTGAATAAAGCGCGAATTTTCGCCAGTTAATTCGGCGAGATGTGTGAGGAATGCGATCACGTCATGCTTGGTTGTGGCCTCAATTTCATCAATGCGCGCCTCGTTAAATTTTCCGCCAGATTTTTCAAAATTTTCGCGAATTCTTTTTGCGGTTCCTTCTGGCGCGATTCTTAATTTTTCAAGCGCCTCAAGGGCGTAAATTTCGATATCAAACCAAATTTGATATTTGTTTTCTTGCGACCAAATTTTGGTCATTTCAGCGCGAGAGTAGCGAGGAATCATGTTTTATAAAATAAATTTTGTTAAATCGGTTTTGCCAGAAACTAAATCTCCGAGATGTTCATCGACATATTTCTGGTCAATTGCGATAGTGGTTCCAGCCTTCATTTCACTGGCGTCAAAGCTAACATCTTCGAGAATTTTTTCGAGCATTGTGTGCAAACGACGTGCGCCAATATTTTCAACTTCAGCATTCACTTTGTGAGCAACTTTGGCAATTTCTTTTATGCCCTCATCGGTGAAATTTAGCTTCACATTTTCAACGCCAATTAACGCAACATATTGCTTGATTAAACTTGATTCTGGTTCGACGAGAATCCTCACCAAATCTGCTTCAGTGAGTGGTTTTAGTTGCACACGAATTGGAAATCTACCTTGCAATTCTGGCAATAAATCCGCTGGTTTTGCGATATGAAATGCGCCTGATGCGACGAATAAAATGTGATCAGTTTTCATTATTCCATATTTGGTCGAAATGGTTGTTCCCTCCACGAGTGGCAAGAGATCGCGCTGAACACCTTCACGCGAAACATCGCCGCCTTTCATGCCACTTCTTGCGCAAATTTTATCGATTTCGTCGATGAAAACTATGCCATCATTTTCAACTGATTTCATGGCATTTTTTATGATTTTATCTTCATCGATCATTTTGTTTGATTCTTCGTCGATCAAGGATTTGAGCGCATCTTCAACAGTCATGCGCGCTTTTTTTGTCTTCTCGCCATTCATCGCTTTGCCGAGCATTTCGCTGATATTAATCATGCCAATTTGTCCGCCAGGAACGTCAAAAGATGAAGCGAAAGAATTGCTATTATCAGCAATTTCGATTTCAATTTCACGCTCGTTGAGCTCGTTATTTTCAAGCATTTGCGAGAATTTTTCACGCGTTTCATCGAGTGCATTTTCACCAACCAAAACTTTGAGAATTCTTTTTTTGGCGTGCTTTTCTGCCTTTTGACGTACTTCTTTTTTCATCTCATTTTTGAGATTTTTAATCGCTACATCAAGCAGGTCGCGAATAATGGAATCAACATCGCGACCCACATAACCAACTTCGGTAAATTTTGTTGCTTCAACTTTGATGAAAGGTGCATTTGCAAGTTTGGCAAGTCGGCGCGCCACTTCGGTTTTTCCGACGCCGGTCGGCCCGATCATCAGAATATTTTTTGGCATAATTTCTTCGCGCAAAGGAGAATCGACAAGCTTACGGCGATAGCGGTTTCTAAGCGCAATGGCCACTGATTTTTTCGCTTCTTGCTGTCCGATAATGTAGCGATTCAACTCATCAACAATTTGTTTTGGTGTTAAATTATGCGCTTCAAGAGTGGGAGAATTTTTAAGATTTTTTTTCATTAGAGATTTTTTTTGAAGGGTCGGAAACGCCGTTATATGTAGCGATATTGAGCAAAAATACCAGTAGCAAAATTGCTAAACTACTGAGGAAAATTATAAGAAAAAATTTCATAAGCGTTGCAAAATTTCGACGATTTCATCTTGCAGTTCCAAAATTCCATAACCTTTGGCGCTGCTGGTAGTAAGGATTTTCGGATAAGCCGCTGGCCATTTTTTCATTTCTTTAGCGATTTTTTCTGCCGCTTTTTCAACTTCTTCGCGTTTAATTTTATCAGCTTTTGTCAGCACAATTTGGAAAGAAACTGCTAAAGCATTAAAAATGTTGATAGCGTCGCGATCCGGCTCCTTCAAGCCTTTGATTGGGTCGATGAGCAGAAAAATTCGCTTCAGATTTGAGCGTTTAGTCAAATATTCAAAACTAGTTCTGTGCCAATGTTCGACATGTTTTTCTTTAGCTTTGGCAAAACCATAACCGGGCATATCGACCAAAATAAATCCATCTTCATAGCCAAAAATTTTGAAGAAATTTAACTGACGAGTGCGGCCGGGAGTTGTTGAAACAATCGCAGTTTTTTTTCCCACTAAAGCATTGATGAGGCTAGATTTTCCAGCATTCGAAGCTCCGACAAAAGCAATTTCTGGAAAATGAAAAGTTGGAATTTGTGAATAATTGTGAGCGCCAAAAAGAAACTCGACTTCACCGTTAAAAATTTTTTTTGCTTCGAGTTTTTTAACCATGAAATTTTTTATTAATTGAACGAATTACAAATTATTCGAACTGCGATTTGCGTCATTTTTTTATTTTGATTCCAAATATTCGATCATCTTTTCTGCAACGTTGATTCCTGTCGCGCCTTCAATTCCCTCAAGGCCTGGCGATGAATTTATTTCAAGAATTTTTGGACCAGAATTGGAACGAACCATATCGACTCCGGCAACTTCGAGTCCGATAATTTTTGCAGCTTTTATCGCCAAATCTCTTTCTTCGTTGGTGATTTCGATGGCGCGGGCTGTGGCTCCGAGATGAATATTGGCACGAAATTCGCCTTCTTGCGCGATACGTTCCATCGAAGCTACAACTTGGTCTCCGATCACGAAACACCTGATGTCTTGGCCTTTTGACTCTTTGATGTAATGCTGCACAAGAACATCTGCTTTTAGACTTCTGAAGGCGTTAATCACGCTTTCTGCTGCTTTGTTTGTTTCCGCCAAAACTACGCCGACGCCTTTTGTTCCTTCAAGCAATTTAACCACTAACGGCGCGCTTCCGACCAGTTTGATGAGATCTTTAGTATCGTAAGAAGAATTAGCAAAAGATGTGACCGGCACGCCCATGCCTTGCTGGGCAAGGATTTGCAAGCTATGCAATTTATCGCGTGATTTGGTGATAGCCGCTGAACCGTTGAGACACTTGGTTCCAATAACTTCGAACTGACGCACAATTGCAGTTCCGTAGAAAGTCATCGACGGTTTTAAGCGCGGAATTACGTAATCAATTTTTTCCAATTTTTTGCCTTCGTCGTGAAAAACTTCACAGCCATTTCCATCAACTTTGATGTAGCATCCGCCGACATTTACAAACTCAACATCGTGACCACGATTCTTCGCAGCATCAACAATACGTTGGTTGGAATAGAGGTTGGGATTTGAAGCTAAAACAATGATTTTCATAATTTTCTGAGATCTAAACAGGGTTTGGTTTTGCGATAAAGTTTTAAAATTTCCTTACGTTTGATTTTGCCCTGCGCAAAAGATTTTGAGATATCGACAAGCATTTTTGCCTGCTTAATTGCCTCACGTCCGAGCAACATTCTAAACGCCATGGAATCACGATTGGCAAGGGTTAGCTCTATTCTGACTTTCGTTTTTCCGATACGCAAAAGTGATTTGATAACAAATCTTTTTTCTTTTTTTCCGCCAGAATCTGAAACCATGCGTTGCTCGATAACCCGCGCCACACAAGTGCGCACCAGCCTTTTATTTTTCTGCAAAGGATGGATGTCGAACTTAACATATTCGACATCTTCGATGTAAAAACTTTCAATGTTGAAGGCGTGAAGCGAAGAGGTTTTTGCACCGGTGTCAATCTTGCCTTTAATTGCGGGTAAACCAAGGCACTCTAGGCTAAACCACTCCTTCCAACCGATCAGATTTTTATGATTTTTTTTACTCATTTGCCGCTACTTGCCACGATTAATTTTGTGACCAACTCTAAATCTTCTTTGGTGTCGACAGAAAGCGGATGGGTTTCAACAATTTTAACAAAAATTTTCATGTCATTTTCTAAGGCTCGAAGTTGTTCGAGGCTTTCGCGGCGCTCCAATGCTGATGGCGCAAGTTTTACAAATTTTTCTAACGCAGATTTTTTGTAAGCATAAATTCCGATGTGATGAAAATAATCGGCAGAATTTTCTTTGGCATGAGGGATTGGGCAGCGAGAAAAATAAAGGGCGCGTCCACTTTCGGCGATGGCAATTTTTACGACATTCGGATTGGTGATTTCTTCACGATTTTTAATTTTTGAAGCCACGGTGGCAATGTCGCAATCAGGACGCAAAGCCGCGTCAGCTGCGGCACGAATCACTTGCGGATCAATGTTTGGTAAATCACCTTGCAGATTAACAATCACATCAAAATCACCGGGAAAAGACTTGTAAGCAGCGTAAATACGGTCCGTTCCCGAAGGCAAATTAGGATCAGTAATCACAAATTTGGCGCCAATTTTTTTTGCTTCAGCAGCAATTTCTTCTCCATCGCACGCAATTGCAACATCTCCCAAACCCGCAGCCAGAGCCTGTTCGTGGACTCGGTGAATCATCGTTTTCCCGCAAATATCAGCGAGAGGCTTGTTAGGCAAGCGTGTAGAGGCAAGCCTCACCGGGATTATTGTTAAAATTTTTTGACTCATTTTTTTGGAGATTTTTTTTATTCGAAATGCTCGCAAGCTGCTTAAATCGTGCCTCCAAAGAATTCTACAAATTTGTTGATTTTTTAAGATTGCTGCCTTTAATGCGCCGCTCCTTTCTAACCACACCTCTCCAAACCATCTCAAACTTTTTTGAGAGCACGTAGCTCAGTCGGTAGAGCACCTCACTTTTAATGAGGTTGTCGCTGGTTCGATTCCAGCCGTGCTCACCATTTCCGCCCTCATTTTCTACGGTGCAATTAGCGTCGAGATTAGCGAGGCGCAGAAACTTTTTGAAAAACACTCTGAAACAAAAAGGCCGATCTCAAATCCCGAGATCGGCCTTTTTGCTTTATGGCAAAATTCTAGACACTGTTTAGCTAACAGTGTCTATTTCCTTTCCTTCGCTCTAGTCACCAAAGATCTCTTTCCGCCAGATTGTTTTTGAAAAGCGTGCAAAACTTTTTCTGCATCTTCAAACGGCACGGCAAAAAATGAGAAAGTGTCGAAAATTTTTACGTCATCGATGCGACGTTGATCGACATTGGTTTCGCGCTGAATGAAATCGACCAATTTTCTTGGATCCATGTTATCGTTGCGACCCTTAGCAATGAAGAGGCGGGCGGTTCCTTTGCGATCGACATAACTTCTTTTTCCTTGATCGCCGATTGGGCGATGGCCGCTCATGCCGCGATCGTCGTAGTAAAAATCTTTGTTCTTTTTGTAAGCGCCGATGTCGTTGATTTCGCTGTAGCTGCTTTCGTTTAATTCGTCTTTGAAAGCCATTTTTAGCAAGGCGGCGAGAGCGATTTTAGCATCTGGGCTTTCTGCCAAAATTTCTTCAGCGATCGGTTCGAGATCAGTGAAATTGCCAGCGGAAATAATTTCCAAAAGCGATGATTTGATGCGTTGTTTTTTGCTTCCAATCACATCTGCAACATTCGGAACTTTTTGTTTTGTGATCGTAGCATTAGCCATTCTTTGAATCGAAATCAGCTTACGATATTCCGAAGGAGTAATCAAAGTGATAGCGGTTCCGGTCTTGCCGGCTCTGCCTGTGCGACCGATGCGATGCACATAACTTTCAGGATCTTGCGGCAAAGAATAGTTGATGACGTGAGTCAAATTATCGATGTCGATTCCGCGCGCTGCAACGTCGGTTGCAACTAATGCTGTCACTTTTTTACTACGGAATTTTTGTAAAACTTTCTCGCGCTGACCTTGCGAAAGATCGCCGTGAATGGCTTCAGCTCTGCATCCGCGATTAGCTAATTTATGAGCAATTTCATCAGCATCGATTTTGGTGCGGCAAAAAATTAGGCCGTAAAAACTTTCTTCAACATCGATAATTCTGAAAAGTGCTTCGAATTTATCTGACTGCGGAACTTCGAAATAAATTTGTTGAATATTGGCTTTGCCGATATTTTCGCTAGCAACAGAAATCACTTCATATTCGTTCATATATTGCTTGGCGAGACGCTCGATATGATGCGGCATCGTTGCGGAAAAAAGCACTGTGCGACGCTGTTTCGGCGCGGCTTTTAGAATGGCTTCGATATCGTCTATAAAACCCATATTGAGCATTTCATCAGCCTCGTCGAGCACGACGTAAGAGACGTGGGAAATGTCCATGGTGCGGCGCTCGAGGTGATCTAAAATTCTTCCCGGAGTTCCAACAACAATGTCAACGCCACGACGCAAACGATCAATTTGGCGCTCGATTGGCTGACCGCCATAAACCGCGATGATGCGCGTTTTTTGCTCCTCGGCAAATGAACTTAATTCTTCAGCAACTTGAATCGCTAATTCGCGCGTTGGCGCTAAAATTATCGCCTGAATTTTTTTGGAATCTGGCACAATATTTTCGATGATCGGAATGCCGAAAGCCGCGGTTTTACCGGTTCCAGTTTGAGCCTTTCCGATTAAATCTTTTTTACTCTGGAGAAGAAATGGAATGGTTTTTGCTTGAATTGGCGTTGGCTCTTCAAAACCTTTTTTACGTAAAGAATTGAGCATCATTTCAGAAAGTCCTAGCTCTCTGAATCTCACTAAAGTTGGCATGTTTTTTCGATTTATTAAATTGCATCCAGTCTTGAGAAACCAGAATTGGCGCGCAACCATAGCCACCAGCTTTTCAATGTCAAATTACGATTTGTGAATCAAATTCAGCTAAAATTTAGAACTACCAATTGCTTGAGAAATATTTTTTAAGCCATCCTCTTCAACCATTTTACTCAAATCTTTTTTCATTTTCTCAACCAAGCCAAATCCTTGGTAAACAAAGGCGGAGTAAAGCTGCACAAGAGATGCGCCAGATTTAATCTTTTCATAAACATCAGCCGCGGAAGAAATTCCACCGACTCCAATCAAAGGAATTTTTCCTTCGGTTAGTCGATAAAAATTTCTTAGAACCGAATTAGATGAAGCGAAAAGCGGCTTGCCGCTAAGACCACCAGCCTCGTTAATAAATTTATTTTTTAAATTCTCGGGACGAGAAATCGTGGTATTAGAAATTATCAAACCATCGACTGAATTTTTTAAAACGATTTCAGCGATTTTTTCCTGCTCTTCTAGACTCAAGTCTGGCGCAACTTTAAGCAATATTGGAGTATTTTTTTTGCAGCGACTATGCAGCTCATTTTTCTTTTTCATGATCTCGCTTAAAAATAAATCGAGCTGATCTTCTTTTTGTAAATCACGTAGATTTTTTGTGTTAGGAGATGAGATGTTAATCGTGATGTAGGAAGCGCGCACATAAAACTCGCCAAGCAAAGGCAGATAATCATCCAATGCATTTTCGGTATCCTTATTTTTTCCAATATTTATGCCAAAAATTCCGCTAAAATTTGCCAAACCTTTGTCAATATTTTGCGAAAAAATTTCAGCGCCACGATTGTTAAATCCAAGACGATTAATCACCGCCTCATCTTCCACTAAGCGAAAAATTCTTGGGCGCTCGTTACCAATTTGCGCTTTCGGCGTGACAGTTCCGCTCTCGACAAAACCAAAACCGAATTTTGCCAAGGTTGAAAAAACTTCCGCATTTTTATCGAAACCAGCCGCCATGCCGATGGGATTAGGAAAATCAAGATTCCACAACTCGGTGCGTAAATTTTCGTAATCATTTTTAAAGGTAAAAAGCGTTGCAGAATTTGGCATAAATTTAAGAAAATTTATTGCTAAATGATGCGCCGTTTCAGGGTCAATTTTAAAAATCAGTGGTCGAAAAAATTTATACAAATTCATAATTTCTCCTCACGTCTTTTACTGGATAAAAGCAATAAAACAGAGCTTGCAGCCACTATCATCAAGATCACATCTGATGAACGTTTTAACAAAAAATTATCAGATAATTTATCTTTGAGACGAGCTTTTTTTCTGTCATTTACTTCAAGCTCTGCAGCAAATTTATCGCTCCATTCATCTTCAAATTTTTTTCCCAAATAAAATTCTTTTACCGCAATATGAGCGGGATGAGACGGCAACAACATTGGATTCATCATGATTTCAGCCTGAGCATTAGATTTTTTTTCACTGATGATTTCAGAAATTTTTGTGATGTTTTTTGTTGCTGAAAAAAGTGCGAAAAAAATCACCAACAAAATACAGACGAGAAAAATATAAAAAAATATAAACCAGCGTGAATCCTTGATTCTAGCGACTATTCCCTGTTCGAGAACCACTTCGTTATAATTCGAAATCAAAAATAAAATCACCATCGAATAGATGATCAAAGCCAACGTTATCTCTTTAAATGAATTATAGTTTGCGATTGAAATGCTGAAAAAAAGCACCGCGATCAAGTGAGCAATGATAAGGCTGATGATAGTAGTGGTGCGAGTTTTGACGAGAAATAGAATCAAAAAATTTATAACGATAAAAACCAGTAATATGAAAAATTTGGCGTCAAAAAACATTTTTGATTAATCTCTCAGCAACTCATTTACTGAGGTTTTTGAACGAGTTTTTTCGTCAACTTTTTTGACGATTACTGCTGCGTAAAGCGAAAGATTTTTATCTCCTTTATTTGAAGCGATATTTCCTGGAACCACTACGGAGTAAGCCGGAACGCGTCCATAAAAAATTTCTCCGCTTTCGCGATCAATAATTTTTGTTGAAGCGCCGATATAAACGCCCATCGAAATCACCGAACCTTTTTCAACAATTACACCTTCAGCAATTTCACTGCGCGCACCGATGAAACAATCATCTTCGATGATCACTGGATTTGCTTGCAAAGGCTCAAGAACGCCGCCAATTCCAGCGCCGCCGGAGATATGACAATTTTTTCCGATTTGCGCGCAAGAACCAACTGTAGCCCAAGTGTCAATCATCGTTCCCTCGTCAACATAGGCACCAAGATTTACGAATGATGGCAGCAAAACTACATTCTTTGCAATGAAGGCGGAATGACGCACAACCGCACCTGGCACAGCGCGGAAGCCTGCGCGGCGGAAATCTTCTTCTTTCCAGTTAGCAAATTTTAGTGGAACTTTATCAAAATAAGTTGAGGCATCACCGCTTACAGTCTGAGCCTTGCTCAAGAAATTATCATTGAGACGAAAAGACAAAAGAATCGCTTTTTTTATCCATTGATTCACTTGCCAAACACCATTTTTTTTCTCACAAATTCTGATTTCACCGCGATCAAGCGCAGCTAGAGTTTGCGCAACCGCATCACGAATTTCACCTTGGGTTGAAAAATTAATTTCTGACTTTTTTTCGAAATAATTTTCGATGATTTGAGAGATGTTATTGTTCATTTTATCTAAGAATTTTGTCTGGTTCTGATGTCTACAACACTCAATCTGGTGCCGCTTACCGACAATGGCGAAGTTGCTGGCGAGCCTTGCTTTTGTAAAGTACTTTCTGCACTCCACGCTTGGCGCAATTGTGGCACAGTGATAGTTCCATCAGCAGGAACAATTTTTCTTTTTTGCATTCTATTGTAAACCGCTCTTCCAGTAGCCAGAGCTGCAACTGCTATAACTGCAACTGCAGTAACTGGCGCAGCAATTGCCGCAATATTTAAAGACGAATTCTCGCCAGAATTTCCATCATTATTCGTACCATTTGTAGGTGCGGTTGGTAATTGCGGAACTGTAGAATTTACCGTGCTGTTATTTTGTAACGGCGGTAGAGGAACTGGCGTAATTGTTGAATTAGCGGGTAATTGAGATGTTGAATTGCTTGGCAATGTGTAATTTTCAGAAGTGGGGTTTGTAATGTTTGATCTGGTATCTTCAATTCCCTCAACTCCGATAAAATAATCTCCCAAATTTCTGGTTAAATTTTGTGCAACACTTCCGGTAATAATTAATTGCTGGTTATTAGGTAAAACCACTACTGAAAATAACTCCGGATTATCTGCATTAAAATTAGTGCTGTTAGAAATTTGAGCTGGATCTTCATAATAATCATCTTCTTCACCCGCTACAGCTTCTCTTGCCAAAGATTTTGGGGTTAACGCAGACGGTTTTTCATCTTCAACTTTGCCACTCATCCAATCAAAAAATCTTGCGATAACTCCGCGTGAATCTTGGGTTGTTGGAGGAGTAAATTTTCCATCTAAGAGATCTTGCAATGAATAACGATCTGAGGAAACAAGATGGGTGTTGGCATGTAAATAATCAGGACTGATGGTTGGAAAATCCACTAAATCAATTGCTGCATCATCAGCTCTAGCAACTAAACCATTGATAACTAATCGTGAATTTGGTGCTGGCGTAATCCTTAAAGCTGCGCCAACCGAATTATCAACCGCTCTTTGTAAAGTGACAATTGCACGATTGTAATTACCGCTAGTAATAGCTTCCTGCCCTGGCGCTACTGAAAAATTTGGAATTATTTCTGCAGGAGTCATATCGCGAATTTGTGGCGTTCTTATCAAAAGAGTTTTGTAGCCTCGAAGCTCAATTTTTTCTCCGCTTTGCAAAGTAATTGCTGGATAATCTGCTAAAAATCCGTTCATAAAACCTCTATCTCCAGAATAAGAATTAAGAGGTGCATTATCCTGTAAAGTCATGGGATCTATTTGATGAAGATAATGATCCTGTGGCGGACTAGAAATTGAATCATCAGTTATAACATAATCAAAAAAGAATCGATTAGCCCATTCACTCAATCCACTTCTTTCATAGTTAACTCTAATTGGATAGGTTTCGTGAGCAAAAATTCTACGCGAAACAATTTTTCCACTATTGCCATCAAGCCTAGCTAGACCAACCGTTGCGGTTTTTTGACTTAGATTAGTTGCTCGAAACGGCAAAAGAATTTGTCTACTGCCATCCTTCTCTAAAAAATCAAAAGGCGCCGAAACCTCAACACGACCATATTCGCCAGAAATAATTTCTTGAAGCTCTCCAACAATTACACCCTCTGCATTAAAAGTAGCCACTTTGGAACTGCCGTCTGATGTTATAATAGCGGTAAACCTACCTCTAACATCTAATGTAGGAAAAATTCCTCCACCACGCAGAGAATTCACAACAACACTTTGCTCTGGACTATACTCATTAAATCCAACCTTCCCCAAAGAAATCCCAAAAGCCTTAGCTTGAGAAAAAGGAAAATTGTTAATGGTAAGGCGCGGTGTATCAACCGAAGAAATATCTGCCCCCGCAGGAATTATCACAAGATTCTCCCCCGATTTCACAAAATCATAACCATTCAATACCCACTGCCCCGCAATTGGATTTCCTTGAAGATCGGTTTTAGGAAGAGCATTTCCTTCAAGAGTTACGCCAGCAATTTTTATAATTCCTGAATTGTCTGAATCGATTATGGTGTCGCTGTCCGAAAGAGATGGAAGATAATAAATATCATTTCCCGCACCGCCGGATAAGGTGTTAGGACGGGAGTTAGCGATTAGGGTGTTGGAGCGGGAGTCGCCGGATAATTCTCCAGTTAAGGATGGAGCCGCTACAACTGTTGTGCTAAAAGTATTTGGGAATGCTTCAGCTAGATAGGGACGAGGGTTTTCTATTATTCCATTTGCCGCAATTACCTCAAAATGGAGATGAACTCCAGTACTACCTCCAGTATTACCCGCAATACCAATTTTTATAACTTTCCCATCACCTTCACCTATTGCGTCTCCGGTCGAAACAAGACGTTGAGCAAGATGTGCATAACGAGTTTTTCTACCATCTGGAGCCTCAACTATCACATAATTACCATAGCCCAGTCCAGATTCACTCATCTGATAACCAGATTCTATTACTATTCCATCATGGGCTGCAAAAACGTCTAGATCGTCTTTTGTGTCACCAGGAACAAGATCGATTCCTTTATGGCTGCTTGGCTTATGGGTTACGGGATGCTCTTCACGATCACCTTTTTCACTACTGACTCGGGAAATATCTCTGAGTGGCTGACGAGTAAAAAATGACATAGATTTTATTTATTTAGCTAAGTCATTTAAGCATGACACAACTGACTCCGAAACAAATGGACGAACATCGTTTAGAATCTTTTGAGAAGAAATAAACGATATCACTTTTTTATACTCGTCAGGAATGTTTGCTATTTCACTTCCTAGAAAATACTCACAGGAAAGCTTGATTATGCTCAGCTCCCTATAGTCACGAACCTGAACATATTTTTTATTATCCAGACCAGCAGGCCAGCCTACAAAATTCTTTTTAGCGTTTAGAAATGCACTTTTAATTTGAGCTACAGAAAAATAATCAATGGATTCGATGTAATAAACATTATCCTCAGAATCACTGCTGTAACTCTTTACACTTTTATTTTTTTTGAAATCGAAGGCGCAGGCAAAATTTTTCTTATCGACAAGCTTGGAATAACGCTGAATTTTTTCCCAATTATTATCCCGATCATACTCTTCTGGGTTAATGCATAATATTGCATTCCCATACTTCTCCTCCAGCCACCCAATCGGATATTTTTTTCTCAACTTCTCAATCGACAGATTTAAATCAGGATCTTGAACTGCAACTTCCGCAAAAGAATAATTCACAAACAGCAAGAGGCTAAAAATAAATGAGAGGAAGTTTTTCATGATAGATGAGATTTAAAGAAGTTGAGATTTGCGAGAACTTCTGTCGCAGAAAAATTTTTAAAGAGCGCCACCAATCTATTTATCAATGCATTTAATTATTCCACTCAAGTGAATCGTAGGTTCCGCAAGAGTCGCATTTAGCGCTCCATTTTGAAGTTTTGTGGCCGCAAGAATTACAACTATAGTGATCATCATGTTCGAGAATTGCGGCTTTGGCAAAATTTCTTTTTGATTCTTCTAAATTTCCTAAAGCTTTTTCAGTGGCAGCCAAAAGTTTATAAGCGCGATAATTTTTTTGTCGCAACAATGACAAATTTAAAGATTCTTTAGCCTCTTTGTAGGCTCCAACTCTGAATGCAACCATTCCAATTGCTAATTTTCCAAGCGCAGATTCTTCATTTACTTTTGCTAATTTTTTTATCGCCCTAATACGATTTTTTGGCTTAGATTTTCGCTGCGTGAAATCAAAAATTTCTGCCAAAATTAAATGAGGATTTTCTCGCCAAATTGATTTTATTTTCCAATTTGCTTTAAAGCCTAAACCAAGTTTGATCCACGATTTAAGCAGCACCTCAAGTGCTGGTAAAAAATTATTATCCGCAGCTTTTAATGCAATTTTTGCATGTTTAATTGCCAGCAAAAACTTGCGCTGTTGGAAGGCCTCAATTGCCAAAGCAGAATTGATCACTGCCACATCTCTTTTTTGTAATTCGTCTTTAAATTTCTCTGAACCATATTGCAAAATTAAGGCTTTTGCATCCTGCCATAAACCGCGTTTTTTATAGATTTTAAGCAAACTTCTCGCCACCTCAAAATTATCATGTTTCACCGATAAAATTTGCTTGGCATAGGCAATCGCCTTGGTTTCTTCCTGATTTTTTAAAGCCAATTCAAGCTTGGCTTTTAACACCAAAATTTTTGCGTGTTTATTTTCACCAAATTTAGTGAAATATTCCGCGGCCTTAGAAAAATCTTGTTTCTCGAAGGAAATTTTTCCGTTAAAAAAATTATGCAGAGCAGAATTTTTTACCAATTTCATTAGATCTTTTTGCAGTTTTTGCGCCGATTTTTCGTCATGAATTTCCAGAGCGAGCATCAATTGTGACATCAATTCAAAAGCCTTGTGATGCCGCTGCACAACTTTTTCCAAACTTCTAACATAGCTTCTTTTGAAAAACATTTTCAGCAGCGCTGGAAACTTAATCGCCAAAATTCTTGTGAGGAGATAAGTCGTAATAAAAATCAAAAGAGCCGCAACAATTGCTAATAAAATTGCGGTAAAAACATCGGTCTGCAATTCATATCCAAGCCAGGTAATTAGCACTTCTCCATTGTGATCAAGTAGCCAAACCAAGGAGAGTGTGATGGCAATAGCGAGAGGTAAAAACCACAAAATTGTCAGCATGTTTTAGGTGAGGCTTTTGAGATAATTCAAAATTTCTTCGTCGATTTTTTGCACCTCAAGAGCAGCGTTTAAATTTTCGAGAAATTTTTTCAAAATATCGTGATAGCTTTCATCAAGTGAAAGTGCTGCGTTCAAGGCTTCTTGGTAGTTTTTATCACGCAGAGAATTTTCGATTTTTACGACGATTCCGTCGACATCTTTTGCATCTTTTCCATCAATTCTGCGAATCACAACTAAGCGCGAAATGTTGTGACGAATTTTGGCAATGACGCTGTTTGAATCTGTCGGTTCTTTTTTGTTGGTGATTAGGTCTGGAATTATGTCAGAGAAGCTCTGCTCGAGTTTTTCTTGGGTTAAAAAATTCGGCAAAGACGCTTTTAGTTTGTCAATTTTTGTCTGCAAATTTGCATCAAAAGCGGTAATAATTTCGAAGGTTTTTATCTCGCTAGAATAATTTTTTCCGGCAAAAATTTTGTCGCGCAAATCGGCATAATTTAAAATCATTTTTCCGATTTTTTCCTGATTTTTATATTTCAGAATTTCGCCTTTTAAAATTTGAATTTGGCTGCGCAAATCTTCAATTTGAACCTGATTTTTTATCAACATTTGATAAACAAATTCTGCGCCTTTTTCTTTTAGCTCAGTGACTGTCAGATCAGATAAATCGTGGTCTGAGTCACCCTTAGCCTCGTCAGAAAGATCAAAAATTACACCTTCGGAATTATCAAACTTTTCAGAATTTTTTCCTTCATGAATTTTTTTATCGCGTTCAATTTGAAAATATTTGAAACCAAAATATCCAAAAATTGTTAGTGACAAAAAAATCACCAATTTAGTGAGGAAAAATTGCTTTTTTTTCTCAGCTTTTTTGACCGGATTTTCTGTTGTATTTTCTTCAGTCATAAAATTTTTTTAGGATTGGATTTTCGTCAAAAACTTTCACTTTTTTGAACCCGAATTTTTTTATCGGCTCAAGAATTTTCTGGCTTAGGCACAATATTTGCGCGCGCTCAAAATATTCAAGGAGATTGTGCCTTTTGACTAATTCACAAAAAATTTCGGCGCTTTTTTGCGAAAAAATTAAAACTTCATCGCAGTGATTTTTGTGAGAAAATCGCAAAAAATCGGCAGAAAAATTTTTCATTTCTCGAGTCTTATAAGCCAAAATATTTTGCACTTTAAAAGCATGTTTTTTTAGCTCTCTTTCAAAATTAAAACTCACCACCGAGCCATGAAAATAAAGGATTAAACCCGATTTATCTTTTTGAGTCTTAACAATTAAATCACACAAAGAAGCTGCGTCTTTTTTAGGCGAAAAAACAATATTGTTAAAACCAGCATCAAGCAATTGTTTGGCGGTTTTTTTACCAACGGAAAAAATTTTCAGATCACGCGGCAGATCGAGATCAATCAAAGCAAAAGCGGCATTGGCGCTGGTGATGATTACAGCAGAAATTTTCTCGTTTTTTTGCAGCGGTGAATTTTTCTTTAACGGCATTTTTTCCACCAAAAATAATGGCTCGGAAAAGACGCTAAAATTCTTGCCCTCCAAAATCGTAATTAACTCGCGAGCCTGCTCTTTAGGGCGTGTAATTAGGATGTTTTTCATTTAAGTGATTGCCAAGTTAAAATTGAAATTTAGTGTGCGCGCCCCTTCTTTTTTCGAGTAATTCAAATCAAACTTCAAATGAATATTCACGAATATCAGGCTAAGGCTTTGCTTAAAAAATTTGGCGTTGCAGTTCCTGAAGGACATCCAGCATTTTCAGTTCCCGAAGCTGTTGAAGCCGCAAAATCTCTTGAAGCAGCTGGCAATAAAGTTTTTGTGGTTAAAGCTCAAATTCACGCTGGTGGCCGCGGAAAAGCCGGTGGCGTTAAAGTTGTAAAATCAATTGACGACGTAAAAGAAAAAGCCGCAGCTCTTCTTGGCACAACGCTCATCACTCATCAAACTGGTCCAGAAGGAAAAGTGGTGAAACGCCTCTACATCGAAGCCGGCTCTAACATCAAAAAGGAATATTACCTTTCTGCTGTTGTTGATCGCAAAACCAAATCAATCGTTTTCATGGCCTCAACTGAAGGCGGCGTTGAGATTGAAGAAGTTGCTGAAAAACATCCGGAAAAATTAATTTCGGTAAAAGTTGATGTTGCTTCAGGAATTCAAGGTTGCCACGCGCGCAAACTTGGCTTCGCTCTTGGCTTCAAAGGCGATTTGCTCAAAAAATTCACCAAATTGGTTTTTGCGCTTTACCAAGCATTCAACGAAACCGATGCTTCTCAAATCGAAATCAATCCGCTGGTTGAAACCGCCGAAGGCGACATCATCGCTTTAGATGCCAAAATCAATTTTGACGATAACGCGCTGCATCGCCACGACGACATCAAAGCCCTGCGCGACTTAGATGAGGAAGAACCGCTTGAAATCGAAGCCTCAAAATACGATCTCAACTACATCAAAATGGACGGCAAAATCGGCTGCATGGTTAACGGCGCCGGCCTTGCAATGGCAACGATGGACATCATTCAACTTTACGGTTCCAGCCCAGCAAACTTTCTTGACGTTGGCGGCGGAGCCACTCGCGAGAAGGTGACGGCAGCTTTCAAAATCATTCTTTCTGACTCAAACGTAAAAGGAATTTTGGTGAATATTTTCGGCGGCATCATGCGCTGCGACATCATCGCCAATGGCATTTTGGAAGCAGCGAAAGAAGTTAGCTTGAGCGTTCCGCTCGTTGTTCGCCTCGAAGGAACTAACGTTGAACTCGGCAAAGAAATCATCGCTAAATCTGGCTTAGCTGTAATTCCAGCTAATGATTTGGCCGATGCCGCGGAAAAAATTGTTAAAGCAGTTAAAGCTGCAGAAATTTCAAACTAGTCCGCCCCTCGACTTCGCTCGGGGAGCTAATTTATTTTTAAAAATGTCAGTACTCATAAACAAAAATACAAAAGTCATTTGCCAAGGATTCACCGGCTCGCAAGGCACTTTTCACTCTGAGCAAGCAATTGCTTACGGAACTAAAATGGTCGGCGGAGTCACGCCCGGCAAAGGCGGAACCAAACATTTGGATTTGCCAGTTTTCGACACGGTTTATGACGCTCGCAAAAAAACTGATGCCAACGCTTCCGTGATTTACGTCCCACCTCCATTCGCTGCTGACGCGATTCTCGAAGCAATCGACGCTGAAATTGAACTCATTGTTTGTATCACCGAAGGCATTCCTGTTCTCGATATGGTCAAAGTTAAAAAAGCACTTTGCGGCTCAAAATCACGTTTGATTGGCCCAAACTGCCCAGGCGTAATCACTCCCGGCGAATGTAAAATCGGCATCATGCCTGGCCATATCCACAAACGCGGCAAAGTCGGAATCGTTTCACGTTCTGGCACGCTAACTTACGAAGCAGTTCATCAAACAACCAAGGCTGGATTGGGTCAAACCACTTGCATCGGCATTGGCGGTGATCCAGTTAACGGCACGAATTTCATTGATTGCCTCGATATGTTCCTCTCCGATCCAGAAACCGAAGCCATGATCATGATCGGCGAAATCGGCGGAACTGACGAAGAAGATGCTGCAGAATTCCTTCGCCTCGAAGCTGCGAAAGGTCGCAAAAAACCAACTGTTGGCTTCATCGCCGGCAGAACTGCCCCTCCAGGACGTCGCATGGGACACGCTGGCGCGATAATTTCTGGCGGCAAAGGCGGCGCAGAATCTAAAATCGAAGCCATGAAAGCAGCAGGAGTTGCCGTTGCTGATAGCCCTGCGGCTCTAGGCGAAACGATGCTTCAACTACTCAAAAAATAACCCTTCTTAACAACCACAAAAAAACGGAGAAATTATGAACGATCGTAAAAAAGCTCTCGAAGCAGCATTATCACAAATCGACAAACAATTCGGCAAAGGTTCGGCGATGAAATTCGGCCAAAAACCTGTTGTTGACATCGAAGTCATTCCAAGCGGATCGCTTTCGCTTGATGTCGCCCTAGGCGTTGGTGGCTACCCGCGCGGCAGAATCATCGAAATTTACGGACCAGAATCTTCCGGCAAAACCACGCTCACTTTGCACGCAATTGCTGAAGCGCAAAAAGCTGGCTTGAGCGCCGCTTTCGTTGACGCCGAACATGCTTTTGATCCATCTTACGCCAAAAATCTCGGCATAAATTTGGAAGAGCTAATCATCTCTCAACCCGACAATGGCGAGGCTGCGCTTGAAATTGCCGATACTCTAGTTCGTTCCGGCGCCGTTGATTTAATCGTCATCGACTCAGTAGCAGCGCTAGTTCCGCAAGTTGAGCTAGAAGGCGGCATGGCTGATAATCAAATGGGATTGCAAGCGCGATTAATGTCCAAAGCCTTGCGTAAATTGACTTCCACCGTTTCCAAAAGCAATGCGACCATCATTTTCATCAACCAAATCAGAATGAAAATCGGCGTGATGTTTGGTTCGCCGGAAACAACCTCAGGCGGAAATTCGCTAAAATTTTACGCCTCCGTGCGCCTAGACATTCGCCGCGGCACAGCAATCAAAGATCAAGAGGAAGTTTTGGGAAATGAAACCAGAGTCAAAGTGGTAAAGAACAAAGTCGCTCCACCTTTCAAAACCGCAGATTTCGAAATCATCTATGGCGAAGGCGTTTCTAGACTCGGTGAAGTAATCGAGCTTGGAGTTAAACATGAAATTCTGGAAAAATCCGGATCATGGTATGCTTACAAAGGCAATAAAATCGGCCAAGGCAAAGAAAACACCAAAGCCTACTTGAAAGAAAATCCAAAAGTTGCAGAAGAGCTGGAAAACGCAGTGCGCGAAAAGCTTGGCGTTGGAAAAGTTAATAAAAAATCTGCCGCGAAGGAAGAAGTTAACTCTGTTGAGAAGAAACGCAAAGCAGAGTAATATACAGATTTTGTTCTAAGGATTTTGTGTGAGATCGTACAAAAGCCGACAAACAATGCACCCGTAGCTCAACTGGATAGAGTATCTGACTACGGATCAGAAGGTTAGAGGTTCGAATCCTCTCGGGTGCGCCATTCGCTTACGCTGACGCTACAGCACAATTATTGATGAACTCAAATTTTTCCACTTTCTCCCAAGAGAGGATTTGAACCGATCGGAGGTTCGACAATCGCCATCGGCGATTGCAACGCATTCCTTAAAAAAATAAAAAATTATGCGTAATCCTCTCGGGTGCGCCATTCGCTTACGCTGACGCTACAGCACAATTATTGATGAACTCAAATTTTTCCACTTTCTCCCAAGAGAGGATTTGAACCGATCGGAGGTTCGACAGGAGCACGGCGAGCACCATCCCATCCTCTCGGAGACGCTTTCTCTTTTCTTGAGAAGTTGAAATTGTGAGTTGATGTATGACCGCCACCACAAACAAGAAACCTTGTTGTCTTTCTTGCTGCCGCTTCTTAGAACGCCCTGCCCCGCTATTTTAAAATCGTCGCACAGATTTATGAAAAAAATTTTCGCCTTTTTGGCTCTTTTTGCGCTGCTATCTTCTTGCAAAAATATTCACTACTTCGATCAAAAAAAACTCGCGGAGCAAGAATCATTATCAGGAGAAGCCTTTGCCGTAGCTAATGCAAACGATGTCATAACCTATGAAGGATTTTCTGGATTTCCTGATTACAAAGTCGTTTCGAGCAAAAATTTTATGATTTCAACTTCAGAAAAACTCGCCTCTGAAGCTGGTGCAGAAATGCTCGCCAAAGGTGGTTCTGCGATTGATGCTGTAATCGCGGCGCAAATGGTTCTAAACGTTGTTGAACCACAATCATCGGGAATTGGTGGTGGGATTTTTCTGCTTTATTACGATGCAAAACACAAAAAAACTTCTTATTTCAACGGCCGTGAACGTGCGCCACTAAAGGCCTATTCCGGAATGTTTCTTGATAAGGATGGCAAAGCGCGACCATTTCATGATGCAGTTGGCGGAGGCTTGTCAGTTGCGACTCCTGGCGCCTTAAAAGCACTTTTTGAATCTCACCAAAAATACGGAAAATTGCCGTGGAAAGATTTGTTTTCTCCTGCAATCAAAATCGCTTCTGAGGGTTTTAGGCTTGGGAAAAAAATTCACGTCGTTCTCGAACAATTGCCATATCTAAACCGCTTTGAAGGTATGGAAATTTATTTTGAAAAAGACGGTAAACCAAAAAAAGTCGGCACGATAATCAAAAATCCTGAATTGGCAAAAACCTTTGAAACCATTGCAAATGAAGGCATTAAACCATTTTACGAAGGCAAAATTGCTAATGATATGGTCAACGCCGTTCACAATTCGAAAGTTAATCCAGGCTTACTCTCCCTTGCTGATTTAAAAGGTTATAAAACTCGTCGAGGCAAATTAATTTGCGGTGCTTATCGCGCTTACAAAATTTGCTCGATGCCACTTCCAAGCTCTGGTGGCGTGACTCTGCTCGAAATTCTTGGCATTCTGGAAAATTTTGATTTGAGCAAAATACAACCTTCTTCGAAAGAAGCGGTTCACTTGATTTCAGAAGCAACGCGCTTGGCCTATGCTGATCGCAACGAATATGTCGCCGATGTTCCGGACGCGCCAATTGCGCAAATGCTCGACAAAAATTACCTCAAGCAAAGAGCGGCCTTAATTGACATGGGTTCAACGATGAAAGATGTGAAACCAGGAATTTTTAGAAAGCTTCGCAAACCGCTTGCCGCAACGAATGAGAAACCTTCGACGACACATCTTTCGATCATCGATTCTTACGGAAATGCGGTTTCAATGACGAGCACAATCGAATATCTTTTCGGCTCGGTTCTCATGATTGATGGCTTCATGCTTAACAATCAGCTCACTGACTTTTCGCTCACTCCAGTTGTGAATGGCAAAAAAGTTGCCAATAGCATCGAGCCGTGGAAACAGCCGCGCAGCTCAATGACGCCAACTTTTATTTTCGATAATCACGACAATTTGGTGATGGTTATTGGCTCACCCGGCGGCCCAAGAATTATTCAATATGTCACCAAGGCAATCGTCGCGCATCTCGATTGGGGCATGAATGTGCAAGAAGCGATTTCACTTCCAAATCACGTGGTTTTGAATGATCAAATCGAGCTCGAAAACAGAACCAAACTAACAGAAATAAAATCAGATTTGGAAGATTTGGGGCATAAAGTAGTCACCGCTGACATCACTAGCGGCCTTCACGGAATCACAATCGACAATAACGGCCTAAAAGGCGGAGCCGATCCGAGAAGACAGGGCGTTGTTGTTGGGAAGTAGTTGGGCGCTGAATTTGTAAATCGGAAATAATAACCCAAATAGCGGCCAATTTCTTCTTGCATCAACAAAGCTTTGTTGTTTTCGTGTCGCGCCTTTCTTCACTTCAAAACCAACTTATAAATTCTATGAAAAGAAAAATTTTTCTTGTAGCTGCATCGTTGTGTCTCTTGGCTTCTCAAGGATTTGCCAAGGAAAATGAAATTCAACCACTAACAAAAAACATCGAAATCAGCCCAACAAAAAAAGATTCTCGCGAAGAAATTAAACCTTTTGATTTTAACAAACTTTTTGCTGATGCGGAAAGTTATTTCAAAGCAGCAAAAGCCTGGAAAGTAATCAAATGCGAGCCAAAAAGCGGCTTCCTTTGCACTAAGCACGAATGCAAAAAGAGAGACATTAAAGCCAGCATCATTCTCGACAAAAAAGCAAAAACCATCACGCGCTGCGAGGGAGAAAATTGTGAAAGTTTTTCTGCTGAATTCGAACAAACCGGCGTGTTTTTCAACGTTCAAAGCAAAGGCCCGATTGGAACTTTGATCAGAATTTTAGGTGATAGTCGCTACAAAGAAATCACCACCGTTGGTCTTGACGCCTACATCGCCAACGGAAATTGCGAAGTGGTTCCAGAATAATTTTACACAAATTTGGTCACAAAAAAACCCTCGATTCCAAAACAGAATCGAGGGTTTTTTATTGCCTATTTTTTCTTAATTATTGACTCGAAGACAACATCCAAGCAGCTTTTTCATGGGCTTGAATTCTTCCGATAAACATGTCTGCCGTGCCTTCATCGCCCTCACCTTGCGCAATTTTGATTCCAGAATTTAGAGATTTTATTAGAGCTTCGTGATCAGAAATTAAATTTTTGATCATGGTTTTTGCGTCAGCATTTTTATCACCTTTTTTTATTTCGGATAATTTTTGGAAATTTTCGAAACTGCCATCAACCTTAGATCCAAGAGCTCTGATGCGTTCAGCAATTTCATCAATTGCTTCAAAAATTTCTTCATATTGCGCGCCAAAAAGTTCATGAAGCGGTTTGAAATTTTCGCCAACAACATTCCAATGATAATTCTGGGTCTTTAGCATTAGCGTGTATGAATCGGCCAAAACTTTTTCTAGAATTGCCACGGTCTGATTATTTCTCATTTTTACTCCTGATTTTGAATTACCAAAACTTGCGCTGCAGAATTTATAACAGCAGCAATTTTTGCCACCATTTGCACCTGCGATTTCGTTATTCCGTGTTTTAACAATTGGTTGGCGTGAGCGTCAATACACATTCCGCAACCATTTATAATTGAAACAGCGAGCGAGAAAATTTCGAAATCAATTTTCTCAATTCCATGATCGAGAATTCCTCTCATTCTAAGACCGGCGGGCATTTTTGAATATTCCTTATCCTCGCTTAGATGCACAAAACGATAATAAACATTATTCATCGCCATTAGGACTGCAGCGATTTTTGCGGCATTAATTTCAGCTTCAGACAAAATATTTTTTGCCTCATTTTCAATCCTTTCGATCAAGGATTTTTCTTTTGTCGAATAGCTTGAAGCAAGTGCCGCACCAAAAATCTGCTTAGCGGTGAGAGCCTGATTTTCCTGCTCTAACAAGGTTTGTAAATTGATTTTAACATCCTTTGCATAATCAGGAATTTGTGATTTTAACGCTTCTAAATTTTTCATAATTACTCCTTTTTTAAATTGGCCTTTATCCCTTTGGGATACGGCAACGCGACACAAGTCGCGCCCCACGCTTGTGGGGAAAACCCCGCCCGTATGCCAAAGGGACATAGGGGTTAAATTTTGATCACCTCTTCGCCTTTTTTCCAATTGCATGGGCAAAGTTCATCGGTTTGAAGTGCGTCAAGCACACGCAAAACCTCAGATGGATTTCTTCCCACGCTCAAATCAGTGACATAGACAAATCTGATGACGCCTTGTGGATCAACGATGTAAGTGGCGCGCTGAGCAACTCCTTCATCTTTATCCAAAATTCCGAGAGCATTACTAAGATCGCGTTTCACATCCGCAAACATTGGAAATGGTAAATTTTTCAATTCGTCTTTTTGGTTCTTCCAAGCAAGATGAACGAACTCGGAATCAGTGCTGGCACCGATCAATTGAGCATCACGATCTTTAAACGCTTCATTCAATTTACCAAATTCGGCGATTTCTGTTGGACAAACAAATGTGAAATCTTTTGGCCAGAAAAACATTACCAACCATTTTCCTTTGTAAGTTTCGTTGCTGATATCAACGAATGCGTCCTTGATATCATTGCCTACAACCGCTTTTCCACCGAATTGCGGGAAAGTATCTTTTACTCCTAACATAATTTTCTCCTGTTGTTGAATTTCGATTTCGGACGAAATCTTGGTTGCACAATTTGTGTATGATTTTTAATAAGTAGAATCGATTGATCTGATCAGATTAATAATTTTTATTTATGAACATTCGTGACTTAAAATACATTGTCGCCGTAGCAAAAGAACGTCACTTTGCTAAGGCTGCAAACGCTTCTGCCGTGAGTCAGCCGGCTCTGAGCATGCAAATCAAAAAATTGGAGGATGAGCTAGGAGTAAAAATTTTTGAGCGCTCTCAGAAAAATTTTATCATCACAAAAGTTGGTGCCGAAATAATAAAAAAATCCGAAATAATTTTACGCACGACAGACGAAATCAAAAACATCGCTAAAAATTCACAAAATCCATTCGCTGGAGAAATCAAGATTGGCGCCTTTCCAACCCTCGCATCATATTTTTTTCCACAAAATATAAAAAAAATTTCGAAAAAATTCTCACAATTAAAGCTACTGCTAATCGAAGAAAAAACCGACATTCTAATCAAAAAATTGCAGAATGATGAAATAGATTGCGCACTGCTTGCGATGCCTGTTCTAGCGGACTCGTTCGATGTTAAAAAAATTTTTGAAGAAGAATTTTTGCTGGCAGTTCCAATAAATCACAAATTAGCAAAAAAGAAAAAGGTGCGAAAAGAAGATCTGAAAGGAGAAAGTTTGATGCTTTTGGAAGAAGGGCACTGCTTACGCAATCAAGCTCTCGAAGCCTGTTCAATGCTGGGAGCATTTGAACAACAAGACTTCAAAGCTACAAGCCTGGAAACTTTGAGACAGATGATAATCGCCGGAAGCGGCATTACTCTGATGCCAGAAATCGCTGCACAAAAAGATAGCAGAATTGCCTACATAAGAATTGAAAATGCTCCGCGGCGCACTATTGGCCTTTTTTGGAGAAAAAACTCTGCAAGAAAGGAATTGATGAGAGAGTTATCAAAAATTTTATCCAACTAGAAATTTTGCCTTCAAACTGCGTGGTTCAATCTTTTAAAAAATTCAGACACCACAGTTTGAGCAATAAACTTAAAGCCCAAGCAATGATTTGGTTTCAAGCTTCACTGGATTTTCGATTAGTTCTTTAACACGAACCAAGAAAGTGACTGCCTCTTTGCCGTCGATGATTCTGTGATCGTAAGACAGAGCGAGATACATCATTGGGCGAATTTCAATTTTACCATTCACAACCATTGGGCGCTCTTGAATTTTATGCATTCCAAGAATTCCTGATTGCGGAGGATTGATGATTGGAGTTGACATCAACGAGCCGTAAACGCCGCCATTTGAAATGGTAAAAGTTGCGCCCATTAAATCTGCAATTGCCAATTTTCCGTCACGCGCTTTTTTGCCAAGCTCGCCAATTCCCGCCTCAATTCCAGCAAGACCTAGCTTATCAGCATCGCGAAGAACCGGAACAACAAGACCTTGCGGCGAACCAACGGCCACACCGATATCATAGAAATTTTTGTAAACGATGTCGGTTCCGTCAATTTCAGCATTTACCGCCGGAATTTCTTTTAGAGCTTCGATGCAAGCGCGCACGAAGAAAGACATGAAGCCAAGTTTCACGCCATGCTTCTTCTCGAAAATATCTTTATATTCCGCACGCAGAGCCATTACAGCACTCATATCCACTTCGTTGAAAGTGGTTAAAATTGCTGCGGTATTTTGCGATTCTTTCAGACGCTCTGCAACTTTGAGACGAAGTTTTGACATCTTCACGCGCTCAACCGGTTTTTCGCCGAAATTAGCTGGAGCCTTTGGTGCGGCAGGCGCTTGCGCTTTTGCGCCGGAAGAAATTGCTTCCAAAACATCACCTTTGGTGACGCGACCATCTTTTCCCGAGCCAGAAATTTTCGAAGTGTCGATGTTATTTTCTGCGGCAAGTTTTTTTGGCGCCGGAGAAAGTGGATGAGAATCAGAAGCGCTTTGCGAAGGAGCGGCAATTTTTGGAGCAGTGGCTGAAACCGCGCCAGCAGCGCCTTCTTTCATGAGCGCAATTAAATCGCCGACTTTCACATTGTCGCCTTCGGCAACTTTGAGATCAGAAATAATGCCATTTGCTGGCGCATTAACCTCAAGCGTCACCTTGTCAGTTTCAAGCTCAACAATGAGCTCGTCGGCCTTTACGGCATCACCAACTTTTTTGTGAAGCTTGGCAATTGATGCTTCTGATACTGATTCGCCAAGTGCAGGAACTTTGATTTCGAGAGCCATGATTTTTTAAGTTAAACTTTTTTTGGTTTTTTTAGGTTTTTTATGATCTTTGTCGAGATCACACATTGTCCAAATACACAGACCAGCAAAGGTTGCTAGCCCTAGAAACAATGCAGAATTTGCGATAATTTCATTCAGGTTATTCATAATCCATTTCCTTAATTTTGGTGTTAATTTTCGCTAAGAAAAAAGTGGTGAATGATTTGGGTTTGTGACTTCAAAAACTAAATTAACTTAGTGCCTCGTCAATTAATTTTTTCTGCTCTTTAGCGTGATAGGAGCCGTAGCCTGTAGCAGGCGAGGCACAGGCGATTCTGCCGACATATTTCGGGCGGGAAATTTTTTGCTTCAGATCAACCAAAACTTCTTCGATCAATTCCTCAACAAATTTCCACGCGCCCATATTTCGCGGCTCTTCTTGGCACCAAATTACTTCGGAATTTTTATATTTTTTTAGCTCAGATTTTAATTCTTCTTTCGGAAAAGGATAAAATTGTTCGAGGCGAATAAGCGCTACATCAGCGATTTTCGCAGCTTCGCGCGCTTCCAACAAATCGTAATAAACTTTGCCAGAGCAAATCACCACTTTACGCGCATCCTTGATTTCCGCGGTTTCGCCGATAACTGGACGAAATTGTAAATCAGAAAATTCGCTCAAATTCGAAACCGCTAATTTGTGACGCAGCAGCGATTTTGGCGACATCACAACCAATGGCTTACGATCTTTTCCGTGAATTTGACGACGCAAAGCGTGGAAGAAATTCGCCGGATTTGTGATGTTAACCACGCGAAGATTATTGTCGGCGCAAGCTTGCAAATAACGCTCGAGTCTTGCCGAAGAATGTTCTGGCCCCTGCCCTTCAAAACCATGCGGCAGTAGCATCACCAAGCCAGATTTTCGCAGCCATTTCACTTCGCTTGAAGCGATGAATTGATCAAAAATAATTTGCGCGCCATTGGCAAAATCGCCGAATTGCGCTTCCCAAATCACCAAGGAATTTGGCGATGAAAGCGAATAGCCATATTCAAATCCCAGCACGCCATATTCCGACAAAACCGAATCATAAACTTCGTATTTTGCCGATTTGGCAAGTGGAGCGAAAACGCTGTGACGCGCGTCAGTTGCGGCATCGTGAAGGATGGAATGGCGATGCGAAAAAGTGCCGCGGCCAGAATCTTGGCCGGTGATGCGAACTGGAAATCCTTCGTTTAAAAGCGAAGCAAAAGCGAGTGCTTCGCCGCAACCCCAATCGATATTTTTTTCCGACGAAACCGCTTCAACTCTAGCTTCAAGCTGTTTTGCAATTTTTGGATTAGCATTAAAACCAGCAGGAATTTCAGCAGTTTTTGCAATCAAATTTTTCAAAGTTTTTTTATCGACAGAAGTTTTTGCTTGCGCCTCATCACCATCCGCAACCTTACTCCAATCACCTTTCAGCCAATCTGCTTCTTTTGGTTTGTAAGTTTCGGCTTTGGTAAATTCCGCCGCTAAATGCGCATCGAAATCTGCCGCTAATTTTTCATATTCACCTTGAGAAACCGCGCCTTCAGAGATTAATTTTTGCGAATAAATTTTTTCTAAAGTCGGATGATTTTTGATTTTCGTATACATCACCGGCTGGGTGTAGAGCGGCTCGTCGCCTTCATTGTGGCCGTAGCGGCGATAGCAAATCACATCAAGAACAATGTCTTTTTTGAAAAGCTGGCGATAGCGCGCAACAATGCCTGCAACCTTCACCACAGCTTCAACATCATCACCATTCACGTGGAAAATTGGCGCATCGATTGATTTGGCGAGATCGGAAGCGTAAAGCGTGCTGCGCGAATCAGACGGATTGGCGGTGAAGCCGATTTGGTTATTGACGATGATGTGAATCACGCCGCCAGTTGTATAGCCTTCCGTGCCATTCATCACCAGATTTTCAGCGACCGAACCTTGTCCGGCGAAAGCAGCATCGCCATGAATCAAAACCGCCAAACCCTTGCTGCGTGCGGCATCAGCAAGCAAATCTTGAATTGCGCGAATACGACCACAAACTACCGAATTTACAGCCTCAAGGTGCGAAGGGTTAAATGCCAGAGACAGGCTAACTTTATTGCCGGCGATTTCGCGCGTCGATGAATAGCCCATGTGATATTTCACATCGCCAGATTTGGTGACGCCTTCCGGCATGCCTGGCGTGCCTTTAAATTCGGAGATCATTTGGTGGTAAGGCTTACCCATAACACCAGTCAAAGTGTTGAGACGACCGCGATGCGCCATGCCAACGATAACTTTTTTTACGCCAGCCTTTCCCGCAACATCGATGATTTTTTCGAGTGCCGAAATTGAGGAATCGCCACCTTCAACTGAGAATCTTTTTGCGCCTGGAAAACGTTTATGAAGAAACTGCTCGAAGCGCTCAGTTCTAATCACCTCTTTGAGGATTTTTAGTTTTTCATCTTTGGAAATTTGCGAAGGCAAAGTGGCTTCAACTTCTTTTGCCAACCAAGATTTTTGCTCGCTGTTGGAAATGTAATCGAATTCGCAACCAACTTTGTTGGAATAGATTTGAGCTAGTCCCAGAGCGGATGCATCATCAGCGCCATATTTTTTTGGATCAAGTTCTGGAACTTGACGAATTGGCGTGAGGCCAAGCGGATCAAGGTTTGTCGCGAGATGTCCGTAGCGGCGGTAAGCTGCAACTAAATTGGCTAAGCGCAATTCTAAATCACTTGCAGAAGATGTGGCGTCGGATTTCTTTGGCGCCTCTTTTTTCGCATTCGAAGAAATATCAAATTCCTGCGAACCTACGATTTTTAATCCTCTCGAGCTCCATGATGGACCATTATAATCGAACAGAATTGATTTTACTTCTTCGGAATTAGCAGAAAAAAATTCTGCCCAAGAAGCGTCAATTGAAGCAGGATTCTGCAAAAATTTCTGATAAAGCTCGTTAATAAAAACAACGTTCGCGCTGAAAAATGGCGAAGTTTTTTCTAATGCTTTTGACATGTATTTTGGAAAATTATTTTGACGCGGAACTGCTTTTCGTCGCGCCTTGTCTTTGTTTGTTTTTATTAATCACGCCGCAGCGCAACCAAAGAAAACTGGTAGCGGAGGAGGGAATCGAACCCCCGACACGCGGATTATGATCCCGCTGCTCTACCGACTGAGCTACTCCGCCATAAAAAACCTCACAAACTCTTAGATGATTATGTCTTGCGAGGCGCGGCATTGTTTTGATCTGATTTAATTTTTCAAATTTTTTTACGAAGAGGTAAAATCCCTTGCAAATCCACAGCATTTTAAAAAAACCAAAAGGCCTTGGAGCAAACTTCTTCGGATCAAAAATGAAAAAACACACGGCCTTCTCGCTAATCGAGCTCTCAATTGTTATTCTAATCATCGGAATTCTAGTCGCTGGTATAACTCAAAGCTCGCGCTTGGTGAAGAAAATGCGTTTGAATTCAGCTCGTACGCAAACTCAAAGTTCGCCAGTTGCAAGTATCAAAGATTTGGCGCTTTGGCTTGATACTACGATGGAATCAAGTTTTGGTGGATCTGAACCAGAAGAAAGTGCGGAAATTGCAACTTGGTATGACACCAATCCGCAATCAACTTTGAAATATAACGCAACTCAAGGCTCTAGCACAAAATATCCAACTTACGACTCGAGCGCGATTAACAATCTTCCTGCTTTGAACTTTGATGGTTCTAATGATGACATGGTTGTGACTAGTTTGAATGCTGGTAGCAATGCTTCTTACTTTTTTGTGATTAAACCAACAACAGCGCAGGTTGAAGCGATTCTTGACTCTGCGCCAAATCAAACCTGGGTTTTTCGCAATCTTTGCGATCAGCCAAATTATCCAACTTGCACTGGCGATGGCGCGTTTTCTTGGTGGAATGGCACCAATCCAACTCCACAAACACAGCTCGGCCTAAGCGCTAACACGCCTTATGTTCTCTACGTTGATACCAAACTCACGCCAACCAAAGTGATGAATTATTATCGCAATGGCGCTTTTGTTTCGAGCTCAACAGATTCCGACACTCACAACACCACATGGAGCAATCCGCGCATCGGATCAGTGAATCTTACGCTAAAATTCTATAGCGGAAAAATCGGTGAAATCATCATCTTCAGCAGAGTTTTAACAACCGAAGAAAGGCAATCGGTTATCAGCTATCTAGGTAAAAAATGGGGAATCAAATTATCGTGAGTCAATCCAAACTGCATTCTGAATCATGGCATGTAAAACTTCTTGCAAATTATGATCCTTTTTCCCGATAAACAGCGCAACCGCTCTTTCTGAATCCATTACTAAACCAAACTAAAATTATGAAAAAACACACGGCCTTCTCGCTAATCGAGCTCTCAATTGTTATTCTAATCATCGGAATTCTAGTCGCTGGTATAACTCAAAGCTCGCGCTTGGTGAAGAAAATGCGTTTGAATTCAGCTCGTACGCAAACTCAAAGTTCGCCAGTTGCAAGTATCAAAGATTTGGCGCTTTGGCTTGATACTACGATGGAATCAAGTTTTGGTGGATCTGAACCAGAAGAAAGTGCGGAAATTGCAACTTGGTATGACACCAATCCGCAATCAACTTTGAAATATAACGCAACTCAAGGCTCTAGCACAAAATATCCAACTTACGACTCGAGCGCGATTAACAATCTTCCTGCTTTGAACTTTGATGGTTCTAATGATGACATGGTTGTGACTAGTTTGAATGCTGGTAGCAATGCTTCTTACTTTTTTGTGATTAAACCAACAACAGCGCACGTTGAGGCAGTTTTTGATTCTGCCCCTTCAACTGGCTGGGTATTTCGTAATAATTGCGCCTCAGCTTGCTCATCGGATGGAAAGTTTGAAATGCATACTGGCAGCACAGCACCAACCGTCACTCTTGGTCTAAGCGCTTTAACACCAACCGTAATTTATCTTCAAATCGCTTACGGAACTTCAACCAGAGTTCTTTCCTACTATCGCAACGGCACATCAATTTCCAGCGATTCAGATTCTAACATCTCCAACGCAATTGCTTGGGCAAATCCTCGCATCGGTTCAATCAACACTACCGAAAAATTTTACACCGGAAAAATTGGCGAAATCATAATTTTCAGCCGCGCCATCAATGCTGAAGAACGTCAATCTGTGACTGCTTACTTAGGCAAAAAATGGGGAATTAAAACCAGCAACTAAAATCTTGTTTATTTTTCTTCAAACCATCCCCGCGAAAGCGGGGATGTGTAGCTTCTCTCGCAAAATCCTCTCCTGATAAAATTTAGATCAACTGCAGATTTTCCAATTTCTTTATTCGATCACGCAATTCGGCCGCCCTTTCAAAATCAAGCTCAGTAGCAGCTTTAAGCATTTCTTTTTTGAGTTTTTCGACATTTTTTTCTCCCAAATCTCGCGATGAATTTTTGACAGAAAATTCATCAACCTCCTCTGATTTTTTCGAATAAAGATTCGCCAAAGCTGAGCCAAGCGGTTTGCTGGTTGTCTTCGGCGTGATACCGTGTTTCTTGTTGTAGGCGATTTGAATTTCGCGGCGACGATTAGTTTCGGCGAGCGCAGCACGAATCGACTTTGTTTCCTTATCCGCATAAAGAATCACCTTACTCTCCGAGTTGCGCGCGGCGCGGCCAATTGTTTGAATCAGCGAAGTTTCGTTGCGCAAAAATCCTTCCTTATCCGCATCAAGAATCGCCATCAGCGCACATTCAGGAATATCCAAACCTTCGCGCAAAAGATTCACACCAACCAAACAATCATATTTTCCCAAACGTAAATTTTGAATGATCTCGATGCGATCAAGCGTATCAATGTCCGAATGCATATAAACAACTTTGACACCGTGATCGTTTAAATAATCCGCCAAATCTTCCGCCATTTTTTTGGTGAGAGTTGTCACCAAAGTTCGAAAACCCTTCGCCCTTACTCGCTCTATCTCCGCGAGCAAATCTTTCACTTGCTCTTTTGCCGGACGAATTTCACAAACTGGATCAAGAAGGCCAGTTGGACGAATAATTTGCTCAACAATTTCACCACAAGATTTTTCTAATTCATATTTCGCCGGAGTGGCTGAAACATAGATGGTCTGTGGCTTGAAGGCCTCCCATTCCGAAAATTTTAGCGGACGATTATCGAGAGCCGAAGGCAGACGAAAACCAAATTCGGTAAGATTAGATTTGCGCGCAAAATCGCCTTTATACATGCCATCAATTTGCGGAATTGAGACGTGACTTTCGTCAACAAAAAGTAGCGCATCTTGCGGCAAATATTCGAAGAGAGTTGGCGGCGCAGCCCCAGCTGGCCTGCCTGTAAGATAGCGCGAATAATTTTCGATTCCTTTGCATGAACCAACCGTGAGCAACATTTCCATGTCGTAAGTTGTGCGCTGATTTAAGCGTTGCGCTTCGACTAATTTTCCCTGCTCTTCCAATTCTTTGACGCGAATTCCCAAGTCATGTTTTATGTTCACAATCGCGCCCTTCAAGGTTTCAGCTGGTGTCACATAATGCGAAGAAGGATAAAGTGCGATTGATTCGAGCTTGCAAAAAGTTTCGCCAGTTAGCGGATCAAACTCGGTAATTTCTTCGATTTCATCACCAAACATGGCGATCCGCCAGGCGCGCTCGTCGGTGTGCGACGGAAAAATATCAACCACATCACCCTTCACGCGAAAATTGCAGCGCGAAAATTCGATGTCATTGCGCTCATATTGCAAATCAACCAGACGCAGCAAGAGCTTCTGGCGATTGATTTCCTCGCCGGCACGCAAACGCAAAACCATTTTCGAATAAAATTCCGGCGAACCGATGCCGTAAATGCAAGAAACTGAAGCAATCACAATCGTGTCGCGACGCTCGAAAAGCGCGCGAGTAGCTGCGTGGCGCAGGCGATCAATTTGTTCGTTGATGGAAGAATCTTTTTCGATGTAAGTGTCGGTCTTAGGGACATAAGCCTCAGGCTGATAGTAATCGTAAAAAGACACGAAATATCCAATTTCATTTTCTGGAAAAAATTCCCTCATCTCGCCATAAAGCTGCGCCGCGAGCGTTTTATTGTGAGCCATAATCAGCGTCGGCCGCTGCGTTTTTTCGATGATATTTGCCATGGTAAAAGTTTTTCCCGAGCCAGTGATTCCGAGCAAAACCTGATCTTTTTTGTGAGATTCCAAACCCGAAATAAGCTTCGCAATCGCTTGCGGCTGATCACCTGCGGGGGAAAATGGGGAGTGAAGTTTAAATTTTTGAGGCATCTACCTTGAGCGTTCCTCTGTCGAAAAATCAGTCTGTATTTTTCTTGCCTGAGCTTTGATGGTTAAATGACCAATCGCTTCCTTGAGTAAAAAAATACATTTCTGCTTGCGATCTAAAACGCCAAGCACTCTCCAATCGCCGGCCGATATACTTCCATTTTGTTGCTCACCCAATATTTTTAATTCCACAATTTCTTCGCCTCTGCCTGTCTTCAGGTGCTTATCTTTGTCATCAACAAGAAATTTGATTCCCACCTGAGCATTTGAGGGAGCAAAACTGGTTTGCGAAAGCGCTGTGCTGACTTTGCTGTTAAATGATTGGTAATTTGAAGATTGTAGAATTTCTGAATGAATAAACACTGGAAAGCCGCTCACCATGGCCACCTCACTACCTTTGTGAAAATCTTGTTCGTAAGTTTTTGATCGGAGTTTGTAAGCATTTCTCTCCTGCTCTTCCCGCAGCTCTTTTTGTTTTCGCTCTCTTTCGCGACTATCTTTTTTTTGATTCTGGAAACGAATATGACTCAATCGCGCTTCTTTGCTAAAATCTTCCGAATCCATAAGACTGCAAATTTAATGGGGGGGGGTTTGGAGCGGGTGAAGGGAATCGAACCCTCACGGCCAGCTTGGAAGGCTGGAACTCTACCTTTGAGCTACACCCGCTTACACTGTGCTATAGCGCGACTTTCGCCCACTAAACACACAAACTAAATTCCCAATCGCGCTGTAGTCCAAAGGACGAAAGCGGATGGTGTAGAAGGCTAGATTTGAACCCCCCACGGACGCGTAGCGCCGCAGAATAAAAACTCTCGCAGGTTCAAACTGCCCTAAACCTTAGAATGGTGGAGAGGGCTGGATTTGAACCAGCGAACGCTTGCGCGGACAGATTTACAGTCTGTTGCCATTGACCACTCGGCCACCTCTCCAAAAATAAAGCAGCTCCCATTAACCGGGGCCACCTCTCCTTACTTAAAAAAAATTTTCTTTTTCAAAAAACGAGCGCGCCCTTCTAGTTGTGGTTGCAGATTTTACAACTGGGATTTTTGCGCAAATTCACCTTACGAAATTCGTTTTTGAGGAAATCAAAAACCAAAATTTTGCCGACAAGCGATTCGCCGATTCCTAAAATTTCTTTAATTGCTGTAGTCGCTTGAAGCGCGCCGATTGTGCCGGCGACGGATCCTAAAATTCCCTTTTCTGCAAGCGGTAAGGAGAAATTTTCATCGACGATATTCGGGTTAAAACAGGCGTAGCAGGGATTATTTTTTTCGTAAGATTTGAAAGTTGAAACTTGTCCGGCGAAGGATTTTACGGCGGCGAAAATTAGTGGTTTTTTTGTTTGATGAGCGACTTCGTTGATGATGAAACGCGTCGGAAAATTATCAGTCGCGTCCAAAATAAAATCGTAATTGATGCAGATTTCTCTAAGGCTCTCGCGATTTGCGCGTTCGGAGAAAATTTCTAAATTTACATCAGGATTTAGCGCCGAAATTTTTTCTTTCGCGCTTTCAACTTTTTTTTGATTGAGATTTTTTTCGCTGTGAATCACTTGGCGTTGTAGGTTTGAAAGCTCAACAACATCATCGTCAATCACGCCAATATTTCCAACTCCCGCCGCCGCGAGATAAAATAAAACCGGCGAGCCAAGCCCTCCCGCACCAACAACCAGAACCTTCGCGCGCAAAAGTTTTTTTTGTCCCGCTTCACCAATTTCGGGAAGAATGGTGTTTCGTAAGTAGCGCTGTTTTTGTGAATCAGTTAGCATTTCAATTTACTTCGTGCCAGTCGAACCAAATCCACCGGCGCCGCGCGTGGTTTCATCGAGATTTTCGACTTCCTCGATTTTTGCTTGTTCGTGTTTTGCGATCACGATTTGTGCGATGCGCATTCCGCGTGTGATGGTGAAATCAACTTTTGAGTGATTGATTAAAATCGCACAAACTTCGCCGCGATAGTCTGAATCAACGGTTCCGGGAGAATTTAAAACTGTAATTCCGTTTTTTAACGCAAGGCCAGAACGCGGGCGCACTTGGGCTTCGAAGCCTTTTTCGAGTGCGATTGAAATTCCGGTTTTTACTAATTTCACTTCGCCTGGTTTTAAAATAATCGGTTCATCAATGGCCGCGAGCAAGTCCATTCCTGCAGAGCCTGCGGTTTCATATTTTGGCAAAGGAAGATCCTTACCATTTTCAAGTTTTTTGATTTTGAGAATTGTCATTTTTTTAAAAAATTATCTCCCCGAACAAAGTTGCGGGGTGTTGAGTTTGCAGAATTTTTTACCCCTCAACTTCGCTTGAGGGAGCTAAAAAAATTCAAGATCTGAAAAAAATTTCGGGTTGATAAATCTGCTTTGCTTAATAAAAAACGCGACCTCTTTTTTCCCGAAAATTTCCAAAAAAATGACAGAATCTCCAAAAGACGAAAGTCGTCGTAAACTTCTTACGACCACTGCTTACGCCACCGCCGGCATTGGCGCGGCTTGCGCGATTTTACCATTCATCGACAGCATGAATCCATCAAGCGATGTTGCGGCTCTAGCATCGGTTGAAGTTGATATTTCCAACATCAAAGTCGGCGAAGAAAAAAAAGTAATGTGGCGAGGCAAACCCATCTTCATCAAACGCCGCACTGCAGCAGAAATTGAAGCTGCGCAAAAAGTTGAATTAGCCGAGTTGCGCGATCCGCAAACTGATTCCGATCGCGTCAAAAAAGGCAAAGAAGAATGGCTCATCACCATCGGAATTTGCACGCATTTAGGCTGCATTCCAATTGGCGGCGAAGGCGAATATAAAGGCTGGTTTTGCCCGTGCCACGGTTCTCAATACGACACTTCAGCCCGCATCCGCAAAGGCCCGGCGCCAAAAAATTTAGAAATTCCGCCTTACGAATTTATCAACGACAAAACAATTAAAATCGGTTAGTCATGACCAATCACATCGAAAACGATTTCGAAAAATCGCTCACCGAAAAATCAAAAATTGCCAAGTGGATCAATGATCGCCTGCCGATTATTTCTTCGATAGAAAATACGCTTTTCAAACATCCTTATCCAAAAAATTTGAACTATTGGTGGAGCTTTGGATCCATTGCTGGCATAGCTTTGGTAGTGCAAATCTTGAGCGGATTATTTCTCGCAATGCATTATGTTCCCAATACTAAAATGGCCTTCGACTCAGTCGAGCACATCATGCGCGACGTTAATTACGGCTGGTTAATTCGCTATATTCACGCCGTCGGTGCTTCGATGTTTTTCTTCGCGCTCTACGCCCACATCGCTCGCGGGCTTTATTACGGCTCCTACAAATCACCGCGCGAAATTTTATGGTGGGTTGGAATCGTGATTTTCTTGCTGACAATGGCGACCGCTTTCATGGGTTATGTTTTACCTTGGGGACAAATGAGCTTCTGGGGCGCGACCGTTATCACCAATTTATTTTCGGCTCTTCCTGTTGTCGGAAAATCAATCGTCGAATGGTTGTGGGGCGGCTATTCCGTTGATAATCCAACGCTTAATCGCTTTTTCGTAATTCACTTTTTATTGCCTTTCCTAATTGTTGGCGTGGTTTTGCTTCACTTGGTTTCCCTTCACACTGTAGGCTCCAACAACCCAACCGGCGTTGAATTAAAAACCAAAAAAGATGCGATTCCTTTCCATCCATATTTCACCATCAAAGACATGGTGGGCTTTGTCGGCTTCTTTTTGGTCTTCGGATATTTCCTATTTTTCTATCCAAATTCGCTCGGACATCCCGATAATTACATTCCTGCCAATCCAATGGTGACGCCAGCTCACATCGTTCCGGAATGGTATTTCCTACCATTTTACGCAATTCTGCGCGCAGTGCCTGACAAGCTTGGCGGCGTTTTGATGATGTTTGGCGCTATCGCTTTACTTTTCGCTTTGCCATTTTTGGATCGCTCGCAAGTCAAGTCTGGCGCCTATCGCCCGCTTTTCAAAAAAGTTTTCTGGCTCTTTATTTTGAATTTTATCTTCCTCGGTTATCTCGGAAAATCTCCTGCCGAAGGCTGGTACATCTGGGCTTCGCGCTTTGCCACTTTTTACTACTACGCCTATTTTTTAATAATTTTGCCGCAATTGCCGAAGTTTGAAAAAACTTTGCCGCTACCAGAATCAATCGATGAAGATTACCAAAAAAGATGCAGGAGCAAGCATGGCCATTGATTCCGCAAAGGTTTACGAACTTTTAAAAAAAATTCCTCAAGGCCGCGTCACCACTTACAAAGCCATTGGCGATAAATTAAAAACCAAAGCCTTTCGCGGCATCGGACAAATTGTTAGCGCAAATCCTAACGCGCCAGAAGTGCCATGTCATCGCGTGGTTAAATCTGATGGTGATGTTAGCGGTTATGCTTTTGGAGTTGATAAAAAAATCGCTTTGCTGAGATCGGAAGGCGTTGCAATCAAAGGCGGCAAGGTTGTCAATTTTGAAAAGAAATTTTTTAAACTGTAAAAAATGAAAAAACTTTTCCTCATTTTATTTCTAATTTTACCCAATTTTGCCTCAGCTTCTGAGCCTCATAACTCTGATGCTCTAAGCACCACCGCGCTCCATCCAAAACAAATGAAGTGGGAATTTGATGGCGCTTTTGGTCGCTTCGATCGAGCCTCGGCACAACGCGGTTATCAAGTTTACAAAGAAGTTTGCTCCGCCTGCCACAGCTTGAAACTCGTGGCTTACCGCAATCTCACTCAGCTCGGTTTTTCCGAAGATGAAGTAAAACAAATCGCTTCCGAAGCCTTAGTTTCAGACGGTCCGAATGATGATGGCGAAATGTTTGATCGCGCTGGCCTGCCTTCCGACAAATTCGTCTCTCCTTACGCCAATGAACAAGCGGCGCGCTCTGCTAATGGTGGAGCTTTTCCGCCAGATTTATCGCTAATTGTCAAAGCTCGTCACGATGGCGCGAATTATGTTTATTCTTTGCTAACCGGTTTCGTTGACGCGCCAGAAGGCTTCGCGATGGCCGAAGGCAAAAGCTACAACCCTTATTTCGAAGGCCGCCAAATCGGCATGCCGCAACCAATTTCTGATGATGGCCAAGTTGATTATCGCGATGGAACCGTTGCTACCAAAGAACAAATGGCCATCGACGTTGTGAATTTTTTGCAATTTGCAGCAGAGCCAGAAACCGAACATCGTAAAAAAATGGGCATCCGCACCATGATTTTCCTAGGTGTTTTATTTTTAATTTTACTCGCCGCCAAAAAAGCGGTGTGGAAAAAGGTGAGCTAAATTAGCAGCTCCCTGAGCGAAGTCGAAGGGCGCGGAACATATAAGCTCAAAACCCCTCGACTTCGCTCGGGGAACTAACAATGCGGAACTAAAAAATAAAAAATGACCTTCCAATTCTCCGAAGAAAACCAAAAACAAGTTAAAAAAATTTTAGCAAAATATCCTGCTGAAAGAAAAAAATCGGCCGTGATGCCGCTGCTTGATCTCGCACAAAGACAAAATCAAAATTGGGTTTCGAAAGATGTCATCGCCTGCATCGCCGAAATTTTGGAAATGCCGGAAATTAAAGTTTACGAAGTCGCCAGTTTTTACACGATGTACAACCTCAAACCAGTTGGAAAATATTTGCTACAATTCTGCAAAACCACGCCTTGCATGCTTCGCGGCATTGATCAAATCATCAAAGATTGCGAAAAAAAATTGGGAATCGAAATGGATCAAACTACTGTCGATCAACTTTTCACGCTTAAGGAAGTCGAATGTTTAGGCGCTTGTGTCAACGCTCCAGTTGTTCAAATCAATGATGATTTTGCTGAAGATTTAACCTCCGAAAATTTCCAAAAAATCCTCGATGACCTCAAAGCCGGCAAGGAATTCAAAGTCGGATCGCAAATCGGCAGACAATGCTCGGCGCCGCAAAGTTAATGACAGATCTCAAAATAAAATTCGCTGAAGACGCAGATTTTGAAGAAATTTGGCGAATTTTTCAGAAAGTAATTTCAACTGGCGACACTTACGTCAACCGCGCCGAAACCACGAAGGAAGAGGCTCGCGCAAAGTGGATGAATCCATTCGCCAAAACATTTATTGCAAAAATAAACGGAAAAATTCTTGGCGCTTATTTGATAAAACCAAATCAAGTTGATCGCGGCTCACATATCGCAAATGCAAGCTACATCGTTGATAACGAAGCACGAGGAAAAGGCGTCGGCAAGGCTTTGGCTCTACATTCAATCGCGGAAGCGAAAAAATCTGGCTATCGCGCCATGCAATTTAATTTCGTAGTTTCAACCAACAAAGCGGCGATAAATTTATGGCAATCAGTTGGATTTAAAATTATCGGCACCGCTCCTAAAGCCTTTAAACACCGAGATTTAGGCTATGTTGATGCTCACATAATGTTCCTCTCTTTTGAGAATTAATTTTTAAAAACGTGATCAAAGCAAAAGACCTCTCCATTTCATTTTCCGGCCACACGATCTTTTCTGACGGAAATTTCATCATTAATAGCGGCGAAAAAGTTGGTTTAATCGGTCGCAACGGCTCAGGAAAATCAACATTTCTAAAACTAATTCTAAAAAAATTAGAGCCAGACGAAGGCGCAATTGAAATTCCGCGCGGCTACAGAATCGGGCATTTGGAGCAACATATTCACTTCACTCACGACACGGTTCTCGAAGAAATTTGCTCGGTTTTGCCCGAAGATCGCGAGCATGAAGGTTGGAAAGGCGAAAATATTTTATACGGCTTGGGCTTTACTTATGACGATCTCTACAAAGATCCAAAAAATTTCTCCGGCGGTTATCAGGTAAAATTAAATCTGGCGAAATTGCTTTTGATGGAACCGCAAATGTTGCTGCTCGACGAGCCAACCAACTATCTCGACATTCACTCAATTCGCTGGCTCAAAGATTTTTTGCGCGAATGGGAAGGTGAATTAATTCTCATCACGCACGACCGTGGATTCATGGATAGCGTGATCACGCACACTCTCATCATTCACAGAAAATCTTTCAAAAAAGTTCCGGGAAATACGCGCGGCCTGCGCGAAAAAATCGCCGCTGAAGAAGAAATTTACGAAAAAACTCGTCTCAATGAAGAGAAGCAAAGACAAAAAACTCAGGAATGGATCGATCGCTTCAAAGCTAAGGCCAGCATGGCTTCGAGAGCTCAATCGCGCGCCAAAATGTTGGATAAGCAAGAGGTGAAAGAAAAGCTCGAAAATATTTCGACGCTCGATTTCGAATTCACGCACAAGCCTTACGGCAGCAAGGAAAATATGATCGAAGTTGAAGATTTATCCTTCGGCTACAAACCAGATCATTTGCTGATTCAGCACCTGAAATTCAAAGTTGAAAATGGCGATAAAATTTGCGTGATTGGAAAAAACGGCAAAGGAAAATCGACTTTGCTAAAGCTCATCACTGGAGATTTGGCGCCGCTTCACGGCAATGTGAAAATTAATCCAAAAGTTGAAATCGGATATTTCGGACAGATGAATATCGATCGCCTCGACAAGAATTCTACGATTTACGAAGAGCTACAAAAAGTTGATGAGAGACTTCCTCAAACCAGAGTACGTCAGGTTTGCGGCAATATGATGTTTTCAAGTGATCTCGCGAATAAAAAAATTTCCGTGCTTTCCGGCGGCGAAAAATCGCGCGTCACTTTAGGAAAAATTTTGCTCAAAGGCGTGAATTTATTGCTGCTCGACGAACCAACAAATCACCTCGATATGGAATCGTGCGAATCCTTGATGGAAGCGATTCAAAACTTCGAAGGCGCAGTGATTATGGTGACGCATGACGAACATTTTCTGGCAAAAATCGCCAATAAATTAATCATTTTCGACGATAATAAAACTTTCACCTTCGAAGATTCTTACGAATTTTTCTTGAAGAGAATCGGTTGGAAAGATCATTAAATTTTAGTTCCCCGAGTAAATTTTAGTTCCCCGAGCGGAGTCGAGGGGTTGGAATTTTAAACTCCGAGCCCCTCGACTCCGCTCGGGGAACTAAAATTCACTCGGGGAGATACGCCACAGTGCTAGAGATCACCCAAAAATAAACGAACAAACGGACTTGTAGCTCAGTTGGTAGAGCAGCTGACTCTTAATCAGTAGGTCGGCGGTT